>NZ_JBEOYD010000069.1:0-34660 GCF_040296885.1 Streptomyces sp. NPDC001980 | reverse complement strand
TCCCGGCAGACCGTGATGCCGTCGCCGTCGGGCAGGCGGACGTCGAGGACGGCGACGTGCGGGCGCAGGGCGGGGCCCCGGGCGAGGGCGTGCTGAACGGTGCCGGCGTCGCCGACGACCGAGATGTCGGGTTCCGCGTCGAGGAGGTCCGTCAGGCCGCGCCGGACGACCTCGTGGTCGTCCAGCAGGAACACGCGGATCGGGTCCTGCTCCGAGAAGGTGCGTGGCTCTGCCATGTCGTCCCCTGGTTCCCCGGATGAAGGGCAGACTGCGTACTGCCCGGGACGATCATCGCCCGCCGGGGCCGGGTCGTACTAGGGCCGACCGGCCCCACTTGCCTCTCCGGCGTGGTCGGACGTCAGCTCGAACCCCACGTCCACCACCCCTTCTACGGCCCGGACCAGCCGCGCCGCCACGGGGACGAGGGCACTGTCCCGGATCCGGCCGACGAGCTTCACCACTCCTTCCTGGACGTCGACGTGCAGCGCGGAGGAGGGTGGCGGGAAGAGGTAGGAGACGACCTCGCGCTGTACCTCCTCGGCTATCTCCTCGTCACCGCGCAGGAAGACCTTGAGCAGGTCGGCACGGCTGACCACGCCCTGGAGCACACCGAACTCGTCCACCACGGGGAGCCTCTTGACCTTGGCCCGTGCCATGGTGCGGGCGGCCTGCGCGAGGGTGGCGTCGGGGCGGGTGGTGAGGGCGGGGAAGGTCATCAGCTGTTCGGCCGTCACCGCGCCGGCCTTCGTCAGGTCGGCGAGCCTGCGCAGCTGTGTGTACTGCTCGGGGTCGCCGTCCCGGAACTCCTCCTTGTGCAGGAGGTCCGCCTCGGAGACGACGCCGACGACGCGGCCCTCGCCCTCGACGACCGGCAGGGCACTGACCTGCCAGTCCCGCATCAGCTGCACGAGTTCCTTGAAGGACGCCTGCCGTCCGACGCTCACGACGGTCTGTGTCATGACGTCGCTCACGATGTGCGGTATGCCGTGCATGGTCACTCCCAGGAGAGCCGAAGGGGCCGGGGGCGGGTCGTTCAGACGCCCGCGCCCGCTCCGTACGGGGCGTACAGGTCCAGCAGCCGGGTACGGGAGGCGCGCAGGCGGTGGGCGAGCACCTGGCCCACCCACTGGCTGACGGCGTTGCCCAGTGCCGGGTCGTCCTGGCACATGGACCGGACGGCGACGGCGTCGAACTCGTAGGCCCGGACCGGTGTGGTGGCCTCGGCGCCCAGGTGCCACACATGTGGTGTGAACAGCCAGGACCAGCCGATCAGTTCGTCGTGGCCGAGGTTCTCGATGACGGCCGCCCGGCGGCCGGGAACGTGCATGTCGAGTTCGACCCGGCCGGAGCGGATGATCCAGAACCGGTCGGCGCGAGCACCCTCCTCGAAGAGGCGCGTCCCCTGAGGGAAGGAGACCTCCCGGGCGAAGCGCATCAGCCGTTCCCGATCTCCGCTGGGAAGGGCGCGCAGCATGGTGGGGGTCGGTGTGGTGCTCATGGCGTACCTCCCGGGCCGGGGCGTACTGACTATTACTGCCAGCGTGCGGCGGATGCCGCAGAGGGGGCATGGGCCGAACGGTCCCGGCTGCCCGGGACCTTCAGTACGTCCCTGAGACCGTACGGCCGCTCCCCGCGCCCCCGCGTGGCGCAGAACGATCGGTCCCGCATCGACTCATCCGCAGCGCCACGCACAAGGAGCACAGCCATGTCCACGACCCCGACGAGCGGGAAACGAGCCGCCCCGGTGGCGGCGGCCCTCGGTCTCCCCGCCGCCTCCGCCCTTGTCATCGGCAGCATCATCGGCACCGGCGTCTTCGCCCTGCCCTCGGCGCTGGCGCCGTACGGGCCGATCGCGCTGGTCGCCTTCGGCGTCGTCACCCTCGGAGCGCTCGCCCTGGCGCTGACCTTCGGCTCGCTCGCCGGGCGGACCACCGCGAGCGGCGGGCCCTACGTCTACGCCCGCGAGGCGTTCGGTGAGTTCGCGGGGTTCCTGAACGCCTGGTCGTACTGGATCACCGCCTGGGCCGGCAACGCGGCGATCGTGGTGGCCTGGGTCGGCTATGTCGAGGTGTTCGTCAACACCGGCCACAAGACGTGGATCTCGGTGCTCCTCGCACTGACCGGCCTCTGGATCCCGGCCGCGATCAACCTCACCGGCGTACGGAACATCGGCGCCTTCCAAGTCATCACCACGGTGCTGAAGTTCGTCCCGCTGGTCTTCATGGCCACCGTCGGGCTGTTCTTCGTCGACCCGCACAACTTCGGCTCCTTCAACGCCAGCGGCCAGTCGGCACTGGGCGCGATCTCCGCTGCGGGGGCCATCGCCCTGTTCAGCTACCTGGGCCTGGAGGCGGCCTCGGTCGTCGCCGGCCGGGTGCGGGAGCCGGGCCGCAACGTGCCGAGGGCCACCGTGTACGGCACCCTCGTCTGCGCCGTCATCTACATCCTGGGCACCCTCGCGGTCTTCGGCATCGTCTCGCACGCCGGTCTCGGGTCCTCCACCGCGCCCTTCACCGACGCCGCGAACAACATCTTCGGCGGCACCTGGGCCGGTGACATGGTCGCCGTCGCCGCCATCGTCTCCGGCATCGGCGCCCTCAACGGCTGGACCATGCTGTGCGCCGAGATGCCGTACGCCGCCGCCCGTGACGGACTGTTCCCCACCGCCTTCGCGCGGCTGCGCGGCAAGAACGGCGTGCCCGCCTTCGGGATCGTCGCCTCCACGGTGCTTGCCTCGCTGATCACCGTCTTCAGCTACACCCGGTTCGAGGACGTCTTCACGAAGATCGTGCTGCTGAGCGTCCTGACCGCCGTCATCCCGTACCTGTTCTCCGCGGCCGCCCAGCTGTGCTGGCTGCTGGTGAAGGGCCGGGAGTCGCTCAGCCCGAAGCGTCTGGCCCGCGACACGACCGTCGCCGCGCTGGCGCTCGCCTTCTCCTACTGGTCCATCCAGGGCAGCGGCTACCAGACCGTCTACTACGGGCTGTTCGTCGTGCTGCTCGGTGTGCCGGTCTACGTCTGGCTCAAGCGCGGCCAGAGCCTCGCCGCCGCCGGCACCGATGCCCCGCAGCGCGCCCCGGAGACGGCGGTTCCGAGCCCCCGGCGCCCCCGCGGACTGCGCACCAACCGCGTCGGCGGCGCCCGCAAGCCGCACCCCCTCAACCACCAGGACTGACCCAGCGCCCCCGGAAAGGCCACCATGAACACCTTCCACGTCGACTCCGAGGTCGGCCCCCTGCGCCAGGTCGTCCTGCACCGCCCCGGCCTCGAACTCTCCCGCCTCACCCCGCGCAACGTCGACGCGCTGCTCTTCGACGACATCCTGTGGGCCAAGCGGGCCCGCGAGGAGCACGACGCCTTCGCCCAGGTCCTGCGTGACCACGGCGCCCGCGTCCATTACTTCGCCGACCTGCTCGCCCAGGCCCTCGACGCCGACGGCGCCCGGGACTGGCTGCTGGACCGGGTCGTCACCCCGGCCACCGTCGGCCCGGCCCTCGTCGACCCCGTTCGCGTGCTGTGCGCCGAGCTCGACGGGGAGACCCTGGCCGGCTACCTCATCGGCGGGATCCTCAAGAGCGACCTGCCCCTTGCCACCCCGCACAGCCTGGTCTGGAACGCCCTGGGCGCCGACGACTTCGCGCTTCCGCCGCTGCCCAACCACCTCTTCCCGCGCGACAACTCCTGCTGGATCTACGACCGGTTGTCGGTCAACCCGATGGCCAAGCCGGCCCGGCGACGCGAGAGCCTGCACGCCGAGGCCATCTACCGCTTCCACCCGTTGTTCGCCGGCACCCTCGTGCCGGACGGCGTGGCCGGCACTCTGGAAGGCGGTGACGTCCATGTCCTCGGCAACGGGGCCGTGATGGTCGGCATGGGGGAGCGCACCACCGCCCAAGCGGTGGAGAACCTGGCCGCCCGGCTGTTCGCCGACGGCACGGCCACCCGGCTGATAGCCGTCCAACTGCCCTCCGCGCGGGCCTACATGCACCTGGACACCGTCCTCACCATGGTCGACCGCGACGCCTTCGCCATCTACCCCGGGCTCGCCGACTCCCTGCGCTCCTGGACCCTCACTCCGAGCGCCGATCGCACCACGGGTTTCGAGGTGACCCCCGACTCCGACCTGGCGACCGCGCTCGCCGAGGCCCTCGACCTCGACAAGGTCCGCATGCTCTCCGCGCCGCAGGACATCCGGGGCGCCGAACGCGAACAGTGGGACGACGGCAGCAACTTCCTCGCCGTCGCACCCGGCGTGATCGTCGGCTACGAGCGCAACGTCACCACCAACACCTACCTGCGCAAGCAGGGCATCGAGATCGTCACCATCGCCGGTGCCGAACTCGGCCGCGGGCGCGGCGGACCGCGCTGCATGAGCTGCCCGATCCAGCGCGACCCGGCCAACTGACAGGACATCACCATGACCGTCGACCTGCGAGGCCGCTCCTACCTGAGTGAACTCGACCTCACCGCCGCCGAGATCCACCACCTCCTCACCCTCGCCGCCCACCTCAAGGCCGAGAAGCGCACCCGCACCGAGCGGCCCCGGCTCACCGGCCGGAACCTCGCGCTGATCTTCGAGAAGACCTCCACCCGCACCCGCTGCGCCTTCGAGGTCGCCGCCGCCGACCAGGGCGCCCACACCACCTACCTCGGCCCCGGCGACACCCACATCGGCGGCAAGGAGTCCATCGCCGACACTGCCCGCGTGCTCGGCCGCATGTTCCACGCCATCGAGTACCGGGGCAGCGTCCAGTCGATCGTCACCGAACTCGCCGAGCGCTCCGGCGTCCCCGTCTACAACGGCCTCACCGACACCGCCCACCCCACCCAGAGCCTGTGCGACGTCCTGACCATGCACGAGCACAGCGCCAAGCCACTGCAGGACATCGCCTACTGCTACCTCGGCGACGCCCGCAACAACATGGGCAACTCCCTGCTGTCCATGGGTGCCCTGCTCGGTATGGACGTCCGCATCGCCGCCCCGCGTGCGCTGTGGCCGGACGGCGATCTGGTCACCCGGTGCCGGGCGCTCGCCGAGCGCAGCGGCGCCCGCCTCACCCTCACCGAGGACGTCGAGACCGCCGTACACGGTGCCGACTTTCTGCACACCGACGTGTGGGTGTCGATGGGCGAGCCCGCCGACACCTGGCGGGAGCGCATCGAACTGCTCCTGCCCTACCAGGTCAACGACAAGACGCTGGCCGCCACCGGCAACCCGGACGTCAAGTTCATGCACTGCCTGCCGGCCCTGCACGACCGCAGCACCCACCTGGGCCGGGACCTCTACGACGCCCACGGCCTGGACGGCCTGGAGGTCACCGACGAGGTCTTCTCGTCCCCGGCGTCGATCGTCTTCGACCAGGCGGAGAACCGGCTGCACACCATCAAGGCCGTCCTCGTCGCCACCCTGGAGGACTGAACCATGCGTATCGTCGTCGCCCTCGGCGGCAACGCCCTGCTGCGCCGGGGCGACCGCCCCGACGCGGCCGTCCAGCAGGAGAACGTCGACCGGGTCGTCACCGCCCTCGCCGCGCTCGCCCACGACCACGAACTGGTCATCACCCACGGCAACGGCCCGCAGATCGGCCTGCTCGCCATGGAGAGCGCGGCCGACCCGGCGCTGACCGTCCCCTATCCGCTCGACATGCTGGGCGCCGAGACCCAGGGCATGATCGGCGCCCTGCTGGCCCGCGCCCTGCACAACGCCCTGCCCGGCCGCCGTATCGCCACTCTGGTCACCCACACGCTGGTCCGGGCGGACGATCCGGCCTTCGAACGGCCCACCAAGTTCGTCGGCCAGGTCTACGGTCAGGACGTCGCCAAGGCCCTCGCGCGGCGCCGCGGCTGGCGCATGGGGCTGGACGGCAAGGGCTGGCGCCGCGTCGTGCCCTCCCCGTTCCCGCAGGGCATCGTCGAGACCGAGACCCTCCACGAACTCCTCAACGGCGGCACGCTGGTGATCTGCGCCGGCGGCGGAGGCATCCCCGTCACCGCCGACCGGGACTCCGGGGCCCTCACCGGCGTCGAGGCGGTCGTCGACAAGGACCTCACAGCTGCCCTGCTCGCCGAGGAACTGAAGGCCGACTTCCTGCTCATCCTCACCGACGTGCCCTGCGTGTACGAGGGCTACGGCACCCCGGACCAGCACCCCGTGCTCGACGCCACCCCGGCGCGGCTGCGCGGCGCCGGCTTCCCCGAGGGCTCCATGGGCCCCAAGGCGGAGGCGGCCGCCCGCTTCGTGGAGCGGACCGGGGGACTGGCCGCCATCGGCGCCCTGGACGCGGCGTACGAGATCGTCCACGCCCGCTCGGGCACGCTCGTCCGCCCGGACCTCGACGGCGAGTGACGGGCCGAGCAGGGCCGTCCGGCCCCGGTCCGGGGGACCGGGCGGCACTCCCGGCGAGCGCGGCGAGCGACAAGCATCCCAAGTGAGAGATCGGGAGAGGACCGACGATGACCGCAACCATGACAGCCGGCAACCGCACGACAGACGCCTGGCGGGGCTTCGCAGGCACCCACTGGCGCGTGGGGGTCCCCCCGGCCGAAGGCTGGGGGAGGATCGACGTGCGCGACTTCATCCAGGCCAACTACACCCCGTACGAGGGCGGCCCGGAGTTCCTGAGCGGACCCACCGACCGGACCCGCGCGGTCTGGGCGAAGGTCAGCTCGCTGTTCCCGGAGGAGCGGCGCCGGGGCATCCTCGACGTCGACACCGCCACCCCCTCGACCATCACCTCGCACGCCCCCGGCTACATCGACCCCGACCGTGAGCTGATCGTCGGCCTTCAGACGGACGCCCCGCTCAAGCGCGCGATCATGCCGAACGGCGGCCTGCGGATGGTGGAGAACGGGCTGCGCGCGTACGGCTACGAGCCCGACCCGTTCGTGACGCGGGTCTTCGGCACCTACCGCAAGACCCACAACGACGGCGTCTTCGACGCCTACACCCCCGAGATGCGTGCCGCCCGCAAGGCCGGCGTCATCACCGGACTGCCCGACGCCTACGGCCGCGGCCGGATCATCGGCGACTACCGGCGCGTGGCGCTCTACGGCACGGACCGGCTGATCGAGGCCAAGAAGGCCGAGCGGGCCAAGCTCGACGCCTGCGGGTCCGGCACCGAGGTGATCCGTGACCGGGAGGAACTCGCCGAGCAGATCCGGGCGTTGGGCGAACTGAAGCAGATGGCGGCGACGTACGGCTGTGACGTCTCCCGGCCCGCCGCCACCGCGCACGAGGCCGTGCAGTGGCTCTACCTCGGTTACCTCGCCGCCGTGAAGGAGCAGAACGGCGCCGCGATGTCGCTCGGCCGCACCTCTTCCTTCCTCGACGTCTACCTCCAGCGGGACCTGGCGGACGGCGTCCTCGACGAGACGCGCGCCCAGGAACTGATCGACGACTTCGTGATCAAGCTGCGGATCGTGCGGTTCCTGCGCACCCCCGAGTACGACGCCCTGTTCTCCGGCGACCCGACCTGGGTGACCGAGTCCATCGGCGGCATGGGCGCCGACGGACGCACCCTGGTCACCCGCACCTCCTTCCGGCTCCTCCAGACCCTGTACAACCTCGGCCCCGCCCCCGAACCCAACCTGACCGTGCTGTGGTCGCCCCAACTGCCTGCCGGTTTCAAGGAGTTCTGCGCCCGGGTGTCGATCGACACCAGTGCCGTCCAGTACGAGTCAGACGAACTGCTGCGCCCGCGCACCGGTGACGACACCGCGATCGCCTGCTGCGTGTCGGCGATGCAGGTCGGCCGGCAGATGCAGTTCTTCGGCGCCCGGGTCAACCTCGCCAAGGCCCTGCTCTACGCGATCAACGGCGGCCGCGACGAGATGACCGGCGAACAGGTCGCCCCCTCGGCACCTCCGCTGACCGGGGAGTACCTCGACTACGAGGAACTCTCAGCGGCCTACGACCACGTCCTGGACTGGCTGGCCCGGACGTACGTCAACGCCCTCAACGTCATCCACTACATGCACGACAAGTACGCCTACGAACGCATCGAGATGGCCCTGCACGACTACCCCGTGCACCGCTTCATGGCGTGCGGCATCGCCGGTCTCTCGGTCGCTGCCGACAGCCTGTCCGCCGTCAAGTACGCCCGGGTGAAGGTGTTCCGGGATGCCACCGGACTCGCCGTCGACTTCCAGACCGAGGGCGACTTCCCGGCGTACGGCAACAACGACGACCGTGCCGACAGCATCGCCGTCGGCCTGGTGGAGTCCTTCATGGCGAAGGTGCGCCAGTACCCCACCTACCGCGACGCCGAACACACCCAGTCCGTCCTCACCATCACCTCGAACGTCGTCTACGGCAAGCACACCGGCAACACCCCCGACGGCCGCCACGCCGGACAGCCCTTCGCACCCGGCGCCAACCCGATGAACGGCCGCGACCGCCACGGTGTCGCCGCCTCCGCCCTCTCGGTGGCCAAACTGCCGTACGAACAGGCCCGCGACGGCATCTCCCTGACCACGACCATCACGCCCGAGGGCCTGGGCCACAACCCGGCCGAACGCGCCGGCCACCTGGTCGGCATCCTCGACGCCTACACGGCGGCCGGCGGCTTCCACATGAACGTCAACGTCCTCGACCGCGCCACCTTGGAAGACGCGATGGAACACCCGGAGAAGTACCCGGACCTGACCATCCGAGTCTCCGGATACGCCGTCAACTTCGTCCGCCTGACCCGCGAGCAGCAGCTCGACGTGATCAGCCGTACCTTCCACGGATCGCTGTGAGCACGGTGCAGCGCGGCCGGATCCACTCCTGGGACCTGTCCACCGGCGTGGACGGTCCCGGGACCCGGTTCGTCCTCTTCGTCTCCGGCTGCCCGCTGCGCTGCCTGTACTGCGCCAACCCGGACACCTGGCACATGCGCGACGGCAAGGAGACGACCGTCGACGAGGTGATGGCGGAGATCGAGAAATACCGCGCCTTCGTCACCACGGCCGGCGGCGGAGTGACCATCACGGGCGGCGAACCGCTCCTCCAGCCCGCCTTCACCGGCGAGATCCTGCGCCGCTGCAAGGAGGCCGGCCTGCACACGGCCCTCGACACCTCGGGCTTCCTCGGCGCCCGCGCCACCGACGAACTCCTCTCCCACACCGACCTGGTCCTGTTGGACATCAAGTCCTTCGACGTCCGCACCTACCGCGCCCTGACCGGTGGCGAACTCACCCCCACTCTGAACTTCGCCACCCGCCTCGACCGCCTCGGCGTCCCCATGTGGATCCGCTACGTCCTGGTCCCCGACTGGACCGACGCCCCGGAGCCCATCGACGGCCTGGCCCGCTTCGTCTCCGAGCTCCCCGCGGTCCAGCGGGTCGACGTCCTCCCCTTCCACAAACTGGGCGCGTCGAAGTACACGGCACTCGGCATTCCCTTCGCGTTGCAGGACACGCCCGGTCCGTCGGTGGAACTGGTCGAGCGGGTGCGTGGACAGTTCCGTGGGCAGGGGGTGGAGGCCTACTGACAGGGGTGAGTCCGGGCGCGGTGCAAGCGTCGTGGGCATGTCCAACAGGCCTTGCGGACAGGGCCGTTCAGCCCAACGGGTGCGGACCTTCGGCATCCGGTGCGGACGTTCGCGGACCACGAGAGTGATGGACGTAAGGCAAGGAACGAACCTCCCCCGACTCCCCGAAGGGATCACCACCATGGCCGTGCACGAGCACCCTCACCGTAGCTCCGGATTCCGGGTTTCGTTCCGCAGGAACCGGACCGGCTCCTCATCCGAGCTCGCCGTGTCGGCGGTCAGCGACACGGACACCGTAGGGGCCTACGTCCTCGCCTCCCTGCGGCTGGTCACCGGGTTCGTCTTCCTGTGGGCGTTCCTCGACAAGACCTTCGGCCTCGGCTACGCCACCCCCTCCGGCAAGGGCTGGATCGACGGCGGCTCGCCGACCAAGGGCTTCCTCAGCTCCGTCGCCGCCGGCCCGCTGGAGTCCACCTTCCACTCCTGGGCCGGGGACACCTGGGCCGACTGGCTGTTCATGCTCGGCCTCCTCGGCGTCGGCCTGGCCCTGACCGCCGGCGTTGCGCTGCGCCTGGCCGCCGTCGCGGGCACCGCGATGATGGCGCTCATGTGGATGGCCGAGTGGCCGCCCGCCAAGCACCTCTCGGACGGCTCCGTGAGCATGTCCACCAACCCGTTCGCCGACTACCACCTCATCTACGCCGTGGTCCTGATCGCCCTGGCCGTCGCGGCCGCCGGCGACACCCTCGGCCTGGGGCGGCTGTGGGCCCGGCTGCCCTTCGTCCGCACCAACGCGTGGCTGCGCTGAACACCCGCCGGGCGGTGGGACCGCGATCGGTCCCACCGCCCGGGCCCGGGGCCGAACGGCCCCTGTCCGGGACGTGTGGCCCCTGCCCGCCGGACCCCCTGAACACGACGCTGGAACCGGATCCCCCGCAGGGGTCCTTGGCGCAGGAGGTGAAGACCATGCTCCGTACGGTCACCGCAGGTCTCGACGGCTCGGCCGAGAGTCGGGCAGCCGCTGAATGGGCGGCCCGCGAGGCGGAGTTGCGCGGCCTGCCGTTGAAGATCGTCCACGTCTGGGAACCGGTCCCCGACCCCATGGCACAGGCTCCGCTGCTCGGCCCCGAGACCCACCAGCACTGGACCGAGCGCATCCCGCGGGAGTCCGCGGAGGGCCTGCGGCTGAGGCATCCCGGGGTCGAGGTGGTCGGCGAGCAGTTGTCCGGCAACCCCGGCGAGGTTCTCGCCGAGGCGTCGAAGACGGCCGACCTCCTCGTTCTCGGCTCCCGGGCCCTCGGCGGTGTCGGCGGCCTCCTGGTCGGTTCGGTGAGCCTGAGCGTCGTGGCCCACGCCGAGTGCCCCACGGTGCTGGTGCGGGCCGGGGAGCAGGCCGCCGACGAGCACGAGGCCGACCCGGCGGGTATTCCGTCCGCCGCGACACCCTTCCGGCCCGTCGTCCTCGGTCTCGACACCGACCACCCGGACGAGGCGCTGATCGAGTTCGCCTTCGACGCCGCCCTGCGCCGGGCCACCTCGCTGCGGGTCGTGCACGCCTGGTTCCCGCCCCCGTACTACGCGTACGGGATGCCTGTGAACCCGCCCCTGTACGAGGCACTGGCCCTGGAACAGTCCCGGGCCCTCGCCGAGGTGCTGAGCCCGTGGCGACAGAAGTACCCGGACGTGAAGACCACAGAGGAGTCCCGCTACGGCAGCGCCGCAGAGCAGCTCGTCGAGGAGTCCCGGGAGGCCTCGCTGGTCGTCGTCGGCCGGCGGATCCGCCACGGTGCCCTGGGCGCCCACATCGGCCATGTCACCCACGCCGTCCTGCACCACTCCACCGCCCCCGTCGCCGTCGTAGCCCACGGCTGACCCACCCCGAGGAGAGAACAGATCATGAAGGCAGCGGTCGTACGAGCCTTCGGCGAGCCCCTGGTCATCGAGGAGCGCCCCGACCCCGAGCCCGGCCCCGGCCAGGTCCGCGTCCGCGTCGAGGCCTCCGGGCTGTGCCACACCGACATCCATGCAGCGCACGGTGACTGGCCGGTCAAGCCGAACCCGCCGTTCGTGCCCGGACACGAGGGCGTCGGACTCGTCGAGAAGCTCGGCGAGGGCGTCACCCACCTGAGCGTGGGGCAGCGGGTCGCCGTGCCGTGGCTGGGCAAGGCGTGCGGGCGGTGCGACCACTGCCTGTCCGGCTGGGAGACCCTGTGCGAGCAGCAGGTCAACACCGGCTACGGCTGCGACGGCGGTTACGCCGAGAAGATGCTCGCCTGGGCCGACTTCGCCCAGCCGGTCCCGCAGGGCGTCACCCCCTTCGACGCCGCCCCGCTGACCTGCGCCGGCGTCACCACGTACAAGGCGCTCAAGGTCGCCGGCGTACGGCCCGCCCAGCTCGTAGCGATCTCCGGCGTCGGCGGCCTGGGCCATCTGGCCCTCCAGTACGCGAAGATCGCCGGCGCCCAGGTGGCTGCCATCGACGTCACCGACGACAAGCTGGAGCTCGCCGCCGAACTCGGCGCCGATCTCGTCGTCGACGCCCGCAAGGACGACGTGGGCGAGGTGCTCAGGCGGCACGGCGGAGCGCATGCGGCGATCGCGCTCGCCGTGAACGACGCCGCCTTCGAGGCCGTCAACTCCGGCCTGCGGCGCGGCGGCAAGCTGGTGATGGTGGCCCTGCCCGCGCACGGCACCGTCCGGGTCCCGATCTTCGACACCGTGCTGAACGGCACGAGCGTGATCGGCTCGATCGTCGGCACCCGGCAGGACCTCGCCGAGGTGTTCCAGCTGCACGCGGCCGGCCGGACCAGGGTCGTCTACGAGACCCGTCCGCTGGCCACCGTCAACGAGTCGATCGAGGACGTGCTGCGCGGCCAGGTCAAGGCCCGGATCGTGTTCGACATGGGCGCGGGGCGGTGAGCACGGTGGACCTGCCCGTCGTGGTCGGGGTCGACGGCTCCGAGTCCAGCCTGCGGGCCGTCGACTGGGCGGCCGACGAGGCCGCCCTGCGCGGGGCGCCGCTCCGGCTGGTGTACGCCTCGCTGTGGGAGCGGTACGAGGGCGAGTCCCTCGCCGACGACCTCACCAAGCCGTCCGACGAGCTGATGGCCGAGGACGTGGTCGACCTCGCCGCTCAGCGGGCCCACCGCAGGCAGCCCGGCCTGAAGGTCACCACCGACATCCTGCCGGAGGAGCCGGAGTACGCGCTGGTGCACGAGAGCCGCGAGGCTGCTGCGCTGGTGCTGGGCTCCCGGGGACGCAGCGGTTTCGTCGAGATGCTGCTCGGCTCGGTCGGCCTGACCGTCGCCGCGCAGGCCCACTGCCCGGTGGTCGTGCTCCGTGGCAGCCACGACAACCAGGTCCGCATCGGGAGCGGCGGCCGGATCGTGCTCGGCGTCGGCGGCGAGGAGGCTGTGGGCTTCGCCCTGCGGGAGGCCGAACTGCGGGGCGCCGACGTCGACGCCGTACGAGCCTGGCGGGCCCCCGCGCGTGAGACCACCGATCACCCTCTGCTGTCCGGAGAACCCGCCCGGCTGCACGAGCAGCAGGCCTCCGACACGCTGGAGGAGGCACTGAGCGAGGTCCCGGAGAAAGTGCACGTGCACCGGCAGACCGTCGAAGGCCCCGCCCGCCAGGTGTTGTTGGCCGCCTCTCACACCGCCGACCTGCTGGTGGTCGGGGCCCGGCGCAACACCGGGCACCTCGGGCTCCAGCTCGGCCGGGTGGCCCACGGGGTCCTGCACCATGCCGCTTGCCCGGTCGCCGTCGTTCCCGAACGGACGTGAGTGCGGTGACCGGCCGCTCCGCGCCTCGCTGAGGTCCTCCGTTCGATCGTCCCGCCTTTGCCGGCGACGACCCGCCACTCGAAGATCACGACCAGACGTTGCCCCGTTGCCGGCACCCCCTCCTGCGGCTTCACCAACCTGGCCTGTCCACCGCCCGACGACCGACTCACGGAGCCATCTCATGTCCAAGGTCGAACACCAGGACGCCACCGTACTGTCCGACGAGGAACTGCGCACCCTGGACGCGCACTGGCGTGCCGCCAACTACCTCGCGGCGGGCCAGATCTACCTGATGTCCAACCCGCTGCTCACCGAACCGCTGCGGCCCGAGCACATCAAGCCCCGGCTGCTCGGCCACTGGGGCACCTCACCGGGCCTCAACCTCGTGTACACGCACCTCAACCGGGTGATCAGGGCGCGCGGTCTCGACGCGCTGTGCGTGTGGGGGCCGGGGCACGGCGGCCCGTCCGTGCTGGCCAACTCCTGGCTGGAGGGCAGCTACAGCGAGACCTACCCCGACGTGTCGCGAGATGGGGAGGGGATGGGCCGGCTCTTCAAGCAGTTCTCCTTCCCCGGTGGTGTGCCGAGTCATGTGGCCCCGGAGACACCCGGCTCGATCCATGAGGGCGGCGAGCTGGGTTACTCCCTTGCGCACGCCTACGGCGCGGCGCTCGACAACCCGGACCTGCTGGTCGCCTGTGTGATCGGCGACGGCGAGGCGGAGACCGGTCCGCTGGCCGCCTCCTGGCACTCGAACAAGTTCCTCGACCCGGTCCACGACGGCGCCGTCCTGCCGATCCTGCACCTCAACGGCTACAAGATCGCCAACCCGACTGTCCTGGCCCGCCTGCCCGAGGCCGAACTCGACTCGCTGCTCCGGGGATACGGCCACGATCCGATCCATGTCACGGGTGATGACCCGCGCGAGGTTCACCGGGCCATGGCGGCGGCGATGGACGACGCGCTGGACCGGATCGCCGTCATGCAGCGCTCGGCCCGCGAGGACGGTGTCACCGAGCGCGTGCACTGGCCGGTGATCGTGCTGCGGACGCCGAAGGGGTGGACCGGTCCGGCCGAGGTGGACGGCGTGCCGGTCGAGGGCACCTGGCGGGCCCACCAGGTCCCGCTGGCCGGCGTCCGCGAGAACCCCGAGCACCTGCGGCAACTGGAGGACTGGCTGCGGTCGTACCGGCCCGAGGAGCTCTTCGGCCCCGACGGGCGGCCGGCCGCCGACGTGCTCGCCTGTGTGCCCGACGGGGCCCGCCGCCTGGGCTCGTCGCCGTACGCCAACGGCGGGCTGCTCGTCCGCGACCTGCCCCTGGCCGACCTCGACGAGTTCGCCGTCCCCGTCGACAAGCCGGGCACCTCCTTGCACGAACCCACCCGCGTCCTCGGCGACCTCCTGGCCCGGGTCATGAAGGACACCCGGCTGCGCCGGGACTTCCGCATCGTCGGCCCCGACGAGACCGCCTCCAACCGGCTCCAGGCCGTCTTCGACGTCAGCGGCAAGGCCTGGCAGGCCGGGCGGCTGCCGGTCGACGAACACCTGGACCGGCACGGCCGGGTGATGGAGATCCTCTCCGAACACACCTGCCAGGGCTGGCTGGAGGGCTATCTGCTGACCGGCCGGCACGGGCTGTTCTCCTGCTACGAGGCGTTCGTGCACATCGTCGACTCGATGGTCAACCAGCACATCAAGTGGCTGAAGACTTCCAGAGAGCTGGCCTGGCGCGCGCCCATCCCCTCCCTCAACTACCTGCTGACCTCGCACGTGTGGCGCCAGGACCACAACGGTTTCTCGCACCAGGACCCCGGCTTCGTCGACCATGTGCTGAACAAGAGCCCGGAGGTCGTCCGGGTGTACCTCCCGCCGGATGCCAACACCCTGCTGTCGGTGGCCGATCACGTCCTGCGCAGCCGTGACTACGTGAATGTGATCGTGGCGGGCAAGCAGCCCTGCTTCGACTGGCTCTCCATGGACCAGGCCCGCGTGCACTGCGCGCGCGGCGCCGGGATCTGGGAGTGGGCCGGCACCGAGAACGGCACCCGCGAGCCCGATGTGGTCCTTGCCTGCGCGGGTGACGTGCCCACCCAGGAGGTGCTGGCCGCCGCCCAGCTGCTGCGCCGCCAGCTGCCGGAACTGGCCGTGCGCGTGGTCAACGTAGTCGACATGACGAGGCTGCTCCCGAAGGAGGAACACCCGCACGGGATGAGCGACGCCGAGTACGACGGTCTGTTCACCGCCGACAAACCGGTGATCTTCGCCTACCACGGCTACCCCTGGCTGATCCACCGCCTCGCCTACCGCCGCACCGGGCACGCGAACCTGCACGTGCGCGGCTACAAGGAGTCCGGCACCACGACCACCCCGTTCGACATGGTCGTCCGCAACGATCTGGACCGCTACCGCCTGGTCATGGACGTCATCGACCGCGTCCCCGGCCTCGCCGTCCGCGCGGCCGGCGTGCGTCAGCAGATGGCCGATGCCCGTACCCGTCACCAGGCCTGGATCCGCGCCCACGGCACCGACCTGCCCGAGGTCGCCGACTGGACCTGGACCGGCTGAACACCCTCGCCCCTGAAAGGAGTTCGTCGTCATGACCGTACGCGTCGGCATCAACGGCTTCGGCCGGATCGGCCGTACCTACCTGCGCGCGGCACTCGACCGCGCCGAAGCGGGCACGCAGGACGTCGAGGTCGTCGCGATCAACGACATCACCTCGCCCGCGACGCTCGCCCATCTCCTGGAGTACGACTCGACGTTCGGACACATCGGGCGGGACGTCGTCCACGACGACAGCTCGATCACCGTCGACGGGCGCCGTATCGCCGTCACCGCCGAACGCGACCCGGGCGCCCTGAACTGGCTGGACTACGGCGCCGGGATCGTCATCGAGTCCACCGGCCGGTTCCGTGACCGGGACTCCGCCGCCCTGCATCTGAAGGCCGGCGCCCACACGGTCCTGCTGTCCGCGCCCGGCAAGGGTGTCGACGCCACCATCGTCATGGGCGTCAACGACCGGACCTACGACCGGCACCGGCATCGGATCATCTCCGCCGCCTCCTGCACCACCAACTGCGTCGCCCCGATGGTGAAGGTCCTCGACGAGGCCTTCGGTATCGAACGTGGCGTGATGACCACCATCCACGGCTACACCAACGACCAGTCCCTGCTGGACAGTCCGCACAAGGACCTGCGCCGAGCCCGCTCCGCCGCCCTCAGCATCATCCCGACCAGCACCGGCGCCGCCCGCGCGGTGGGCCTGGTGGTGCCGGAACTGGCCGGGGCGCTGGACGGCATCGCGGTCCGCGTACCGGTGGAGGACGGTTCGCTCACCGACCTCGCGGTGGTGCTCGGGCGTGAAGCGAGCCCGGACGACATCAACGCCGCGTTCGAGGCGGCGGCCGAGGGCGTGCTCAACGGCATCCTGCGGGTGTCGAAGGCCCCGATCGTCTCCCGTGACGTCATCGGCGACCCCTCCTCCTGCGTCTTCGACCCGGCCCTGACCCAGGCCAACGGCACCCTGGCCAAGGTCTTCGGCTGGTACGACAACGAATGGGGCTACACCAACCGGCTCCTGGACCTCACGGCCCTGGTCGCCGACGACTGACCACGCTCTGGAAGGGGCCGGTGCCGCCGATCACCGGCCCCTTCCGCATGCCCGGGACCCGGGACGACCGGCGGCGAACGTTGGGCCGACCGGCCCCCGGTACGCCCCGGACAGCCCATGGGACCAGGCCCCGCCGCGCTGGATGCTCGAAGTGTCAACCGGTATGGAGGAGACCCGCGATGACCGACGACCTGCTCGAACGATCCCCCGTCCACGCGCTGCTCGCGGACGGCACCACCGTGTGCATCCGGCCCGCGACCTCCGGCGACCACGACAGGCTGAAGCGGTTCTACGACGAGATGTCCTCGGAGAACCTCCGTCTGAGGTTCTTCTCGGTGAGCCGGCGCTCGGCCGGCATGGCCGCCGACCGGGCGTGTGCCCCGGCCCGCCCCGGTTACCGGGCGCTGCTGGCCGAGACACGGGGCCGGGTGCTCGGCCTCGCCGAGTACGACACCGGCGGGGAGAAGGACGCCGCGGAGATCTCCATCGCCGTCGCCGACGGACTGCACCACCGGGGCGTCGGCACCCTGCTCGTCGAGCATCTGGTCTCCGCGGCCCGCGCCGACGGCATCACCACCTTCACAGCAGACGCGCTGAGCGAGAACCGCGAGGTGCTGCGGCTCTTCGCCGACCTCGGCCTGCGGACGTCCCGCCGCTTCGAGGGTCCCGAAACGCGCTGCACCATCCACCTCGACGAGGACGACGCCTACCTCTCGGCCGTCGAATCCCGGGGCCGCTCCGCGGACGTGGCGAGCCTGCGGCCGCTGCTGTGCCCGGAGGCGGTCGCCGTCGTCGGCGCCGGACGCACACCGGGCTCGGTCGGCCGGGCGATCCTCCACCACATCCACACCGGCGGCTTCACCCGCCGCCTCTTCGCCGTGAATCCGAGCGTGGCCTCGATCCTCGGTGTGCCGTGCTACCCGTCCGTCAGCGCCCTGCCCCGGACCCCGGACCTGGTGGTCGTGGCGGTGCCCGCGGCGGCGGTCCCGGCGACCGCCGAGGAGTGCGGCAAGGCCGGTGTCCGCGCCCTCCTCGTCGTCACCTCGGGCCTCGACGCCGAGCAGGCCCAGGAGCTGCGCACCGCATGCCGTACCTACGGCATGCGCATGGTCGGCCCCAACTGCCTCGGCATCTCCCACACGGAGCCCGGCCTGCGCCTCGATGCCACCTTCGCCGACGGCCACCCCCGCCCCGGCAGCGCCGGCGTCGCCGTCCAGTCCGGAGGCATCGGCATCGCCCTGCTCGACGGCCTGTCCCGGCTCGGCATCGGCGTGTCCACCTTCGTCTCGCTCGGCGACAAGTACGACGTCAGCGGCAACGACATGCTCCAGTGGTGGGAGACCGACGGCCGCACCGATCTCGCCCTGCTGCACCTGGAGTCCTTCGGCAACCCGCGCGCGTTCTCCCGTACCGCCCGCCGGGTTGCCCGCCGGATGCCGGTGCTGACCGTGGACGCCGGCCGGTCCGCGGCCGGTCGCCGGGCCGCCGCCTCGCACACCGCGGCCGCGGCCACCCCCACCGTGACCCGCCGGGCCCTGTTCACCCAGGCCGGTATCACCGCCACCAGCTCGGTCGGCGAACTCCTCGAAGCGGCCGCCCTGCTGTACTCCCAGACGCTGCCGGAGGGCAACCGCGTCGCCATCGTCACCAACGCGGGCGGCGCCGGAGTACTGGCCGCCGACGCCTGCGCCGAGGCAGGGCTCGCCCTGCCGCCGTTCACCCCGACGATGATCGACGAACTGCTCGCCGTGCTGCCCGACGGAGCGACCATCGGCAACCCGATAGACGCCACCGCCGCCGTGACCGAGGAACAGCTCACGGACTGCGTCGACGCGCTCATGGAGTATCCGGGCATCGACGCCGTCCTGGTGGCCCTGGTCCCGACCGCTCTCGCCACCGCGACCGGCGACCACCTGGTGCGGGCCCTCACCGGGGCGCCCGGCCGCAGGCCCAAGCCGGTCCTCGCCGTACGCCTGGAGCAGGACCTGCCGGTGAAGCTGCTGTCCGCCGCCGACGCGGGCGGTACCATCCCGGCCTACGCCGAACCGCAGGCGGCGGCACGCGCGTTGGCCCGCGCGGCCGACCGCGCGGCCTGGCTGGCCCGGCCGGCCGGCACCGTACCGGCACTCGACGACGTCGACACCGAGCGGGCCCACGCCATGGCCGACGCCCACCTGGCCGCACACCCGGACGGCGGCTGGCTCGCCCCGCGCACCTGCGCCGACCTCCTCGCCTGCTACGGCATCCCGCAGATCCCCTGGACCTGGGCCGAGACCGAGGACGACGCCGTGCGCGCCGCCGAACGACTGCAGGGCGCCGACGGCCGGGTGGTCATGAAGGCCCACTGGCCGGGCCTCGTCCACAAGAGCGAGGAGCGGGCGGTCCACCTCGACCTTCGCGGCGAGCCGCAGGTCCGCGCCGCCTTCCGGGACCTGGAGGCCCGCTTCGGCGACCTCATGACCGGCGTGGTCGTCCAGTCGCTCGCCCGGCGCGGCACCGAGCTGTTCGCCGGAGTCGTCCAGGACGAGGTGTTCGGCCCACTCGTGCTCTTCGGACTCGGCGGTACGGCCACCGAGATCCTCGCCGACCTCCCCCAGTCTCGGCTTCGCTCGACCGGGGGGACCCCCATCGCCCGGCTCGCGCCGCTCACCGACCACGACGTGCACGACCTGATCACGTCCCCGCGCTGCGCACCCCTGCTGTTCGGCACCCGCGGCAACGGACCCGTCGACCTCGAGGCCCTGGAGCAACTGCTCCTGCGGCTGTCCCGGATGGCGGCGGACCTGCCGCAGCTCGCCGAGGCCGACTTCAACCCCGTCCTGGCCACGCCGGGCGGCGTCACCGTGCTCGACGCACGGGTACGACTGCTGCCGCGCCGGCCCCAGGACCCCTATCTGCGCCGGCTCCGCTGAGGGCCGAGGAGGAAACCGAGATGAGGCACAACAAGGTGGGCTCCGTGATGACCTCGGACGTCGTCCACGCCGCCTACGGCACGCCCTTCAAGGAGGTCGCGCGACTCCTCGCCGACCACCGGATCAGCGGCCTGCCGGTGATCGATGACGACGACAAGGTCATCGGGGTCGTCTCCGAGACCGACCTGATGGTGCGCCAGGCCGCCGCTCCCGACCCCTATGGGGAAAAGCACCGCACACCGCTCGGCCAGCTGACGCGCGGCGCCAGGAAGCAGGCGGCCAAGGCACAGGCCCGTACGGCCGGAGAGCTGATGTCGGACCCACCGGTCACCGTGCACGCCGAGGACACCATCGTCGAGGCGGCCCGGACCATGGCCGGACGCCACGTGGAGCGGCTCCCCGTCCTCGACGAGGAGGACCGGCTGGTCGGCATCGTCACGCGCCGCGACCTGCTCCAGGTGTTCCTGCGCCCCGACGACGAGATCCGCGACGAGGTGATCGAGGAAGTCCTCGTACGGGCCCTGTGGATACCGCCCCGCAGCATCGAGGTAGCCGTGGCGGAAGGCGTCGTCACACTCACCGGCCACATGGAACGCAGGACCGAGACCGAGATCGCCGTCTCCATGACCCGCCAGACGGACGGCGTGGTGGACGTGGTCGATCAACTGACCTACCGCCAGGACGACGCCCGCATCCGCGAGGAGCAGGCGCTGCACGGCGCGGCCGACGACTGGCTGCGCGGACTCTGAGAGGAGGGCCATCCCATGACCGGCACCGTGTTGGTCACCTACGGCACCAAGAACGGATCGACGGCGCACATCGCCGAGTCGATCGCCGATGCCCTGCGCGAGAAGGGGCTGACCGTCGAGACGATGCGGGCCGCGTCCGTGCCCTTCGTGGACCGGTACGACGCGGTCGTGGTCGGCGGCGGACTGTACGCCGGCCGCTGGCACAAGGACGCCCGGACCCTCATCCGCCGCCACCGCAAGGACCTCGCCGAGCGGCCCGTGTGGTTCTTCAGCAGCGGCCCGCTCGACACCTCCGCGTCCGAGCGGGACATCCCGCCCGTGCGCGGGGTGCGCCGCGCGATGCAGGACCTGCACGCACGAGGCCACGCCACCTTCGGTGGCTGCCTGGACGACGACGCGGACGGCTGGCTGGCCCGGAGGATCGTGCGCTCCGGGAACGGCGGGGACTTCCGGGACTTCGAGGCCGTGGAGGCCTGGGCGTCCGGGATCGCGGGGGAGTTGAAAGGCTGACAGGCGCTGGCCGCGCCTCGGCCTCGACCGAAGCCGCGGACCATGAGTCCGTCACGAGCGGGCCTCACCAGGTCATCCCGGTGAGGGCCGCTCCGGCAGCACGAGTGGTGGGCGGCGCAAGGACGCCGACGACGTGAAGTCCGCGGTCCTCGGCTACTGATCCGCCGGCGTGATGCGGCGGCCGGTGAGACTTCTGGGCCGGATCGACACCCACATGGCGCGCGCACCGCCCGCCCATGGTGTGGCGTGGGCGTGCTGAAGGAGCCTGCGTACCGCGTCGGGTTCCGTCACGATGCTCGCCCGCCCGACGGCGAGTACGCTCCAGCCCACGCTACGTGCCTCGTCCACACGGTCGTCCTGCTGAGAAGCTGCTGAGCCAGGTCGTTCATGGCCCGGCCCGCCGCCAGCTCGTCGCCGATCTCCGGCACGTTGCTGTCCGCCGGATGGCAGTGCGCGGATCCGTGGGCGGTGAGGGACGTGGTGCCGGTCTTCAGCACCACGTGAGCCTTGGTCGTTCCGTCGCCTTCCTCGAAGAGGGCCGAACGTCCCTGCCGGCGGCGCTGAGACCGGGCGGGAAGCCGTTCAGGGCGGCGAAGAACTCAGGGGGCGGTCAGTGCGGGGACGGAGAGGGCGGACGGCTCCGGCCCGCCGACCGGTGACGGCCCGGTTCCCAGGAGTTCGGCGGGCTGTCCTCGTGCAGCGCGGTGGTTCCAGACCGGCCCGGTTCAGGCTTCATTCGCTCCGCCGCAGGCGGAGGGCGGTCCGGGCGGTTCCTGGAGCACGCTCCATGCGACGGTTCCGAGCAGATCGGCCAGCCGTCCGAAGACGTCCAGGAACAGGTCGTCGGTCGTCAGCACCCCGACCACCCGGCCCCGGTCGAGGACCGGCAGCCGACGCACGCCGGTACGGCGGAAGGTGAGGTACGCCGCCTGGAGATCGTCGTCGGCGTCGACGGTGACGACCTCGGTCGACATCACCGCATCCACCGGTGTGTCGGGCGGCAGGCCGCCGCCGAGGCCACGCAGCGCGAGGTCGCGGTCGGTCACGATGCCGCGCAGCTCCTCGTCCTTCATGACGAGGACGGAGCCCACGGCACGCTCGGCCATCCACCGGCTCACCTCCTTCAGGGAGACGCCGGGGTCGACGTTCACGGGAGGCGTGGTCATCGCCCCGGACACCTTCATGCGGATGCTCCTACTCGTGGGTCGTGGGTCGTGGGTCCGTGGTCGTGGTGCGGGGGCTCCGGCCGGGACGCGGCTGCCGGTCTCACACGATGTCCAGTACGTCGTCCACCGGCCGGCGCGGGCTCGGGTGGCCTCCGGGGCCGTAGCCGAGCCGGAGCACCATCTGCACATGGCCCATGGCGGAGAGAGGGTCGCGGGCCGCCCACCTGAGGTCCGGCCATTCGAGCGGCTGGGAGGTCACGGAGGCGACGAGGCCGTCCGCGGTGGCCCGCAGCAGGACCCGCTCCAGGGCCTGCCCGGCACGCAGCCAGTCCTCGGGGCCGTCGTGGGCGGTTCCGAGCAGGGCGATGTTCGGGTTCTTCTCGAACGAGGCCCGGGGACGGTCCGGCATCGGGCGTCCGGCGGCGAAGTCGCGCACCGGGGCGTTGCCACCGTGAGGTGCCGGGCCGAACGCCTCGGCGGGGATGCCCTCGGACTGCCCATCGGCACCCGATGGTTCGGTGTACGTCCACCGCACGGTCTCGCCGCGCATCCCTGCGTCCTGCGCCTCCCAGTCCTCGGCGTCCCGCACCAGCTCCAGGATCGACCCCACGTGCCAGGCACCGGGAAACAGCAGCTGCGCACCTTCGGCGCGGGCCGCCTCGCACAGGTCCTCGCGTACTGCCGCCGGGATCTCCTCGTCACGGAACGGGTGACGGCTTGAGTGGCGGTAGCCGACCGCCGGGCGCAGTAGTGCCAGCGTGGCGTCCGGCGGACTGCTGCCGCACAGGTGCACCTCGGCGAGCAGATCCGGGCAGTCCGGATCCGGGAGCAGCCGGACGACCGGCGCCAGTGCCGACGCGGCGGCGGCCACCCGTAGGTTGAGCAGTGCGGCTCCGCAGCTCATGTGCAGACCCCGGTGCTCCGGGTCGGTGTGCGGCAGGGCGTGCTCCAGGTCGGCGTACAGGCGCAGGACACCGATGTCGCGGAGGTAACGGAACCTCCACGGCTGTGCGTTGTGCTGCGAGGGCGCGGCGACGGCGTCTGCCACGAGCGTCTCGACGGTGTGCGCGTCGACGGGTTCTGCGGTCATGGTGGCTTCCCTTCGCTTCGGCCGTGGGGTTCACGCGGGCTCGGACGGCACGGCGATGACGGGGCATCGCGCGTGGTGCAGCACCCCCTGGCTGACGGAGCCGAGCAGCATGCCGGTGAATCCGCCGCGGCCCCGCGTGCCCACCACCAGGCCCAGCGCGTGGACCGAGGCGTCGGTGAGTACCTGTACGGGGTGTCCGGCGACCACTTCGTGGCGCAGGTCCACCTGCGGGTAGCGGGCGCCGCGGCCGGCCACGATCTCGGAGAGCAGCCGCCGGGCCTCCTGCTGCGGTTCGTACTCGTCGAAGATCCTCAGTGGCCCCGGCTCCCAGACGCAGATGACGCGCAGTCCGGCACCGCGCAGCGCGGCTTCCTCGAACGCCAGGTCCACCGCGGCCGCGGAGTGCGGGCTGCCGTCGACACCGACGACGTAGTACGCCGGGTCCTGGGTGACGCGCTCCGGTTCGGGCACGACGACCACGGGACAGCGGGCGTGGGCCATGAGGGGCACGGCGACCGAGGCGGAGCCGAACACCTCCCGGGTCCGGCTCAGGTGCTGCGAGCCCAGCACGACGGCCGTGGCGTCACGGCTCTGCTCGCGCAGCACCCACACCGGATCGCCCTCCGCGAGCCGCGGGTCCACCTGGAGCCCTGGGTGCTGCGCCACGACGAACTCCGCGACCTCGTCCAGCGTCCGTCGCCCCGCTTTGTGCAGCGCCTCGTTCCACTCCTCCCAGGAAGGCGGGATCTGCCCCCTCCCGTAGCCACGTGTCGGCACGCCCTCGGCCAGCACCGGGCGCAGTGGCAGCCGACGCCGGGCGGCCTCGTCGGCTGCCCAGGCCAGAGCCATCCGGTGGGTGGGATCGGGGTCGACGCCCACCACGATCGGCCGAGGATCACCGGGCCGGGTCATGACGACCACCGGTTTCCGAGGCGTCGGGCGCGGGGTCCGCGGACGTCAGGTGCCTGATGCCCGATGCAGGATTCCGGCCCGGGGAAGCAGACGCCGATCGGGGCGCCGACGTGGGCGTGCTTCGAAGCGCCCGCGTTCGTCGCGGCCCGATCGGTCTGCGTCGCTGGTGTGGGAGCGGACATCGCCCTCATCTCCTCCCTGCGGCGGTGCCGGGGGAGTACCACCGCCGTTTCCATTGCAGGCCGCGGTGCGGTCGGCATACCAGGGGCCGTTGGTCCCTGTGCCGGGCCCGGTGATCCCTGATGCACGGACGCCCTCGTTCGCTGACGAGGTGCGGGGTCCCGCACATGATGACCCCCTTGGTTCCGGGAAGAGCGGGACGACTGCTTCCAGCATGAGTCTGTGGTCAAGAGCGTGACAGGGGCCCCTTGGCCCCCGGCCGGGTCGTTCGGCTTCGCGGGTGGGCCGGTCGGTCCCGTGGAGGGACGTACGGCCCCTGGCGGCCCAAGAACGCGTCGTCACGCTGGAGACGAACGCCCCTCGGAGGTGGAGATCATGTTGCGAAACGTCACCGTCGGTCTCGACGGGTCGCCCGAGAGCCGCGCCGCCGCCGAGTGGGCGGCTCGCGAAGCGCAACTGCGCGGCCTGCCGCTGAAGATCGTGCATGTCGGGGAGCCCACCCCCGTGCCCGTGGCGCAGGCTCCACTGGTGGGTCCCGAGACCCACCAGCACTGGACCGAGCAGATGCCGCGCGAGTCCGCGGAAGGCATTCGTCTCCGGCACCCCGGTCTTGAGGTGTTCACCGAACAGCTGACAGGCACCGTCGCCGACGTCCTGTGCGAGGCGGCGGGCCTCGCCGACCTGCTCGTGCTGGGCTCGCGGGGCTTCGGCGGCATTGGCGGGTTCATGGTCGGCTCGGTGAGTCTGGCCGTCGTGGCCCGCGCGGAACGGCCCGTGGTGCTGGTACGCGAGGGTGAGCAGGCCGCAGACGAGCACAGGATGGATCCGGCGGGCGTGCCGTCCGCGGCCACTCCGTTCCGTCCTGTCGTGCTCGGCCTCGACGTCGATCACCCGGACGACACCCTGCTGGAGTTCGCCTTCGACGCCGCGGCCCGCAGGGAAACACCGCTGCGGGTGGTGCACGCCTGGCCCGAGCCGACCACGGCCCTCTACCGCTTCCCAGGCGATGCGGAACTCCAGAACGACCTCGAACGCAAGCACAGTGCCGCTCTGGCCGACGCGCTGCGTCCCTGGCGGCAGAAGTTCCCGAGCGTCGACGTCATCGAGTCGAGCCGCTGTGGCAACGCCGCGCAGGTTCTCGTCAACGCCGCCCGTGATGCTTCTCTGGTGGTCGTCGGCCGACGCATCCGCACCGGTTCCCTCGGCGCGCACATCGGTCATGTCACCCATGCTGCCCTGCATCACATCGGTGCGCCCGTCGCCGTCGTGGCCCACGGTTGATCCGGCAGCCCGGGCCCGCGAGCCCGGGGCTGGCGTCATCACTGAAGGGTGGATCAGTCGGCGTGGGTGTTCCCCGCCACGGTCACCGTCACCCGTCCACCGCGGTGAGGCGGCAGTCCACGCCCACCACGCCCTCGACGCCTCGCACCAGGCGCACCGCGAGCGGAATGCGGGTGCCGTCGGTGACCTTTCCGGTCAGGGTCGCAATGCCCTCGACGACCATGATGTGCACCGGCTCGACCGGGGCCGGGAAGAGGGGGTCGACGACCTCGCGTCGGATCTCGTCGGCGAGGTCGTTGTCGGAGCGGAGAAACACCTTGAGCAGATCGCCCCGGCTGACCACCCCTTCCAGCACGCCTACGGCGTTGACGACGGGCAGTCGTTTCACATGCCGCAGGGCCATGATCCGGGCGGCTTCCGGCAGCGTGGCGTCGGCGTGGACGGTGACGGCAGGAGCGCTCATCAGTTCCGCCGCGCACACCGCGCCGGCCTTCGCCAGGTCGTCGAGGCGCTGCCGCTGCACGAACGGGTCCGGATCGCTGTCCCGGAACTCCTCCTTCGGGAGCAGATCGGCCTCGGAGACGACCCCGACCACCCGTCCGTCGCCCTCCAGCACCGGCAGAGCGCTGATCCGCCCCCCGTCCATGCGTTCGACGATGTCCTTGAACAGGGCCTCCCGGCCCACCGCGACGACGGCACGCGTCATCACGTCGCCCACCTTGTGCGGGCTGCTGGTCATGGCGTTCTCCTCACAGCTCCGGGATGTCAGGGCCTCGAAGGAGACCTCACGGGCCCTGCTACCAGCGTGAACGTGTCCACGCCCGCGCACTACCGGTCGGCCGGGGCCCTGGCCCCTTCGGTACGACGGCCACGGCGCACGTGGCTCGCCGCAGCAGAACCCGAGCGGCCTCTTCCCCATCGGTTTTCCCGGAGTCACGGGGAACCACGACCAGCCCGGCACGCTCGGAGCAGTGCAGCAGGGCCTCTGTGGGACCGAACAACCGGACATCCGCCAGCACGTCCACGTCGGGGAACTCTTCGCACCACGGGCGCAGCGCCCAGGCATGCACGGCGTGCAGGCACACGCCTCGGCGCCGGGGACTCCAGACGATCACCGAGGCTCTGGCGGGCTCCCGCATCGGGTTGTCCGGTACCCGCAGCACCACACCCCGTTCGCCTTCCGGGTACGTGCGGGTTCGAGGGGGTGCCCGAATTCAGCCGGTCTTGTGACCCCAGCGAGGTCCGACGGTGCTCCACTCGCGATCCCACAGGTCGAGGCGCCGCTGCTCCAGCCGCCACCGGGCGACCGCTCCGGCGCCGATGACGGCTCCGGCCAGCGCACAGCCGGCCGCCGTCCCAAGCACCCCCGCCTCGACGGCGGCCGCTCCGGCGCTCGGCGGTTCGGTGGTCGGACGACCCTGGTCGTCCAGCCAGACCACAACCTTGGAACCGGCCTTGCTGCCGGTGTCCACGAGAGTCCGGCCCGTGCGCGTGGAGCCGTCGGGTGCGGTCCAGCTCACGGTGCCCGGTGTGCGCTCGCTGTCCGTGCCGATCCCGGAGACGCTCGTCGGGACGTCCACGAGAAGCACGGCCGGCGTGGGTTCCCGCTCCGCCCGCTGCCGCGCGAAGACATCGTCCGCGGCCCGGGCGGTCACCAGCCCGGCGACGATGCCTCCCACCAGGACGAGTGCCCATACGGCCAGGACGATCCAGGCCTCGACGATGTCGTCATGGCGTCGCAGCGGGTTGCTCCGCCACCGCCACAGCAGCTCCTTCACACGCCTGGTCCTGCGCATCGGTCCGCACCTCCTCCTCGTCGTGTTGACCTTCCCGAAGGTGCCGGTCGGCCGCGCACCGGGCCATGGGCCGGTCAGGAACCACCGCGGGGCTGCTCGGGGGTCGACTCGACCGGTCGCATGGGCCGTTCGGCCCTCATGGGTGGGAGTCAGGCGACCGCGGCGGAGGCCGGACCCGCTAAGTCCTTGCCGGCGAGTGCCTCGGGGAGGCCGGGATACAGCTCGAAGGCGCCGACCAGGCCCGTGCAGCGAAGCAGGCGCAGGAAGCTGCCGTCCGGTGCGACCAGCCGCAGTCTGCCGATACGTGACCGGACCCGGCTGCGGACCCGGCACAGGAGGCTGAGCCCCGAACAGTCGATGAAGGAGACGGGACCCAGATCGAGTACCAGATCGGGCTCCGCACCGGCCGTCAGGGAGTCCAGGACCGTGGAGAGGACCGGTATCGCCAGCAGATCGAGTTCGCCGTGCAGCGTGACGACGGTCGTGCCATGGTCGGTGCGGGTCGTGTGGTACGCCACGGACCTGGTGTGGTTGTCGGCCATGGAAACAGACAAGTGCAGTCGGCGGGGTGTACGGAAGGGCCGTTCGGTCCCCTTGTGCTCCTGGCGGCAGGCTCCGAACGGCCGGTGCTCCGGCGTTCCGGAGGGGCGGCCCGTCCGGCAGGTGATGAGGGCCGGACGGCCCAAGCGGGCCCGTTCGGGACGGGACAAGCTGGATCTGCGGGGCAATACCGGCGATATCCAGGCGCCCGGTCGGCACCCGCCGCCGACGCTCGCCGACCCCGTGCCCCGTACCGGACCAAGGACGGTGAGTGACGACATGAAGGCCTTCGTCTTCCACGGACCCGGGCAGTCCGCCTGGGAGGAGGTCCCCGATCCCGCCGTCAAGGAGCCCACCGACGCCGTCGTGCGGGTGGACGCCGTCACGATCTGTGGGACGGACCTGCACATCCTCAAGGGCGACGTTCCGGAGGTGCGGCCCGGCACGATCCTCGGTCACGAGGCCGTCGGCGAGATCGTCGAGGTCGGCGGTGACGTACGGACCGTACGGCCGGGAGACCGCGTGCTGATCTCCTGCATCAGCTCCTGCGGGCGCTGCTCGTACTGCCGGGAGCGCATGTACGGCCAGTGCCGGGGCGGCGGAGGCTGGATCCTCGGCCATCTGATCGACGGCACCCAGGCCGAGTACGTCCGCGTCCCCTTCGCGGACCTGTCCGTCCACGCCCTGCCCGGCACGGTCGACAGCAAGGACACCGTCCTCCTCGCGGACATCTTCCCGACCGCCTACGAGGTGGGCGTCCTCAACGGCCGGGTGCGTCCCGGCGACACCGTCGCCGTCGTCGGCGCGGGCCCCATCGGACTCGCGGCGATCAGCACCGCACGGCTGTTCGCCCCCGAGCGCATCATCGCCGTGGACTTGGCCCCGGCCCGGCTGGAGGCGGCCAAGGCGTTCGGCGCGGACGCCGTCGCGGACGCCCGGGAAGCCCCGGAACAGCTGATCGCCGACCTCACCGACGGACTCGGCGCGGACGTCGTCATGGAGGCCGTCGGCGTACCGGAGACCTTCGAACTGTGCACCCGCATGGTCCGGCCCGGCGGACACGTCGCCAACATCGGCGTGCACGGCAAGCCGGCCACGCTGCACCTCGAAGACCTGTGGATCAAGAACGTGACCATCACCACGGGCCTGGTGGACACCCACTCCACCCCCACTCTGCTGCGGATGGCCGCCGCCGGCCGGCTGCCCACCGCACAGCTGGTCACCCACACCTTCCCCCTGGAACAGATGGCCGAGGCGTACGACGTCTTCGCCCGCGCCGCCGACACCGGCGCGCTCAAGGTGGTGCTCGGCGGGGAGCAGCACGAGGTCGCCGTCCGCGGGACCTGACCGACGAGAGGACGTGACCGGTCATGGCCGGACAGGTACGGCCGAACACGGCGGAAGGACCGCCGCTGGGAGACCTGGGGCGCCGCCTGGCGACCCGCCGCAAGGAACTCGGCCTCACCCGCGAGGAGACGGCCGAACGGGTCGGCATAGCGCCCGGCTATCTGCGGTACCTGGAGGAGAACTCCGCGGCTGCACCCGGCAGGGGTGCCCTGCTCAGGCTCGCGAACGTACTGCACACCACCGTGTCGCACCTCACCGGAGGCGACACCCAGGCCGCGTCCGGTCGGGCCAGGGCGGGGCACCACCCCCGGTTCACGGAGTTGGATCCGTCCGAATGCAGGGCACTACTCGGTTCGCATGGCGTGGGACGCCTCGGAGTCGACACCGCGTCGGGGCCTGTCGTCGTGCCGGTCAACTGCAGCGTCGTCGACGGCGCGATCGTCTTCAGGACCACTGACGACACCGCACCGTCCATGGCCCCGGGCCGCCAGGTGGCTTTCGAGGTCGACCGCATCGACGACGCCTTCAGCGAGGGCTGGAGCGTGTTGGTGCGCGGCCCGGCACGCCACGTGAGCGAGGCGGAGGAGGTGCGCCGGCTCGCGGCGTCGGTCCACAGCACCCCGTGGGCGGGCGGCGAGCGCGACCTGTGGGTGCGCATCGAGCCCCGTTCCGTCACCGGGCGTCGCATCACGGTCTGATCCAACCCAGGACGAAGAGAGAGACGAGACGGCCGATGTACGCCAACGACGGATTCCGTGAACTCGACCGGCGGGAGTGCCTGGGGCTGCTCGCCGGGGTGGCGGTCGGCCGGATCGTCCACACCCGGGACGCGCTGCCGGCGGTGCTGCCAGTCAACTTCGCCCTGGACCGTGACGGAGCGGTGCTGCTGCGGACGTCCGCGGCCTCGGAACTGGTGCGCGCCATCAATGGTTCGGTGGTCGCGTTCGAAGCCGACGAGGTCGACGCCGCCGCGCACTCCGGCTGGAGCGTCGTGGTGACCGGCCCTGCGGCCGTGGTGAGCGACCCCGGCGAGCACGAACGGCTGGTTCGCCACGGCCCGCGTTCCTGGGTTCCGTCCCCACGGGAGGTCTTCGTGCGCATTGAGCCGGAGCTGGTCACCGGACGTCGACTGACCGCCGGACGAACCATGTACGGCTTGGACCGTGTCTCCTGAAACTCCGTCACCGACGGCACCAGGGACCGATGGCCCCACTGCGAGGACTTACGGTCCCTCCTGCCGCGAGCCGTGCGTGACCAGAGTGGGGAGCACACCCGTGCAACAGGAGGTCTCCTCGTGACCCGTGTCGTCGCCGTGGGCCTGGACGGCTCACCTGAAAGCCGCGCAGCAGCCGACTGGGCCGCTCGCGAGTCCTTGATGTCCGACCTGCCCCTGCGCCTGGTGCACGTTGGCGACCAACAGGCGCACGAGTACGTGCCGTTCGCCGGCGAGCCAGTGCCTCCGGCGGGAGCCGACCGCTCGGCGGCCCTGCTGCGGGAGACCGCCGTCCGACTGCACCACCGTCATCCCGACCTGCGAGCGGATACGGACCAGCTGCCGGGACAGCCAGTGGTTGCATTGGTCGGCGCCGCCCGGGACGCGGAGCTCCTGGTTCTCGGGACGCGGGGACTGGGTGCGGCCGTGGGCTTCCTGCTCGGCTCTGTGGCGTCGGCGGTGGTCGCCCGCGCCGAGCAGCCGGTCGTCCTCGTCCGCGCCGGAGCCGATGCCGGGGGCGAACGTGTGTCCGATGCCGCCGGTGCGCCTTCCCAGGCCACCCCGTATCGAGACGTCGTGGTGGGGCTGGACCTCAGCAGTGCCGACGACACCGTTCTCGGCTTCGCGTTCACCGCGGCATCCCGGCGCGCGGCCGGGCTGCGCGTGGTGCACGGCGGGAGCGGCCCGGAGCTCCAGGACGACCCGGCCGCCGTACGGAGGCGGCTCCTCAGCCCGTGGAAGGCCAAGTTCCCGGGTGTCGAGGTGACCGAGGAAGCGGTGATAGGCGACGCCGGAGCGCACTTGGCGGACGCCTCACGCGAGGCGTCCCTGGTCGTCGTCGGCCGCCGGGTCCGCCGGGCCGCGCTCGGCGCGCACATCGGCCCGGTCACCGCCGCGGTACTGCGCCATGCGTCCGCACCGGTCGCGGTCGTACCGCATGACTGAGCCTTTTCCAATCTCAGTTTGACGTCGCCAGATGCAGGGCGAGGACGGCCTTGACCAGGTCGGTGATGCGGGTGGTGCTGCAGCGGACCTTGCGCAGCAGGCGCCAGGACTTCAGGGTGGCCATCGCCTGCTCGCCGACCGCGCGGATCCTGGCGTGGGAGACGTTGACGGCTTGCTGGCCTGCGGAGATGTTCTCCCAGCGGGCGCGGCAGGGGACGCGCCCGGTGCCGGCATCCTGGTATCCCTTATCGGCCCAGCAGTGCACGTCGGCCTCGGCCAGGGCGGCATGGGTGTGGCCGCACCGCAGGTGGGCCAGGGCCGGCAGGGCCTGACGGACCGCGCTCAGCCGGCGCCACCGCGTGCCCCGCTCCCGGCGTCGGGCGGCCGGCAGGCGGGAGAGATGGCGCGGGGTCGAGCTGGACAGAGCGATCCCCGATGGGTGGACAAGCACGTGAAACTCCAGGCGGACAGGTCGGCCTTGGTCGACAACCCATCTAATTGGAGCTTCACCTGTTCCCGGACACCATCCCCACGCCAACTCGCAGCCCAATCACCCAAGTCAAAACCGCTCAGTTTAGCGTTTCACATCGTGATCCTGAGGCGGCTCCCACGGAAACGCGCTGGTCAGTCGAACATGGCGCAGTTGACCGCGTCCATCAGGGCCGCGCCGGTCTGGTGCGCCTGCTTGGTGAGAGTGGACGTGGCAAAGAAGAAGGCGGCCGTGCGATGGCCGGTGGAGTCGGTGACGTTGTAGGTCGCATAGCCCGGGACGATGCCGACGTGGTCCCAGACCGTGCCACAGTCGGTCTTCGCCGTCTCGATGCCCAACCCGTAGCCGAGCTCGTCCGGGTCCCCCGGCCCGTCCTCCGGCACGGTGGTGCGCATCTCGGCCAGTTGGGCGGCGGGCAGCAGGCGGCCCGACATCAGCGCGCCGTAGAAACGGGACCAGTCACCGGCGGTGGACACGATCGCGGCATCCGCTCCGTCGGCCGTGACGTAGTCGCCGGTGACGTCCACGTGGTCGTCGTGCTGCGGTCCGGCGTAGTTCCTGAACTCGTCGGGGACGTCCGGTGGCATGTGGGCGGCGTCAGGTTCGTAGCCGTGTGCGTGCCGTTCGTGCCAGGCGGAGCCGGTGGCGTAGAAGGTGTGCCGGAGCCCCAGGGGTCGGGCGATCCGGTCCCGCACCAGCGCCGCAAGGTTCTTACCGGTGGCCTTCTCCAGGACGGCGCCGATCGCGATGTAGTTGGTGTTGCTGTACGACCACTCGGTGCCCGGCTCGAACAGTGCCGGGTGTCTGCTCACCAGGCTCAGGATTTCCGTCGACGTCCATACGTGGGAGTCCCGGCCAGTGAGGGCCGGTGCGAGGGCGGGGTCGTCGGTGTAGTCGAACAACCCACTGGTGTGGTTGAGCAGCATGCGCAGGGTGATCGCTCTGCCGTTGCGCACCTGGCCGGGCAGCCACTTGTCGACCGGGTCGGTGAGGGCGAGTCTGTGCTCGGCGACCAGTTGCAGGACGAGGGTGGCCATCACCGTCTTGGTGTTGGACGCTTCTCGCACCTCGTCGTCCGCCCTGAGCCGATGGTCCTTCTTCGTCCAGGCGGCCTGCTCGGAGATCTCGATGGGCCTGTGGTGACCGTCGTCCACCCGCACGATCACCCCAGGCACTCCTTCCTCCACCAACTTCCGCGCTAACTCCCGCAGGTGAGCGCTTGTCTCCGCAGTGCCGTCCTGTCGGACCGCCGAGAGCGTCCGAGGGCCGACGGCCGCACTCTCGCGGACCGCCGCACTCTCGTGGACCGTGTTCGCACTCGACGGGGTCGCAGCGAGGGGCACGACGAGGGCCGCGGACACCGCAACTGTTGCTACTGCGCGAAACCCCGTCAGTTGCGGGCGCCGTCGAACACGCATATTCACACGCAATTCATGCTCCTTCGAGAATCCGGGAAGGCCGTCGGGCACGATCGGGGGACGGGGAGGAGAACACCGGATTCCGCCCGGCGAGTTGTCGTCCGGCCCCGGGGGCGAAGCCAGCTCCGGCGGGCCCTGGACAGCCCTGGGCGATCCTTCGGAGGATAGCCGGAGGCCGGGTGAAAAAGATGAATATCGGTTACTCGATCATGTTTTCCTGGGTGGAGTCCGCGAAACGAGCGGTTTCAGTGAGTTGTTGAGCTCGACCTCGATGTCCCGTGACGACCGGCCGGCTTCACCTGCGGACCACGAACCCCGTCGAGTCAACGTTCTCCACGGTCCAGCTCCGCACCAAGGTCGCGCGAGGCGCGGGCGGCCCGGCTGCGATCTCTCGTGTTTGTGGCAGCGGTTGTGAGAGACAGTGAGCGGTTTTGACTTGGGTGATTGGGCGGCGAGTTGAAGGCCGTCCTCGCCCTGCATCTGGCGACGTCAAACTGAGATTGGAAAAGGCTCACTGACCGGTTGCGTGGAGTTCTCAGGCTGTCGGCTCAGAAGGTGTTCGATCCGCCGCGGTCGTGAGGTTGAGGGCAGCGTTCTCCTCCGTGGCCGTCACGGGTCACCGCAGCTCCGCTCCCGGCCTGGAGGCCAGCCTTCGCGGCGTTCCTCTGTCGATTCGGCGAAGACCGAGGCGGTGCGGGCGGAGCGACACCGCGGGGGATCGGTGCCGCTCCTGAATCCAGTCTCTCCCGGCTTGTGGCCTGGAACAGGTGCCGATGGTCATCTGTTCGGGGCCGGTCGACCGTTGCACGTCGGGTGATGTGCTGTCTGTGCCCTGAGGCCTCGCCCGGTCGGGACCGCCGTGCCGGCCGCCGCGATCCGGGCGCCACGGGGCCGACCGCCGCGCCGGGTCCGCACGGCGCCTGATTTCCTCCGCCTATACGAGCAGCGACGGAGCCGAGCGCCAGTGGCCGGATGGGCCGACCACGGTTTCTCAACAGGGCGCGCTGCGGCCCGGACAACGGTCGTATTGCCGTCAGCGGGACCTCGGATCGGCGGCGGTCCTGGGCCGAAGACCGTTGTAAGCCTCTTGGCCCACAGGCGCCGCTGTCCCCTCGGCAGGGCGGAACGGCCCGGCCCCAGGCGCCGACGACTTGCCCGATCCAGGTGCCCGACGCGGTCGGTGCCCACTACGGTGGGCTTTGACCGGACCTGCCGGTGTACGAGTCGACGGGGTCGGGAGGA
>NZ_JBEOYD010000068.1:0-34922 GCF_040296885.1 Streptomyces sp. NPDC001980 | reverse complement strand
CCCCCACGTCTCGGAGACCGTACTGGAAGCGGTGGCCCGCGCCCTGCGCCTCGACGACACCGAACGCGGCTACCTCTTCGAACTCGCCCGGCCCAAGTCCCCCGGCCCCAGCCGGCGCCGTCCGGCTGCGGTACCCCGACTGCGTCCGGCGATCCACCAGATGCTGGACGTCCTCAACGACGTCTCGCCGGCCCTGGTCCTCGATCACCGTTGCGACGTCCTGGCGGTCAACCGTCTCGCCAAAGCGCTGATCACGGATTTCGACGCGCTGCCCCACCGAGACCGCAACCTCGCCCGTTACGTCCTGCTGCATCCCGCCGCCCGCGACCTGTACCAGGACTGGGACGACATCGCGGAAGCGATCGTCGCAAGTCTGCGGCTGGCCGCCGGACGCCATCCCGACGACCGCCTGCTGAACGAACTCGTCGGGGAGCTGTCCGTCAAGGTTCCCGAGTTCGCCACCTGGTGGGCCGGGCACCGCGTGGACCAGTGCGCCCACGGCACCCGACGCCTCCGCCATCCCGTCGTCGGCGAACTCACCCTCTCCTACGAGATTCTGGCCCTGCCCGCCGACCCTGACCTGGGTGTCTGCCTCTACACCGCGGAACCCGGTTCGGCCTCTGCGGAGACGCTCCGCGTGCTCGCCGCCTGGAGTGCCCCGGCGGGCACAGGAGAGCTCAGTTCCGCCGAGGCACCCTTGAGTTGACGTCCAAGGGCCAGGCCGACGTCCGAGGGCCTATGCGCTCAACGCGGTGCGCGACAGTGCCCACAGGCGCTCGGCGGCGGTCGGGTCGAGCGCGTAGGGAGCCACGCCCCCGGGGGAGGATCCCACGGCCTCGGGCGTCAGCTTCTCGGCCTCGTTGCAGTCCTCGAAGTAGCGGCCTCCGACGCCCTCCAGTTCGGGGGACGTCGCGACCAGCACGCTCGTCGCGGCGCCCTGGGCGATCGTCTTGAACCGGAACGGCGCGCCCTGGATCGACCCGGTCTCCCCGGCCGCCTCGGCGGCGCGCAACTGCGCGGCCTGCTCCGGATCCATGTAGCGGGACAAATTCGTCGACATGATCACGCCGGGATGAACGGCGTTGGCGGTGATCCCGTCGGCGGCCCACAGGTTGGTGGCACCGACCGCGAACAGAACGTTGGCGGTCTTGGACTGACCGTAGGCGAGCCACGGATCGTACGCACGGGAGGTGAAGTTGATGTCGTCGAACTCGACCGGCGAGGCGTGGTGGCCGCGGGAACTCAGCGACACGATCCGTGCGTTGCCCGCTGCCGCCAGCGCGTCGTGGAGACCGAGTGCCAGCGCGAAGTGACCGAGATGATTGGACGCGAACTGCAGCTCCCAGCCGTCCGGTGTGCGCTCGAGCGTGGGCAGTGCCATCACTCCGGCGTTGTTGACCAGAATGTGCAGCGGCCCGGACCAGGCACTCGTGAAGGCGCTGATCGACGCCTTGTCGGCGAGGTCCAGGCGGCCGACCTGGACGGCGTCGTTACCGGTGGCCTTGCGGATGTCGGTCGCGGTGCGCTCGCCGGCGTCCGTGTTGCGGACCGCGAGGGTGACCGAGGCACCGGCGCCGGCGAGCGCGCGGGCGGTCTCGGCACCGAGCCCCGAGGCGGCGCCGGTGACGACCGCGTGCCTGCCGGAGAGGTCGACGCCTTCGATGACCTCGGCGGCCGTCGACTCTTCGCCGAAGGGAGTCTGGATGAGCTTGGATGTCATGTCCTCACGTTCCTGGTCAGTGATCGGCGGCCGGTTCCTCATCCGTTGGACGGTGCCTGGGAGGGGGCGGCCTCAGGTGCGCTCGCCGGTGTGGTCCAACTGGCGAGCAGCCGGAGCGTCTCCGCGGACGCGGAGCCGGGTTCGGCGGTGTAGAGCACGATGCTCTGGTCCGGGTCGGCGGGCAGGGCCAACGTCTCGTAGGAGAGAGTGAGTTCACCGACCACGGGGTGAACGAGGCGCCGGGTGCCGTGGGCGCACTGGTCCACGCGGTGCCCGGCCCACCAGGTGGCGAACTCGGGAACCTTGACGGACAGCTCCCCGACGAGTTCGTTCAGCAGGCGGTCGTCGGGATGGCGTCCGGCGGCCAGCCGCAGACTTGCGACGAAGGTCTGCGCAACCCGGTCCCAGTCCTGGAACAGGTCACGGGCGGCGGGATGCAGCAGGACGTAACGGGCGAGGTTGCGGTCTCGGTGGGGCAGCGCGTCGAAGTCCGTGATCAGCGCTCTGGCCAGGTGGTTGGCGCCCAGGACGTCGCTGCGGTGGTTGACGACGACGGCCGGCGAGACGTCGTTCAGGGCCTCCAGCATCTGGTGGATCGGCTGCCGCACGCGCGGTGCGCGGACAGGACGGCGCCGGCCGGGTGTCCTGGGCCGGGCGAGTTCGAAGAGGTAGCCGCGTTCGGTGTCGTCGAGGCGCAGGGCGCGGGCCACCGCTTCCAGTACGGTCTCCGAGACGTGGGGGTGCCGGCCCTGTTCGAGGCGGGCGTAGTAGTCGGTACTCACGCCGGCCAGGTGGGCGACCTCTTCGCGGCGCAGTCCGGGTACCCGGCGCGCGCCGCCACCGAAGGCCGCTCCCGCGTCCTCGGGATGCAGCCGGGCCCGGCGCGAGCGCAGGAAGTCACCCAGTTCGCCATTGTGGTTCATGCGGCCAGTCTGGTACCCGCGGCAGCGTGACCGGCCGGTGAAGGTGGACCAGTCAGACCTAGGTTCGGCAGGGCACCCCTGGGCCGTCCACACACCCGCACAACAGGTCATGCTGGCCGAAAAGGGACGATCTTCTCCGGCAGGGAAGCCGGAGGACACCCGAAGGAGATCACCATGACCGAGTTCGCGCCTGTGCCCGACTTCGCCCTGGGCCCGGACATCCCGGAGTCCGGGTATGTCGTCGAGGACCTGGGCGGCGGTGCCCACTTCGTCACCCAGGGGATGATCAACACGATGTTCGTGGAGACGAAGAACGGGGTCGTCCTCGTGGACGCCTCACCGTTCCTCGGGGACAGACTGCTGGAGGCGATCGAGTCGGTCACCCCCAAGCCGGTCACCCACCTGATCTACAGCCACGCGCACGCCGACCACATCGGGGCGGCTCACCTGGTGAAGCGGGACGGCCTGAAGATCATCGCCCATGAGATCACCGGCGACTTCATCAAGGAGGTCAAGGACGACGACCGGCGCCCGCTGCCCACCGAGACCTTCAGCGGCCGACGCAAGGAGATGGACATCGACGGCGTACGGTTCGTCCTCGACTACACGGGAGACTGGCACCAGGCCGGCAACCTGTTCATCCACCTGCCGGAGCTGAAGCTCATGGGAGCGATGGACAGCTTCAGCCCGAAGAGCGCGCCGTTCTTCCGCCTGTACTTCTCCGCACATGTGCCCGCGTACTACGACGCCATGGACCAGTTGCTGGAGTACGACTACGAGACCATCGTCACCGGCCACATGGCTCTGCCCGGCACGCCGGAGGACGTGGCGACGAACCGGGAGTACATACGGGACCTGCGCGCCGCTGCCACCGAGGCACTGCGCACGGTCGACTTGAAGGAAGCCGCGACCGCCGCCAAGGTGCCGGCGAACAACAAGCAGGCGGAGATCAAGGTCTGGATGGATGCGGTCACCGCCCGCGCGGCGGAACTCATGCCGTCCTGGGAGCAGCGTCTGGGAGGGACCGACATCTTCCTCGCCGACAACCTCAACGCCACCGCGTGGAGCGTCTTCATCGACTGAGCCGACGCCCTACGTGACAAAGGAGGGATGCCGCATGCCGCCGACGACGAGGGCGGAGGAGTTGACGCAGAGCATCGGTCTGGTCGTGGACGCTGTCCGCGGTGCAGCGGTCGACCAGTACGGCAACCCGACGCCGTGTTCGGCGTGGACGGTGAGGGACCTCGTCAATCACATCACCATGATGCTGTTGATGACGAGAGACGTGGGCAACCACACGGCACCGGATCCGAGCCTGCTGACCGCGAACCCGGTGCCCCTGCTCGCCGGACGGCCGGAGTCCGAGTGGGCACTGCTCCTGGCCGACAGTGCGGAACCGGCGGCCAGGGCCTGGTCCCGGCCTGCGGCGTGGGAGGGAGAGGCCGGCCTCGGCGGACCGCCCATGCCCGCGACCGCGCTCGGCGGGATCCTGATCGCCGAATTCACCGTCCACGCCTGGGACACGACGGCAGCCACCGGGCAACGGTGCACCATTCCCGCGTCGTTGGCCGAGGCCGCGTTCGCGACATACGCGCGTGAAGCACCCCGCATGCGCGGGCTCGGCCTGCTGGGCGACGAAGTGCACCAGGACGCGGACACACCCGTCCTCGACCGCGCGCTGGCCCTCAGTGGCAGAGACCCGCGCTGGACACCGGCCGCGCGTCCGGGTGGGCCCGACGAGGCACGTCACTGAAGGAGATCGACGCGTCACGCCCCGACACCGACACCTGATTCCCGCTGGAGGGGCAGTCGGCCCGGTTCCCCATGCGACCGTCGGGCGATGAGGTAGTGCGGCCGGCCGGTGGGCGCCCGCGGCCGGTCCGAGGAAGCAGCCTCGCGCATCGGCGGGCGTGCCGCCGGGGCGCGCCGTGCCTGCCTACCGATGATCGGCGGTTTCCCCCTTCGTGGTCACACCCCTGTCCTGGCTGCCGCCCGGGCGCGTCAGAAGGGCGCTCGCGACGATGTCGAAAAGGTGGTCGGCGCGGTGCGCGAGCGCGGGTTGATCACCGGCCCAGGCGAGCATGGCAATCAGCGCGAACAGGTCGTCGCCATCGATGTCGCTCCGCGCCACCCCTGCGTTCCGAGCCCGGGCCAGGAGCCGGGCACCGGCTGCGCGCAGCGTGACGCACGAAGCGTGCAGTGCGGATTCGGGGTCGTCGATGGCGGCCGCCATCAGCACCGTCACCCCTCGGTACTCGGTTGTCCACGCAACGCAGTCGCGGACCCACGAGACGAGAGCGTCTTCGACTGCGTTCGACAGCTCGAGCTCACTCGCTTTGGCTGTCAGCTCGTCGAAGCTCGTGTGGAGCAGAGCCTCCAGCAGTGCCTCGCGCGTCGGGAAGTGCCGCAGCAGCGTCGCGAGCCCGACATCGGCCCTGCGCGCGACGTCGCGCATCGACACGTCGATGCCCTGCTCGGCGACGGCGGCGCCCGCCACGGTGAGCAGGTGGTCGCGATTCCTCTTGGCGTCAGCCCGCATCGGTCCCCTCGCTTGACTAAACGGTTCACTGATCCATATATTCGGATCAGCGATCCACTTATACGGATCACCGATCCGAATAAGCGTATCCCGCGATGCGGGCAGGAGGAGAACGATGCCGACCCAGACGATGAAGGCGATCCGGCTGCACGAGTTCGGCGGCCCCGAGGTGCTGCGTCACGAGGCGGTGGCGGTTCCCGAACCGGCGCCGGGCGAGGTGCTCGTCCGCGTGCACGCGGTCGGCCTCAACCCGCCCGACTGGTACGTACGCGAGGGCATGCCCGGCATCCCTCCCGAGTTCAGGCCCCCGTTCGACCTGCCCCTGGTTCCGGGGACCGACATCTCAGGTGTCGTGGAAGCCACCGCCGCCGACGTCCATGACTTCACGGTCGGGAACGAGGTGGTCGGCCTGCTGCGCTTCCCTGTCGTGATGCAGAGCGGTGCGTACGCCGAGTACGTCACCGCACCGGCGGCCGACCTCGCCCCCAAGCCGCCCACCGTCGACCACGCGCACGCCGCCGGACTGCCCATGTCGGGACTGACGGCATGGCAGTACCTGATCGAGGTCGGACACGATCACCCCTCCCCGTTCCAGGAGGACAGGCACCGCCCCGCGGCACTGAACAGCGACACCACGGTGCTCGTCAACGGCGCTGCCGGCGGCGTGGGCCACCTTGCCCTCCAGTTGGCCAAGTGGAAGGGCGCCCACGTCATCGCCGTGGCCTCCGGCGCCCACGAGACGTTCCTGCGTGAGCTCGGCGCCGACGAGTTCATCGACTACACCAAGGAGCGCCCCGAGGACGTCGTCCGGGACATCGACCTCGTCCTGGACACCGTCGGAGGCCCCACCAGCCGGCGCTTCCTGCCCACCCTCAAGCGCGGCGGCGCCCTTCACCCGGTGTACTTCGGGGAGTTCGACCACGAGGAGAACGCGAGACTGGGCGTCACCGTCACCGGCACGCAGGTGCGCGCAAACGGCGCTCAGCTCGCCGAACTCGGGCGCCTGCTCGACGCGGGCACGGTCCGCGTCGCGATCGACAGCACGTTCCCGCTCGCGGACGCCCGAGCGGCGCACGAGCGCGCCGCCCAAGGACACATCCAGGGCAAGATCGTGCTCACGGTCGCGTAGGGCCCGTCATCGGACGGATCTTGCGGAACCCGGTGACGGGAAGGAGCGAGCATCCGGAGCCGACAGCGGCGGCGAGGTAGTCGACCGGGCGCACGTGTCGGCCCGCTTCAGTCAGCGCCCTGGTCGATCACGCCGTGGAGGTACTGCACGGCGAGCTTCTCGGCATCGCGGCGGCGTTCGACGACCGCTGCACCGCCATCGGACCAGCGGCGGTAGAGATCGACGGCGGCGAGGAGCGCCCGTCCGGCCTCGTGGCGGTCGTAGCCGCACAGCGTCGCCCGAAGGTCACGCGCCTCTTGGGGCGCGATGGTCTCCAGGTGGCGTACGCCGCGGGGCATCGCGCCCACCCTGCGGGCGGCCAGGGGGCCGAGCACGGTCTCGCGCAGGTAGGCGAGGAAGCCGATCGTCTCGAACAGTTCACCGCGGCCGAGTTTCGTGGCGCCGTAGTGCACCCAGATCCAGAACCGGTCCTCGATCCACTGGAGGTCGAGAGGCTGAGCAGCCGGCGGCCGCTGGGCGAGGGCCACGGCCAGCAGGCCGTCCCGGTCCCACAGGACCTCCGGGTCCTCGGTCCGCTCGGCGAAGTCGGAGGCCCGGACGAACTTGAAGTCGACGTGCAGGAGGGGCGGCCCGACGAGCGTGATGATCACGCGCGGCTCACCGACATGCTCCCCGGTGAATCCGGCCACCAAGGAAGTCCAGGAGCCGATCAAGGCCAGCCGTTCCCGCATGACCACGTCGTACGCCTCGTCGTCGACGACCACGATCAGGTCCACGTCCGAGTAGACGTCGGGGCGGCCCCCCACGATCGACCCGGTGATCGCCACGCCTGCCACGCGCGCATCCGTCCGGATCCGGGGCAGCGCGTCGCTGAGGAACCGGCTGTGCAGGGAGGGGACGTCCATCCGCTTTCCTTCCGATCGGAGCAAAGCAGGCCAAAGTAACACGCATGCGCGCGACAGACGCAACCCACATTCCCACGACCGGGCCCTTCCCGGAGCAAGATCGGAAACTGGCCTTCGGCGCACGGGCGCCCCGCACATCCAGTGCCTGGGCAAGCCCCGGTTGGCCTGCCGCCAGATTCGCCGGCGGCGCCTCAGGAGGCACCATTCACAAGCGTGTTGCGAGATCGCCGACCACGGGTCCCTGCCGACCGAGGACTTCGGCCTCAGGACAGTTTCGCTGCGGGGGCGAAGGCCGGCAGCTTCTCCAGACTGCTGCGCACGGCCTCGGCGCCGTACTCGAACATCTGCCGCTCGTAGTCGTCGACCGCGCTGAGCAGATCCCGGCGGCCTTCGTCGGCCTCGATCAGGCAGCGGCGCAGCAGGTCGGCGTCGCGCAGCGCGGTGTTCGCGCCGTTGCCACCGGTCGGGGAGGTGGCGTGGATCGCGTCGCCGAGCAGCGTGACCGGGCCGGACGTCCAGCGCTCACCGGGCTTGACCACCCGGATGGACAGCAGCGTGCTGTTGTCCGGGTCGGCTTGCTCGATCAGCGCGCGCAGCTCCGGGTGCCAGCCTTCCATCCTGGACAGCACGGCGTCCTGCGCGGTCAGGTCCTCCAGCGAGCCGTTCGGCGGCAGGATCATGGCCCAGCGCACGTAGTCGCCGATGTCGGGCAGCGTGACTTCGGGGGCCAGTCGCTCGGCGGCCTGCTTCGGCGGGGTACGGAAGCGCATCGCGCCGAGCAGCAGGCTGACGCCGTCGCCCGCGATCTTCGAGCCGTAGGCCTTGGACAGGCCGTCGAGCCCGTCGGTCAGCGGGGTGCGGCCGATGACGAAACGGACGCCGGTGTCGGTCGGGGTGGTCTGCGGCGACAACACCCCGCGGACCGCGGAGGTGACGCCGTCCGCACCGACGAGCAGGTCGGCGGTGGCCGGGGCGCGGCGGGCGAACCTGGCTTGGACATCGCCGTCGGCCAGCACGTCGTAGCCGGTCAGCGCGGCATCGGTGTGCACGGTGAGGCCGGTCAGCAACAGGTGCCGCAGCACCTGCCGGTCGACCACGATGCCGGTCCGGCCCGCGCCGAGCCTGCCGATCTCGTTCAGCCGCGGGTCGAGGATCAGCTGCTCGGCGGAGGCGTCCATGACGATCTCGTCCAGCAGCGCGTGCCAGCGCGTCGGCAGGCAGGCGCGCACCGCCTGAAACCCGATCGGGTCCAGCACGAGCCGGTAGCCCTGGAACCGCGCGGCGATCCCCGGGTCGCGCTCGAACACCTCGGCCTCGATCCCGGCACCGCGCAGACCCTGCGCGAGAGCCAGACCTCCCAGACCGGCTCCGACAACGGAAACTCGCATCACACACCTCCGGAACACCGATACGAACTTTGTTCGTTCTGACGATCTAAGTTCTAGTTAACGAACTTAGATCGTGTCAAGCTATAGTGGTCGGCATGCCCGCCGATCCCCGCCGACGCCGCGCAGCCCGCCACGCCCAACCCGCGGCGGAGGACGCCGCGTCGGCACCACGCAAGAAGCCGATCACCGTCGAGCGGATCACCGCCGCCGCCCTGGAAGTCGTCGCCACCGAGGGGTATGACGCGCTGACCATCCGCCGGGTCGCCGCCGTGCTCGGCACCGGCCCGTCCTCGCTGTACGCGCACATCGTCAACAAGGACGACATCGACGATCTGCTGATCGGCAGGCTCTACGCCGAGGTCGCGCTCCCCGCACCGGACCCGGCCGCCTGGCGCGAGCAACTGCTCGGGGTGTACACACAGATCCGCGACCTGTACCTGAAATACCCCGGAGTCTCACGCGCCGCGCTGGCCGTGGTGTCGACCAACCTGGAGACGCTGCGGGTCGGCGAGGGAATCCTGGCGATCCTGCTCGCGGGCGGCATCGAACCGAGGACGGCCGGATGGGCCCGCGACGCGCTGTCCCTCTACGTCAGCGCCTATGCACTGGAGCAGTCGCTGGTCCAGCAACGTCGCCGGCACCAGGATCAGGAATGGGTGCTCAGCCACGAGGAGTTGCTGGACCGCTTCACCGCACTGCCTGCCGAGAGATTCCCGCACACTCGACGCCATGCCGCCGAGTTGATCTCCGGCACCGGACACGACCGCTTCGAGTTCGCCCTCGGCCTGCTCATGAACAGTCTGCGGCCCGCATCCGATTGACCTGCGGCGCGCGGTGACCACATGACGCCGGGACGATCACCGGCCGGGCAGCGGCTCCGAATGGTCGACGCCAAGCCCCGACGGACTGGACAAACGGCAAGCGAAGCTTGAGTTTTGACCTCGCCGTGCCCTCGTATGCTGATCGGCCCTCTGCGCGCTTCCCGAGCCCGCCCAGGTGACCTTCGCGCGCGCAAGGTCGATACTGCGCTCAGGAGAACCACGCCGCTCGCGGTCCCGGCCCCCACGCACACCTGACGAACAGTCACCAAAGTCGGCACGGAGCCGGCACGAGCCTCACCGGAACCCGCTCCGGACCGCTGCGGGGCGCCACGGCCAAGAACCGGCGAAACCTGCCCTGAACTGCAAAGAAGCAGGTCAGATACTAGTCTGGTAACGTTACTCGGAGGACCACATGAGGATGTTGATCAACGTTCCGGAGACCGTGGTGGCGGACGCGCTGCGGGGCATGGCGGCGGCCCATCCCGACCTCACCGTGGACGTGGAGAACCGGGTGATCGTACGGCGGGACGCACCCGTCGCCGGGCAGGTCGCGCTGGTCTCGGGCGGCGGTTCCGGGCACGAGCCGCTGCACGGCGGATTCGTGGGTCCCGGGATGCTGTCGGCCGCCTGTCCTGGCGAGGTGTTCACGTCCCCCGTCCCCGACCAGATGGCCCGGGCCGCCGCAGCCGTGGACAGCGGGGCCGGCGTCCTGTTCATCGTGAAGAACTACACCGGTGACGTGCTCAACTTCGACATGGCCGCCGAGCTCGCCGAGGACGAGGGCATCCAGGTCGCGAAGGTGCTCGTCAACGACGACGTGGCCGTCACCGACAGTCTCTACACCGCGGGCCGGCGTGGCACCGGCGCCACCCTGTTCGTCGAGAAGATCGCCGGCGCGGCCGCCGCCGAGGGGCAGCCGCTGGAGCGGGTGGAGGCCGTCGGGCGCCAGGTGAACGAGAACTCCCGCAGCTTCGGTGTCGCGCTGAGCGCCGTCACCACTCCGGCCAAGGGCACCCCGACCTTCGATCTGCCGTCGGGCGAGCTGGAGTTGGGCATCGGCATCCACGGCGAGCCGGGCCGGGAGCGGCGGGCCATGATGACGTCCGGCGAGATCGCCGACTTCGCCGTCAACGCCGTCCTGGAGGACATGCCGCCGCGCAATCCGGTCCTCGTCCTGGTCAACGGCATGGGCGCGACCCCGCTCCTAGAGCTGTACGGGTTCAACGCCGAGGTCCAGCGGGTGCTCGCCGAGCGTGGGGTGAGCGTGGCCCGCACACTGGTCGGCAACTACGTCACCTCCCTGGACATGGCCGGTGCCTCGGTCACGCTCTGCCAGGTCGACGAGGAACTGCTGCGGCTGTGGGACGCGCCGGTGAAGACACCGGCGCTGCGCTGGGGCATGTGAGGGAGAGACAGCACCGACCGACTCCGACCCGCGCCCGTACCGCTACGCAAGGAGATCCAGTGCTCGACGCCGACTTCTTCCGCCGCTGGATGGCGGCGACCGCCGCCTCCGTCGACCGCGAGGCGGAGCGGCTCACCGCCCTCGACTCCCCCATCGGGGACGCCGACCACGGCAGCAACCTCCAGCGCGGGTTCAAGGCGGTGACCGCCGCGCTGGAGAAGGACGCCCCCGCCACCCCGGGTGCCGTCCTGACGCTCGCCGGACGCCGGCTGATCTCCACGGTCGGCGGCGCCTCCGGGCCGCTGTACGGCACACTGCTGCGCAGCACCGGGAAGGCGCTCGGCGACGCGGCCGAGGTCAGTGAGGCCCAGCTGGCCGAGGCGCTGCGGGCCGGGGTGGACAAGGTCATGGCGCTCGGCGGGGCCGCGCCCGGGGACAAGACGATGATCGACGCCCTGGTACCGGCGGTCGACGCGCTCGGCGACGGCTTCGGCGCGGCGCGGGCCGCCGCCGAGCAGGGCGCCGAGGCGACGATCCCGTTGCAGGCCCGCAAGGGCCGGGCGAGCTATCTCGGGGAGCGCAGCATCGGCCACCAGGACCCGGGGGCCACCTCGTCGGCGCTGCTCGTCGCGGGACTCGCGGAGGCAGCCGGTGAGTGACGGCAAGCTGGTCGGGATCGTGCTGGTGTCGCACAGCGCGGAGGTCGCGGCGTCCGTCGCGGAGCTGGCCAAGGGACTGGCGGGCGGCGCCTCGGCGGTGCCGGTCGCCCCGGCCGGCGGCACCGAGGGCGGCGGGCTCGGCACCAGCGCCGAGCTGATCGCCGCCGCCGCCGCGTCCGTGGACCGGGGCGCGGGGGTCGCCGTCCTCACCGACCTGGGCAGCGCGGTGCTCACCGTGAAGGCGCTGCTCGCCGAGGGCGACGAACTCCCGGACGGAACCCGCCTGGTGGACGCCCCGTTCGTCGAGGGCGCGGTCGCCGCGGTCGTCACGGCGACCACCGGGGCCGACCTCGACGCGGTGGAGGCGGCGGCCGCCGAGGCGTACACCTACCGGAAGGTCTGAGAACTCCCTGGTCACAGCGGGGTGCAGCGGGCCTCGGGGGTGAAGCCGAGCCGAGTTCAGGAATCGCGGGGTGGCGGGTCCGGGACGCCCTCGTGCGATGCCGGCTGGAGTCGTCCCCTTCCGGCGAGCACGAAGAGGAGGGCGAGAGAGGGGAAGATGAGGAGCCCCGCGACGATCGCCACGCCGATCGTCACCTTCAGGGTGGAGTCCGGCGATGCCGCTGCGGCGATCTGCAGGTGGGTGCCGAGGAGGTAGGGGTACTGGGCGACGCCCCAGCCGAGGACCACCAGCGCGACCGCCGCGGTGGCGAGTGCGCGCAGCCCCCTCCTGCGGTCGCGGAGCAGCAGGAGCACGGTCGCGACGCCGCAGAGCGCCGCGAGCACGACAAGCGCCAGGGCACGGTGGCTGAGCTGGTGGAACAGGCGAGGGGCGTCCTGCCGGAGGACGAAGATGCCCGCGACGCTGACGGCTCCGGTCAGCACCGAGGCGAGCAGGGCCCGGTCGCGGAAGTAACGCTCCAGGGCGGGCGAACGCTCCTGCCGGGCGGCGACGTTCAGGTAGACGGCGGCAAGGTAGGCGCAGACCAGGACGGCCAGCACGCCGCCGAGCGCCGATGTGGGATTCAGCCAGCTGCCGACGGGGGCGCCGTCGCCCCCGGTGGGCACCCGTCCGGAGGCGATTGCGCCGGCGATGGAGCCGAAGCAGTACGGAGTCAGGACGGAGGACGCCGCGAACGCGACGCCGTACACACGTTGTTCACCGGTGCGCAGGGTGGCCTTGCGGAAGGCGAAGCCGGCGCCGCGCAGGACGATGCCCAGGGCGGCGATGCCCAGGGGGAGGTACAGCGTGGTGGTGATGGCGGTGAACGCGGTGGGGAAGCCCGACCACAGGAACACCAGGCAGTAGACCAGCCACGTGTGGTTGGCCTCCCACACCGGGCCGAGCGAGGTGTCGATCAGGTGCCTCGGCTGCCGGCCCCGGTCGGCTCCGCCCGCGGTCAGGTCCCAGAAGCCGGCACCGAAGTCGGCGCCGCCCAGCAGGCTGTAGGCGATGACGCCGATGAACAGGAAGACGGCGACGAGGTCCGCGATCACTTCTCGGCTCCCGCGGGCACGCCGGCGAGATCGGGGCCCGAACCGGGTCCGTAGGGAACGGCCACACTGTCGCCGCCCTCGGCCTCCCACCGGCGTTTCATCGAGAGGAGCACGGTCGCGGCGCCCGCCCCCACGGCCACGTAGATGACGAGGACCGCGGCGAACAGGAACCACAGGTTGCCCTGGGTGGTCGCCGCGTCCCGGGTCAGGAGGTACCCGACGACCGTCCAGGGCTGGCGGCCCACCTCGGTGACGATCCAGCCGGTCTCCAGGCACGCCAGCGCGGCGAGACCGCTGACCGCGCAGCAGCGCAGGAACCAGCGCTGCTCCGCGATCGGGTGACGCCGCCACCACAGCCAGACGAACCACACGGCCAGCGCGAGCAGGGCGAAGGACAGCCCCACCATGACGTCGAAGGCGAGATGGACGGTGCTGACGGCCTGGTCGGACGGGCGTACCCGGGCCGGGATCGCATCGAGCCCGCGGATGCGGGTGGAGGGCCGGAACCCGGCGAGCAGCGACGCCATGTCGGGCACGGGGATCCCGTACCGGACGCGTCCGTCGACGAGGATGCCGCCCAGGGTCTCGGGAACGTGGGTGCCGGTGGCCGGCAGCAGTTCGACGGCCGCGAACTTGGCGGGCTCGGACTGGAAGACGTACCGGGCGATGGTGTCCCCGACGATGACCTGGAGGGGCAGCGCCACGGCGGCGGTGACGAACCCGATGAGGAAGCCGGTGCGGTGGTAGCGGGACGTCCGGCCCCGCAGCATGCCCACCGCGTAGACGCTCGCCACCACGAAGCCCGCGACGATGTAGGCGGCCAGCAGCATGTGGAGCATCTCCCACCAGAAGGCCCCGTTGAAGAAGACCTGGGCGGGCCGTACGGCGACGACCCGGCCGTCCCGCAGCGTGAATCCGCCGGGCTGGTTCATCCAGCTGTTGGCGGCGATGACGGCGGCCGCGCCGCCGATGCTGGACAGCGCCACCGGCACCCCTGTCCAGAAGTGCGCCCACGGCGGCAGCCGGTCCCAGCCGTAGATGTAGATCGACACGAAGATCGCTTCGAGGAAGAAGAACAGCCCTTCGATCGCGAAGGGGAAGCCGAAGGCCGCGCCGAACCGGCCCATCAGGCCGGGCCAGAGGATGCCCAGCTCGAAGGAGAGGACGGTGCCGGTGATGGCGCCGACGGCGAACAGCACGGCCGCGACCTTGGACCAGCGCCGTGCCAGCAGCAGGGCCTCGGCGTCGCCCCGGCGCAGACCGCGGTGGTTGGCGATGAGCATCAGCGTGGTGAGCGCGACACCGAAGGGCACCAGGATGATGTGGAACCCCAGCGTGAAGGCCATCTGCTGACGTGCGGGGAGGAGCTGCGGCGGATCGCCGGCCGCGGCCAGGTACCGCGCGAGCACGTCCAGCGTGTCCGTCACGGCGCGGGCCACCCCTCGGCACCCCTGGGGCACGACGCGCCGGGCGGCCTGCGGCCAGGCTCATTCACGTCTGTAACTGTCATCGCCTCGACCACCGCCGGGTTGTACGAAGTCCGTCGCTTCGGTTCGCTTTACCCGCTTTGTGCGCTGCCGTGCCGTCACATCGGTGACCACCACCCCATCGGGCGACCCGGCGACGTCGGCACTCCGCGTTCGGGCGCGGACCGCACCGGGCTCGCCGGAGGTACGCCCGCGCTCTCCATCCACGAAGAGCTTCGCGTACGCGAAGGTCGGAACCGCACCCGCCACTGGCCTCACCCGCGCCGCGCACCTGCCGGGCAGCTGTCAATCCCCGCATCAGGTCTTGACAGGAAGCTCCCAGCATCTCAGCCTTTGGCAACGTTGTCATTGTGCTCGACGCGGGGCGATCCGGAGCCGATTCGGCTCGCTCCGCCGTTTTCTGATGGGACGTCAGAATCATGACCGATCAGCCGGATCCGTCGCGCAGTCCGTCGCGGCGTTCCATAGTCGCGACGGGCTCCACCCTGCTGGCCGGGTTCGGACTCGGCTCGGTGCTCCCGGTGCCGGCCGCGGCCGCCGCCTCCACCGGCACCCCGGCCGCGCCCGCCACGCCTCGTGAACTCGCGCTCCACCGGCCCGTCTCGGTCTCCTCGACCGCCTACGCCGCCACCCCGGGATCCTTCGTCGTCGACCGGCTCTCCACACCCGGCGTGCGGGGCAGCGGCTGGCGGGCCGGGGACGGCGACCCGCAGTGGATCGCGGTGGACCTGCAGGCGGCGTGCGACGTCACCCGGATCCGCCTGGCCTTCGAAGCCGACGCCGCCGACCCGGTGTTCACCCCGCCCGCCACCGGGAACCCGGCCGACGGCACCACCGGCAAGGAGATCCTGTCGAGTTACGCGCTCGACTTCCTGATCGAGACGTCCCTCGACGAGAAGTCCTGGACGAGCGTCCACCGTACGACCGCCGGCACCGGCGGAGTGGTGGACGTCCAGCTGCCCCGGCCGGTCCCGGCGCGCTGGGTGCGGATGACGTGCCGCAGGCGGTCCGGTCCCCTGCCGCTGGGCCTCAACGGCTTCGAGGTGTACGGCATCCCCCGGGGGCACCGTCCCCCGGCGACGGGCTGGACCGACTGGGGCACCCGGCACGGCGCGGCACCCGAACTGACCGTGGCGGACGACGGCACCGTGCCGGTGGAGTCCGGCTGGCGGCTCACCCTGGACGACTGGGCGGGCGCGGACGGTCCCGGCCTGTCGAAGGCCGGCGTCGACACGAGCGGCTGGCTGCCCGCCACCGTCCCCGGCACGGTCCTGGGCTCCCTCGTGGACCAGGGCAAGCTGCCCGACCCGGTGTACGGCCTGAACAACCTGCACGTCCCCGAGGCACTGTCGCGGCACTCCTGGTGGTACAAGCGGGACTTCGAGCTGCCGCGGGGTCTGCGCACCGGGTCCGGCCGCCGGATCTGGCTGGAGTTCGACGGCGTCAACCACAAGGCCGGCATCTGGCTGAACGGCGAGCATGTCGGCGACCTGACCTACCCGTTCGCCCGCTCCTCCCACGACGTGACCCGGCTGCTCGCCGCGGACGGCGCGAACGCGCTCGCCGTGCGGATCACGCCGATGCCCGTGCCCGGCAGCCCCGGCGACAAGGGCCCCCTGGGCGAGTCGTGGGTGGACGCGGGCGCCGGGCAGATGAACCTCAACTCGCCCACCTATCTGGCCTCTTCGGGCTGGGACTGGATGCCGGCCGTCCGCGACCGGGCGGCGGGCATCTGGAACCACGTCCGGCTCAGGTCCACCGGGCAGGTCGTCATCGGCGACCCGCGCGTGGACACGTACCTGCCGGACCTGCCGGACGTGTCCGTCGCCGAGCTGACCGTCGTCGTCCCCGTCCGCAACGCAGATTCCACGGACCACACGGCGACGGTGTCCGCGGCGTTCGGCGACGTCCGGGTGTCCAAGGCGGTCACCGTGCCGGCCGGCGGCAGCGTCGACGTCGTCCTCGCCCCCGACGCCTTCCGGCAGCTGCGGCTGCGCAACCCCCGGCTGTGGTGGCCGAACGGTCTGGGCGAGCCGGACCTGCACGACCTCACGCTCACCGCGTCGGTCGACGGCACCGAGAGCGACCGGCGCACCACCCGCTTCGGCATCCGCCAGTTCGGCTACGAGTACCGGGTTCCGCTGCCGTTCACCGCGACCGGCGACGCGTACACCCAGACCGTCGCCTTCGACCGGCAGCAGGCCCGGCACGTCCGCGTCAACTGCCGTACCAGGGCCACCGCCTGGGGCAGCTCGCTGTGGACCCTGGCCGTGCGGGACAGCGCCCGGCAGGCCACCGACCTCGCCCTGCACGCGCCCGCCGACGCCTCCAGCACGGACGGCGACGACCACGGCCCGGCCAACGTGACGGACGGCGACCCGGACACCCGCTGGTCCTCGGCCTACGAGGACGACCAATGGATCAGCGTCGACCTGGGCTCGGCACAGTCCTTCGACCGGGTCGACCTCACCTGGGAACGGGCGTACGCCAGCACCTTCGTGGTGCAGGTCTCCGCCGACGGCGCCGAGTGGACCGACGTGCGGCAGGTGGACAACTCGGCCGTGCCACTGCCGTTCAACGACGGCAACGCCAGCCTCCAGGTCGAGGACTTCGACCGACGGACGGCCCGCTACGTCCGTATCGACTGCGGGCTGCGCAACACCAGTTGGGGCAACTCGCTGTGGTCGCTCGGCGTCATCGACAGCACCGGCCCAGGCACCGACCTCGCCCTGCACCGGACGGCGACGGCCTCCACCGAGGAGTCCGACCACCCCGCCTCGAACGCCACCGACGGCGACCCGGGCACCCGCTGGTCCTCGCAGTACGAGGACCACCAGTGGATCCAGGTGGACCTGGGCTCCGCGCAGTCCTTCGACCGGGTGGCGCTCGTCTGGGAGACGGCGTACCCGAAGACGTACGTCATCCAAGTGTCCTCCGACGGCGAACAGTGGACCGACGTCAAGTCCGTGTCGAACGCCCCCGATCCGCTGCGGATCACGGTCAACGGCGTGCCGGTACTGGCCCGCGGCGGCAACTGGGGCTGGGACGAACTGCTGCGCCGGATGCCGCCGGAGCGGATGGACGCGGCCGTGCGGATGCACCGCGACATGAACTTCACCATGATCCGCAACTGGGTCGGCACCAGCGACCGGGAGGAGTTCTTCGCCGCCTGCGACCGGCACGGCATCCTCGTCTGGAACGACTTCCCCAACGCCTGGGGCATGGACCCGCCGGACCACGACGCCTTCAACTCGATCGCCCGGGACACCGTGCTGCGTTACCGCATCCACCCCTGTGTGGCCGTCTGGTGCGGGGCGAACGAGGGCAACCCGCCGGCCGCGATCGACAAGGGCATGCGCGAGGCCGTCGAGCAGCAGGTGCCCGGGCTGCTGTACCAGAACAACTCGGCGGGCGGCATCGTCACCGGCGGCGGTCCCTACGGCTGGGTGGAGCCGGAGAAGTACTTCGACCCCGACACCTACGGCAGCAAGGACTTCGGCTTCCACACCGAGATCGGCATGCCGGTCGTCTCCACCGCGGCGAGCATGCGCAACCTCACGGGCGACGAGCCGGAGTGGCCCATCGGCGGCGCCTGGTACTACCACGACTGGAGCGAGCGCGGGAACCAGGCGCCGCAGAACTACAGGGCGGCCGTCGAGGCCCGCCTCGGCACGGCCACCGGCCTGGACGACTTCGCCCGCAAGGCGCAGTTCGTCAACTTCGAGAACACCCGCGCCATGTTCGAGGCCTGGAACGCCAACCTCTGGGACAACGCCACCGGCCTGATGCTGTGGATGTCCCACCCGGCCTGGCACAGCACCGTCTGGCAGACCTACGACTACGACTTCGACGTCAACGGCACGTACTACGGCGCCCGTTCCGCCTGCGAACCGCTGCACGTCCAGGCCGATCCGGTGAAGTGGCAGGTCCTCGCGGTCAACCACACCCGTGCGGACCTCCACGGTGCCACCGTCACCGCCGGGCTGTACGACCTGTCCGGCCTGGAGATCGGCAGGAGCAGGACGGCGAAGGTGGACGTACAACGGGCCGCCACCGCCGAGGCGTTCACCGCCGGCTGGAGCGACGACCTGCCCGACCTGCACCTGCTCCGGCTGACCCTGGCGGACGCGGGCGGCAGGGAGCTGTCCCGCAACACGTACTGGCGCTACCGCGACCCTGCCGCCCTGCAAGCACTCGACAAGGCCCGGAAGGTGAACGTGTCCGTCTCGGCCGGGCAGACGTCCCGCTCCGGAGACCGGCACACGCTGACGGCCACCGTCCGCAACCGCGGCTCGGCCGTCGCCGCCATGGTCCGGCTGTCGCTGGTGGACGAGGCGAACGGTCACCGCGTGCTGCCGACGCTCTACAGCCACAACTACCTGTGGCTGCTGCCCGGAGAAGCACAGACCGTCAGCGTGTCCTGGCCGTCGCGGGCCCTCTCCGCAGGCCGTCCGGCGCTGCGGGCGGAGGCGTACAACAGCCGTCCCGCCACAGCCCGCCCGTGACACCGCCCCGTCCGCGCCGCGCCCGTCGGAAAAGAGGGAAACGCATGCCACATCAGTTCTCGGTGCGGGCTCGGCGTGTCCTGACACGTCTGGCCGGTCTCGCGGTGATCGCCGCCGCCTCGCTCGGGGCCGCCCCGTCCGCAGCCGGACCGGGCACCGCCCGGGCCGACGGCGGCGGGAGCGTCCGGGTCCACGCCGCGCCCGACGGGCACGGCGGCTCGTGTTCCCTGCGGCAGCCCTGTTCCCTTCAGGAGGCGAAGACCTCGGCCGCGCGCCTGGCCGCGCGAGCCACGGGTGACGTCCATGTCCAGCTGGCCGGCGGAACCTACCGGCTCGACGCACCGCTGCGCTTCGGCCCGCAGGACTCCGGACGCGGCGGCCACCGCATCGTGTGGGAGGCGGCTCCGGGCGCCCGGCCGGTCCTCAGCGGTGGCGTCCCCGTCGGCGGCTGGCACCGGGATGCCGAGAATCCGGCACTCTGGTCGGCCCCGGTGCCGGCCGGCCTGGACACCCGTCAGCTGTACGCGGACGGACAGCGCGTTCCGCGCAGTTCGGGTCCGAGTCCGGTGGCGCTGACCCAGACCGCGGAGGGTTTCCAGGCCTCCGACGACACCCTCGCGTCCTGGCGGAACCCGTCCGGCATCGAGTTCGTCTTCGACGGCGGTCACGGCGCGTGGACGCAGCCCCGCTGCGGTGTCGCCTCGATCACCGGACGGACCGTCACCATGCGCCAACCGTGCTGGTCGAACATGAAGCTGCCGAGCACCCCGACGGCACCGGACGGCGACAACCCGGCGGGCGGGTTCCCCTCGCTCGGCGACTCGGCCACCCCGAGCAGGATCGAGAACGCCTACGAACTCCTCCGCCCCGGCACCTGGTACCTCGACCGGGCCCGACACACGGTCTACTACCAGCCGCGGCCCGGGCAGGACCCGGCGGACATGCACTTCGTCGCACCCGTGCTGGAGCAGTTGGTCACCACCGCCTCGACGGCCGACGACCCGCTGCACGACGTCGTCTTCCGTGGCATCACGTTCGCCTACACCACCTGGCGGGCGCCCAGCGGCGACGACGGCTTCGTCGAGATGCAGGCGACCATGCACCTCACGGGACCGGACGGCGCCACCAAGCAGGGCCTGTGCCAGTACGTGTCCCCGACGGGCAGCTGCCCGTTCGCCGCGTGGAGCCGCCCGCCGGCAGCCGTGGACCTGGTGGGCACGCGGAGCGTCTCGATCACCGGCAACGTCTTCGAGCACCTCGGCGGCGCCGGCCTGGGCACCTCTCACGGCGCCGACCACGACCTCGTCTCCGGCAACGAGATCACGGACGTGTCCGGGAACGGCATCCAGTTCGGCACCACCGACGACCCGCAGCCGACGCGGTTCGCCAGGGACCTCGCCGCCGGACGGCCGACCACACAGTCCTCGGGCGGCGGGACACAGCGGCAGCGGAACCCCTGGTGGCAGGTCGACCTCGGCAGCGCGAAGCGGCTCTGGCAGACGACCGTCACCGCGGCGGCCGGCACCGGACCGAGCGACTTCTGGGTGTTCGTCTCCGCCACGCCCTTCGACACCCGTCTGACACCGCAGCAGCAGGCGGCCCGGCCCGGCGTGCACGCCACTCACGAGACCGGCACGGCGAGCGGCCCGGTCGTCGTGCCGACCGACGTCACCGGCCGGTACGTCATGGTCCAGCGAGCCGGTGGACATGCCCTGGCCCTCGCCGAGGTCGTGGTCGGCTCGGGGGCGGAGATCTCGGTCGGCAACACCATCACGGACAACTACGTCCACGACGTCGGCGTGGAGTACACCGGCGCCGTGGGCATCTGGGCCGGATACGCCCGCGCCACCACGATCAGCCACAACGAGATCAGTGATCTGCCCTACAGCGGCATCAGCTTCGGCTGGGCCGGCTGGCACACCAACGCGGTGACCCCGTGGACGAACCCGAACATCCAGGCCGACAACGTCATCTCCGACAACGTCGTCCACAACGTGATGGGAGTCCGCCAGGACGGCGGGGCGATCTACACCAACGGCCCGCAGGGGCAGAACCTCCGGCACGGCCTGACCATCCGGGGCAACGTCACCTTCGGCAACAGGCACACCAACTTCGCCTACTACAACGACGAGGGCGGCGCCTACATCGTCATGGACGGCAACGTCCAGTACGCCGACAGCGGTTCCTTCAACGGCGGCTGCTCGACCACGGGCCACATCGTGGTCAGCAACTCCTACCGGGTCGGCGACCTCAACCGCTACGTCTGCGACAACGTCGGCACCGACTTCGTCGACGGCGGCGGCAACACCGTCGTCCCGTCCAGCCCCGGGCCGGGCACGGTCCCGGACCGAGTCCTCGCCGGAGCCGGCCTGGAGCCGGGCTTCCGGGGGCTGACGACCGCCGCGCCACCGGACGTGGAGGTGGTCAGCCCGATCGGCGACGGCCGGCTGCTGGTCTCCGGCGGCGGCTTCACACCGGAGTCCGCCGTCGCGGTCGACGGCAGGCCGGCGGTGCGGGTCACCTACGTCGGCCCCAACCAGCTCACGGCGCAGCAGCCGCCCGGTGTCTTCGACGGCACCGTCACGGTCACCACTCCGGCGGGCACCAGCACCCCCGACGACAGCGACTACACGTACGCCCCGGCGAACGACATCGCGCGGGGCAGGACGGCGACGCAGTCCTCCACGGCGTTCGGCGGCTCGGCAGAGCACGCCGCTGACGGGGACACCGACGGCGCGTACGGCTCCGGCTCCGTGTCGCACACCGACCACGACCGGCACGCCTGGTGGCAGGTGGACCTCGGCTCCGCGCAGCCGCTCGGCAGTGTCAACCTGTGGAACCGCACGGACTGCTGCACCGAACGGGCCACCGATTACTGGGTGTTCGTGTCGGACGCGCCGCTGGACCACTCGCTCTCTCCCGAGCAGCAGGCGGCCCGGCCCGGTGTGTGGTCGAGCCACCGGCCGGGCACCATGGGCCGCCCCACCAGGCTGGCGGTCCCGGCGTCCGGACGCTATGTGACGGTCCAGCTGTCCGGCACCGACTACCTGACACTCGCGGAGGTCCAGGTCTTCCCCGCCCGCTGACCACGGGCACGGCCGCCGGGAACAGAACGAGACACTAGGCGAGCCCCTCCGCCGCCACCGTGAGAGCCGAGCGCATCGTCGCCGTGAGTTCGGCCTCTGCGGTGGCCGCGTCCGTCGTGTCGTCGGCGACCCGCCAGGCGTAGTGCTCGACGGCCGCGCGCAGGGCCGCGTTGAACATGGCCGCCTGGATGGTGGGCCGCAGGTCGTCGGCGGGCAGCCCGGAGCGTTCGGCGAGGGCGCGGGCGAACGCCGGTTCGGCCTCGTCGTAGGACTGCAGCCACTCCGCGCGCAGGCCCGGTTCGTCACGGGTCAGCCGGACCAGGGCGCCCATGGTGGCGCGGTCCGGGCTGCGCACCAGCCGGCTGTCGGTCGGTACGGCGTCCTCGAAGGCCTCCTCCAGGGGCTGGCCGTGGCGCCAGGCGCGCAGACAGTCGGCGACGGCTTCGATACCGGCCGCGAACAGCGGCCGTACACAGGCCTCCTTGCTCGGGAAGTAGCGCCACACCGTGCGTGCCGAGACGCCGACCGCCTGCCCGATCTGCTCGCCGGTGGTCGCGGCCACCCCCTGCGTGACGAACAGGTCCACCGCGACGCGGGCGATCTCCAGTCTGATCTCGGCCTTGCGCTCCTCGGTCAGGGGCGGCCGTCCCGTACGTCCCCCTGCGGTCATCTGTCCCTCCCGTGCCGGTGGCTGCTGCACCCGGATTCTCCCCGAGGCAGCGGGGTGAAGGAAAAATCAGGTCTCGACTTTATGTCACTCACCGACATTAAGTCGTATGGTGTGAGCCGCACCGGGCGCCGAGCGCCCTCGAACCACCTGATGGGAGCACCACATGGCCAGCGGACTCGACGGGCGCGGCGTCATCGTCACCGGCGCGGGATCGGGGATCGGGCGGGCCGCCGCCCTGGCCTTCGCCAGGGAGGGGGCGCGGGTCCTCGTCGCCGACCTGAACGCCGAGGCCGCGGGCGCGGCGGTCGCGGAGATCGAGAAGGCGGGCGGTACGGCCGTGGCGGTCACCGGTGACCTCGGCGAGCAGTCCGTGGTGGACGAGGTGGTGGCGACCGCGGTGGAGCGGTTCGGCGGGGTGGACGTCCTGGTGAACAACGCCGGGATCATGGACCGGATGTCGGCGCTGGCGGATGTCAGCGACACGGAGTGGGAGCGGGTGATACGGGTCAACCTCACCGCGCCGTTCCTGCTCACCCGCGCGGTGCTGCCGCACATGCTGGCGGCGGGCCGGGGCGCGATCGTCAACACCGCCTCCGAGGCCGGCCTGCGCGGCAGCGCGGCGGGCGCCGCCTACACGGCCTCGAAGCACGGTGTCGTCGGCCTGACCAAGAGCCTGGCGGTGATGTACCGCAGCCAGGGCATCCGGGCCAACGCCATCGCCCCCGGCGGCACCAGGACCGGGATCCGGATCGACCTGGAGGACGGTGCGCACGGGCCGGCCGCGCTCGGCCCGTACTTCGGCAACGTGGGCCAGGTCTCCGAGCCCGAGGAACAGGCGGCGGCGATCGTGTTCCTGGCCTCGGACGCGGCGAGCAACATCAACGGCGCGATCCTGCCGGTGGACAACGGCTGGGCGGCCGTCTGACCCGCACCGCCGGGGGCGGCCGGCCCGCCGGTCAGTCGTCCCCGGTGAACCGGGCCGCCAGCCGCTCCCCCTCCGCCTCCGCCTCCGCACGGTCCTCGATGGGCCGGATCGCGGAGTCCTTGAAGACGATGTAGGTGACGCCGGACGGCACCCCGCCGACCCGCGGGTCGGGGTTCACGCCGAGCGCCTTCGCGGTGGCGTAGGAGGCCTCGCCGATGATGTCGCGCGGTCCGGTGTCGCCGACGACCGCGTACTGCACCCGGTCCTTGTAGATCACCGCGGCGACCGCGCCGCCCCGGACGCCGGCCGCCCAGTGGTTCCAGCGGCCGCTGGGGCCGGGTACCACGACATAGGGCAGTTTCTCGGCGTTGAGCTGACGGCCGTTGGACTGCTGGTAGGCGGTGGCGGCGCTGAACGCCGGGTCCGCGGAGCGGTTGCAGTGGGCGGTTCTCTGGCCGTCGCAGTCGATGTCGAGGTCGGCCTTCCAGAAGACGGCCCGCCGGGTGCCGCACACGGGGACGGTGGCGGCGGTGTTGGCATCGGAGCGGTAGCGGCCCCTGGAGACCTGGGTGCAGTCCCGCACCCGGGCCAGCAGGTCGGCGGCGGAGATCCGGTGCCGGTCACCGGGGGCCGCGTACGAGGTGGTGGGCACGGGCAGTGTGGCCGGGGCGAGCAGGGCGGCGCCGGCCGCGGCCAGCGTCAGCGACTGGACACGCACGATGAGGGACCCTTTTCGTGGGGGACATGGAGTCACCCGGAACAAGATGGTGCGGGTCCGGCGGCCGGGCCAGCACGTGAGGGCTGTACAGGGCCGTTCGGCGCAACGAAACTGACACTTCGTGAGCGGTCGCCGAGGGCCGGGGCGCTGAGCCGGTGCCGGCCCAGACCGCCCCGGCCGCCCGTGCCGGCGCGGGATCAGCGACGACAGCGTTCCGCGCCACAGGCGCGAACTCCCCTGTTCTTCCGGGAAGTTCGACCGCAGGACCCTCAGCATACGTAACTCTCCCCCGACGTCTCCAATACGGCCCTCTTGATGTCCGGATCCCGGGCAGTCCATATTGGTCCGGACCATTGCCGTGCTGCCGTCCCCGGGGAGGCGGAACCGTGCGCCGAGTTGCCGTCGTGGTCTGCACCCTGCTGTTCGTGACGTCCTGCGGCTGGGGCGGGGCCGCCGACGGCGACAGCGGCCGGCTGCCCGGCGCCCCGACGGGGGTGACCGCGGCCGCCGGGAGCGCCACCAGCGTGCACGTCATGTGGAACGAGCTGCCGGAGGGTTCCGGGATCCGTGCCTACGAGGTGTATCGCGGCACCACGAAGGTCGAGGAAGTGCCCGGCTCGCAGCACATGGTGGACGTCACCAGGCTCAGGCCGTCCACGGCGTACGTGTTCACCGTGCGGGCCCGGGGCGGGGACGGCAGCCTCGGACCGCGCAGCCGTGCGGTGCGGGCGACCACCCCCGCGATGGTCGCGGCCGACCGCTCGGCGCCGACCCGCCCGGCGCACCCGGTGGGCCGGGCCGTGGGCAGCCGTGCGGTGCAGCTGTCCTGGGGCGCCTCGACGGACGACCGGACCGTGGTGTCGTACGACATCTGGCAGGGCGGCGCCAAGATCCACAGTGTGGGCGGGAACCAGACCGCGGCGGTGGTCATGGGGCTGCGGCCGGGCACCCGCTATGTCTTCACCGTCCGGGCCCGGGACGCGGCCGACAACCTCTCGCCCGCGAGTACGGCGGTGCGCCTCGCCACGCCCGGCAGCGGCGACGGCCGGGACACCGCGCCGACCGCGTTCACGGCGCGCACCCACGAGGAGAGCGGGGCCTACTACCTCGATCTGGCCTGGGACCCGCCGCAGGTGGACGGTGTGGTCACCGAATACCAGATCCGGCTCGACGGCGGTACGACCACCTCCCTGATGTGGGGTGGCACCCCACCGAAGGGACGGTCGACCTATAGCTTCTATGTGGGCCGCGACCATGGGGTCCGGCACCAAGTACGGCTCCGGGCGCGGCTGCCGGACGGCACGTGGGGCGGCTGGTCGGCGGAGCGGACCGTGACGACCGGAGCCTGACGAGGGCCTCACGCGCATCCCGGCCTGGGCCGGACGGAGGAAGAAGTCACCTGGCCGGTCGCCCTCCGGGTGCGGGACGGGCCGGGGCCCCGTTCGCTGAATCCGAGGCAGCACGGACGTTTCCCCACCCTCGGCGGCGCACGGGACGTTCCGCCAACCGTGCCGCCGGAGGGCAGACCATGCGCACTACTCGACTTCTCCTCCGCTCCGGCCTGACCCTGGCGGCCGCCGCCGCGTTCCCGACCTGGCTCGCCGGCCCGTCCGCCGCGCTCTCGGGCATCTCGGTGAGCACCATCGGTACCACGGTCTCGGTGGTCACCAGCGCCTGCACCCAGAGCAACGGCAGCTGGGGCAACGCCTCGCTGCTCAACAGCGGTCAGACCGCCTTCGCCCAGGGGCGGCAGGTGGCCCTGGCGGGCACCACCGTGAGCCAGTCCGCCGCCTGGTCGGGCGTGTCGCCGGGCACCTACACGGTGGTCGTCGTCTGCTCCAACGGCGGTACGGCGGGCACCCAGTCGGTGATCGTCTCCTCGGCCCCCGCCGCGCCGACGACCTCCTCCACCACCAGGTCGGCCGCGCCCGCCCCCGCCCGGGGCGTGATGGGCGGTCTGGGCGGCGCCGCCCGCGACTACGGCCCGCTCACCCTGGGCATCGGCGCCGCGCTGGTCGGCTCCGGCGTCATCGCCACGGGCTGGTACCTGCGCAAGCGCTCGAAGCCCTACCGGCTCTAGGACGGGCCGGGGAGTTCCCCGAACTCCTCCAGGGCGCGGCTGAGCCACTGCGTCCAGAAGGTCTCCAGGTCGATGCCGGCCCGCAGCACCAGGTGCCGCAGCCGGTCCTCGGGAGCGTCCTTGCCCGGCGGGAAGTCGCGGCGCTGGATCTCCTCGTACTCCGCCAACTGCCGCCGGTGCAGCTCCAGATGGCGGCGCAGGTCGGCCTCCAGGCCGGCGGTGCCGACGACCGCGGCCGCGCGCAGCCGCAGCAGGAGCACGTCCCGCTGCGGCTTGGGGTCCTGGGAGGCGGCGGTCCAGCGGGCCAGTTCGGCGCGGCCCGTGGGCAGGACCTCGTAGCTCTTCTTCTGCCCACGGGCCGGCTGCTCGGCCGGCAGGGTGCGGATGTAGCCCTCGGCCTCCAGTCGTCCGAGCTCGCGATAGATCTGCTGGTGCGTGGCCGACCAGAAGTACCCGATCGACCTGTCGAACCTGCGGGTCAGCTCAAGCCCCGACGACGGCCTTTCGAGCAGGGCGGTGAGGATCGCGTGCGGGAGTGACATGGGCTCATCCTAGGGACGGCCCCTACAGGGCGGCCGCCACCTCGGTGCCCTGCTTGATGGCCCGCTTGGCGTCCAGTTCGGCGGCGACGTCGGCACCGCCGATGAGGTGCGCGCTGCAGCCGGCCGCGACCAGCTCCTCGTACAGGCCCCGGCGCGGTTCCTGCCCGGTGCACAGCACGACGGTGTCGACCTCCAGGACCGTGCTCTCGCCGTCGACGGTGACGTGCAGCCCGGCGTCGTCGATCAGGTCGTACTGCACGCCCGGGACCATGGTGACGCCCCGGTGCTTGAGTTCGGTGCGGTGGATCCAGCCGGTGGTCTTCCCCAGGCCCGCACCGACCTTGCTCGCCTTGCGCTGGAGCAGGTGGACGGTGCGCGGGGGCGCGGGGCGCTCGGGGGCGGCCAGCCCGCCGGGACCCTGGTAGTCCATGTCGACCCCCCAGTGCCTGAAGTACGTCGCCGGGTCGTCGCTCGCCTTGTCGCCGCCGTCGGTGAGGTACTCGGCGACGTCGAAGCCGATGCCGCCCGCGCCGAGGATCGCGACCCGCTCGCCGACGGGGGCGTTGTCGCGCAGCACGTCGAGGTAGCCGAGGACGCGGGGGTGGTCGACGCCGGGGATGTCGGGGGTGCGCGGGGTGACGCCGGTGGCGACCACGACCTCGTCGTAGCCGGTGACGTCCTCGGGCTCGACGGTCGTGTTCAGGCGTACATCCACGCCGTGCGCGTCGAGCTGGTGGCGGAAGTAACGCAGGGTCTCGTCGAACTCCTGCTTGCCGGGGACCTTGCGGGCCACGTTCAGCTGGCCGCCGATCTCGGCCGCCGCGTCGAACAGGGTGACCTCGTGGCCGCGTTCGGCGGCGGACACCGCGCAGGCGAGGCCGGCCGGTCCGGCACCGACCACCGCGACCCGCTTCTTCAGCCGGGTCGGGGCGAGGACCAGCTCGGTCTCGTGGCAGGCGCGCGGGTTGACCAGACAGGAGGTGATCTTCCCGCTGAAGGTGTGGTCGAGGCAGGCCTGGTTGCAGCCGATGCAGGTGTTGATGGCCTCGGGCGTACCGGCCGCGGCCTTGTTGACGAAGTCGGGGTCCGCGAGCATCGGGCGGGCCATGGAGACCATGTCGGCGAAGCCCCCGGCGAGCAACTCCTCGGCGACCTCCGGGGTGTTGATGCGGTTGGTGGTGACCAGCGGCACGGACACCGCACCCATCAGCTTCCTGGTGACCCAGGTGTAGGCGCCGCGCGGGACCGAGGTGGCGATGGTGGGGATGCGGGCCTCGTGCCAGCCGATCCCGGTGTTGATGATGGTCGCCCCGGCCGCCTCGACGGCCTTGGCGAGCGTGACGACCTCGTCCAGCGTCGACCCGCCGGGCACCAGGTCCAGCATGGACAGCCGGTAGACGATGATGAAGTCGTCGCCGACGGCCTCGCGCACCCGGCGGACGATCTCGACGGGGAACCGCATCCGGTTCTCGTACGAGCCGCCCCAGCGGTCGGTGCGGTGATTGGTCTGCGCGGCGATGAACTCGTTGACGAGGTAGCCCTCGGAGCCCATGATCTCGACACCGTCGTAGCCGGCCTGCCGGGCGAGGCGGGCGGCGCGGGCGTAGTCGTCGACGGTCCGCTCGACGTCGGCGTCGGTCAGCTCGCGGGGCGCGAAGGGGCTGATCGGGGCCTGGAGGGGGCTCGGGGCGACCAGGTCGCGGTGGTAGGCGTACCTGCCGAAGTGCAGGATCTGCATCGCGATCCGGCCGCCCTCGCGGTGTACGGCCTCGGTGACGGCCCGGTGCTGCCCGGCCTCCTCCTCGGTGGTGAGCTTCGCGCCGCCCTCGTACGGCCGTCCCTCGTCGTTGGGCGCGATGCCGCCGGTGACGATGAGGCCCACTCCCCCGCGGGCCCGGGCCGCGTAGAACTCCGCCATCCGCTCGAAGCCGCGCTCGGCCTCCTCCAGGCCCACGTGCATGGAGCCCATGAGCACGCGGTTGGGGAGTGTGGTGAAGCCGAGGTCGAGGGGTTTCAGCAGGTGCGGGTAACGGCTCATGGGGGCCTCCGTGCGCGGTGTCGTCACCGTAGTTGTAGAGGACCGCGCACGGTTTATGCAACTAGTTGCACAACGGGAGGGGTGGTGGCATGTGACATATCACTGGGTGCTCAGCCGGTGCGCTACGCCCCCCGGCTCTCCAGCTGCACATGCAGCTCCCTCTCCTGGTCCCCCGAAGCGGAGGACAGGTTCCGTACGGCGAACAGGGAGTCGAGGGTCGTATGCAGCCGGCTGATCGCCCAGTAGCCGCCCTGCGCGTCGGCCTCGACCGAGGCCGAGAGCCGGGGTGGCAGGGTGCACTCGTGGGCGTCGGTGACCTCGAACGTGCCGAGCCACACCATCGGGCGGGTCTCGTGGAGCTGTTGCGGCACGTCCTCGGCGGCCCGGTCGGACTCGAAGCACTGGCACAGCGCGTCGAACACGATCCGGGCGTCCTCCTTGCTGCATCCGCTGATCTCCAGCGAGACGGGTTCTTCGTGCAGTCGCTCACGGACCATCGTGATCGCTCCTCTCATGGCGATGGCGCGGTAGCACGGGTTCCCCCGCGAACCACGCCATGCCAACAGAAAAGCACCGATCTCCGGACCCTGCACCACCCGCCGCGGCAGGCGGCCGCGGGCTCAGCTCCGGGTGAACTTGTAGGTCACGCTGTCCGTGAGGACGCAGAAGCCGGGCGACATCACGATGACCCGCAGGATGCCGGTGCGCCGGTCGTAGTCGATGCCCTCGGCCTCGAAGGTGCCCGAGCAGGAGCTGCGCAGCGGGAGCTGGCGCAGCGCCGTGACGTGCCCGGTGACGTTCGCGGAGCCGGGCTGGGCGGACAGGTCGATCTGCAGCAGCGGCTTGGTGTAGCCGAAGAGGCTGCCGTCCGGGTCGTCCGAGGAGCACAGCAGCGTGGTGGCGCTGGAGAAGTCGCAGCCCTGCACGTCACGCACGGCGTGGTCCAGGTTGACGACGGAGGCCAGCGGGAGGTTCGCCGACGGCGAGGTGCTCTTGTTGGCGCCCGGCGTCGGGAAGACCAGGAAGCGGGTCATCGTGCCGTACTCGCCGGAGAGCATGTACTGGCTGTCGGGCGTGATGGCGGACCAGGAGTTGTTGAGGGCCTCGCCGGAGACCAGTGTGTGGACGTACTCCGACCAGGTGCCGTCGGGGGCCTGCACCCGGTACATCTTGTAGGTGCTGGAGTCCGCCTGGTAGGGCTCGACGTAGTAGCCGTCGTAGGACTCGTCGGGGTCGCCGACGTGGTTCCAGCCGCGGCTGTAGACGCCGAGCGGGATGGTACCGGCGCCGGTGTACCGGTTGGGGCTGTTGGCCGGGACCTCGACCGAGGTCAGGCCCTGGCTCTCGGACAGCGCATCGGCGTGGTCGGAGCCGGTCTCGGTCCAGGTGTCGGCGGCGGAGGCCGGGGCGGCGGTCGCGAGGACCAGGGTGGTGGCGAGGGCGACCAGGGCGGTCAGGCCTGCGCGACAACGTTGCCGGGTGGACGCGGGCATGGAAGCCTACTCCTCGGTATCGGGGGGGTGGGACGCGCGTGCGCCGGTCAGTCTGGCGCGGGCCCGATAGACATGTACAGACCAATGGCGGGACGGGAAAGTGAACTCACGCCCCTGCCGCCCCTGTGGTCGCTTCGCCGTACAGATGCCGCCGTGTTGAGAGATGGTGGAAAAGTCGGCGGTGGCATCGGAGAGTCGGGTGTGAGCGCGATAGAACAAGGGGAGTCGGCACGGGGGACGGCGTGCCGTGCGGAAGTTCGAAGGCGGTGCGTGCGATGAGTCCAGCCGAGGCTTCGGTGCCGGGGGGCGGGGAGCCCGTGCGCGGACCCGTGCGGCCGGGCGGGCTGCTGGACGTCCTGAGCGTGGCCTCGGTCGTGCTGGACGCCAAGGGGCGGATCGTGCTGTGGAGCCCGCAGGCGGAGGAGCTGTTCGGCTACTCGGCGCAGGAGGCGCTCGGCCAGTACGCGGCCCGGCTGATGGTGCACGAGCGCCACATCGAGCTGGTCGGCAAGCTGTTCGCGGACGTGATGAGCACCGGGCGGAGCTGGGCAGGCGGCTTCCCGATCCGGCACAGGGACGGCTCCACCCATGTGGTCGAGTTCCGCAACATGCGGCTCATGGACGACAACGGCGACGTGTTCGCGCTGGGTCTGGCGGCCGACCAGTCGACGGTGCGCCGGCTGGAGCAGGACGTGGCGCTGTCCGAACGGATCGTGAAGCAGTCGCCGATCGGGCTGGCCGTCTTCGACACGGACCTGCGGTTCGTGTCGGTCAACCCGGCGCTCGAGCGGATGAACGGCGTCCCGGCCGCGGAGCACGTGGGCCGGACGATCCGCGAGGTACTGCCCTCGCTGGACGCCGACGCCCTGGAGTCGGCCTACCTGCGGGTGCTGCGGACCGGCGAGCCGGTCATCGACCAGTCCGCGGTGGGCCGTACGCCGGCCGACCCGGACGTGGAGCACATCTGGTCGGTGTCGGTCTACCGGCTGGACGACGCGCTGGACAACGTGCTGGGCGTGGCCACCTCGGTGGTGGACATCACCGAGCCGTACCGGGCCGGTGTCGAGGCAGAGAACGCGCGCCGCCGGCTGGCCGTGATCGCCGACGCCTCCGCCCGTATCGGCACCACCCTGGACCTGGAGCGCACCGCCCGGGAGCTGGCCGACGTCGCCGTGCCGGAGCTCGCCGACGTGGCGGCCGTTCAGCTGCTGGACACGGTGGTGGAAGGCCGCAGCGGCACCCTCGGCCCGGCCGAGCCGGCCGTGCTCCGGGCCCTCGCCGTGCGCGCGGAGCAGAAGGCGGACGCGGTCCAGGCCGCCGACGCGCCGGGCACGGTCGCCCGGTACGCGCCGGACCGGCTGATCACCGAGTGCGTACGGAGCGCGGAAGCCGTCCTCGTCCCGCAGGCCAAGGACGAGGACCTGGCGCGGATCGCCCCCTCCCCCGAGGCCGCGGTGCTGCTGGGCCGGGCCGGGGTGCACTCGTATCTGGCCGTGCCGCTGATCGCGCGCGGCGAGGTGCTGGGCGCCCTCGATCTGAAGCGCACCCGCAATCCGGCCTCCTTCGACGACGACGATCTGCTGCTGGCCCGGGAGCTGGCGGCGCGGGCGGCCGTGCAGATCGACAACGCCCGCTGGTACGAGAACGCCCGCACCACCGCCCTGACCCTCCAGCGCAGCCTGCTGCCCACGCATCCCCGGGTCACCCCCGGTCTGGAGGTCGCCTCCCGCTACCAGCCGGCGGGTGCCACCGTCGAGGTGGGCGGCGACTGGTTCGACGTCATTCCGCTGGACGGGGGCGGAACGGCCCTCGTGGTGGGCGACGTGATGGGCAGCGGCATCAACGCGGCCGCGACGATGGGCCGGCTGCGCACCGCGACCACCACCCTGGCCGCCCTGGGCCTCGACCCGGCGGTCCTCCTCGAACACCTGGACAAGACCACGTCGGGCCTCGACCATTCCATTGCGACCTGCGTGTACGCCGTGTACGACCCGCGGCTGCGCCGGTGCCGGATCGCCAACGCCGGCCACCTGCCCCCGGCCCGGGTCCGTCCCGGCCGGCCGCCGGAACTCCTCGACCTGCCCACCGGGGTCCCGCTGGGCGTCGGCGGGGTCGCCTTCGCCACCACGACCGTCGACTTCGAGCCCGGCGACGAGCTGGTGTTCTACACCGACGGCCTGGTGGAGACGCGCCGGCACTCCCTGGACGAACGCCTCGACGAGCTGCTGGCCCTGCTCGGCGGCCCGCCCCGCCCGCTGGAGGAGGTCTGCGACCTGCTGCTGCGGGAGCTGCACCACCCCGACAACCACGACGACGTGGCCCTGCTCATCGCGCGGGCCCGGGAACTGCCGTAGCCGAGGGGCCGCCGGGGCGCCGGATACGCCGGATGCGCCGGATGCGCCGGTGCGGATTCGCCGAATTCACAGGAACTGATTACCGGGTTCTTATCGGCGCACTCCCACAATTCACAGAGAGGCATGCGTCGTGCGATGCCGCGTGCCGTTCGCCGATGGGAGCGAGCCGTGACGCACGAACCGGAGCAGGAACCCCGCCGTGACGTCGACGGAACCGAACCGTCGATCCCGCCGATGCCCGACCGTCCCCCGCAGACCGCCGCCCCGGAGTGGGACGCCCCGTCGGAGCTCCTCTCGGGGCCGGGAGCGGACCGGGAGCCGGGCGCGCCGTTGCGCGACCTGTGGCGCCGCCAGTCGTTCCGTCTGCGCGCGGTGACCGTGGCCTTCGTCGCCGGGGCGCTCGCCCTGGGCGGCACGGTCGCGTTCGCCGCCGGCTCCGGCGGCAGCGGCTCCACCGCGTCCCCGGCCGCCTCCGGTGCGTCGTCGGCGCCCTCCGCTCCGGACGGGCGCGGCCCCGGGCACGGCCGGTTCGGCATGGGCGGTATGGGCGTGCACGGCGAGGCGACCGTCAAGGACCCGGACACCGGCAAGTACGTGGTGCGGGTCTGGCAGCGGGGCACGGTCGAGAAGGTGGACGGCGACCAGGTCACGGTCAAGAGCGACGACGGCACGTCGTGGACGTGGACCGTGGGCTCGGACGTGAAGGTGCGGGGCGACTCCGACGCGCTGAAGAAGGACGCGACGGCCTTCCTGATCGGCACCCGCGGCGACGACGGCAAGCCGACCGCCTCGGGCGCCTTCTCCGGTGACTTCATGGGCATGGGCCGGGGCGGCGGCATGCACGACCGCGGCGGCCCGTGGCAGCGCCCGGGCGACCGCTCACCGTCGCCGAGCCCCTCGGGGAGCGGGGCCACCACCTGAGCGTGACCGTCGAAGTCCGCTGCGGTCCTGCAGCGCCCCCGAAGGGGCGCTGGGGGTACCCCCGGCCGAAGGCTGGGGGAGGAACTGCGCGACCAGCCACGACGGCGCCGCAGACGGCAGACGGCAGATCTCGGCACTTCCAGCGGAGCGCCTAGTCGCCGCGCACCCCGATCACGACGTTCGCGTACAGCTCCTCCGAGACCGCGAGCCGGGTGGCCAGTCCGGCGCGGCGGAAGATCTCGACGGCGTCCTCGGCCTGGCGCTCGCTCGTCTCGACCAGGACGCACCCGCCGGGCGCGAGCCATGCGCGCGCCCCGGCGGCGACCCTGCGCAGCACGTCGAGTCCGTCACCGCCGCCGTCGAGGGCGACCAGCGGCTCGTGCTCGCGGGCCTCGGCGGGCAGCAGTCCCACCTCGTCGCTGGGGACATAGGGCACGTTGGCGGCGAGGATGCCGGTCCGGCCGCGCAGGGCGGCGGGCAGGGGGTCGAACAGGTCGCCGACGTGGGCGTGGCCGCCGTAGGGGGCGATGTTGCGGCGGGCGCAGCCGACGGCGGCCGGGTCGATGTCGGCCGCGTGCAGCTCGACGTCCCCGAGGGCGGCCGCGAGGGCCGCGCCGACCGCGCCGGAGCCGCAGCACAGGTCGACGACGACGGATGCGCCGGGGGTCTGGGCGAGGGCCTGGTCGACCAGGAACTCGGTACGGCGGCGGGGCACGAACACACCGGGTTCCACGAGGACGCGCAGTCCGTGGAACTCCGCCCAGCCAAGGACGTGTTCGAGGGGCTGTCCGGCGGTGCGCCGGTCCACCATGGCGGCCAGCTCGTCCGGGGTGCGGGCGGTGGCGAGGATCAGTTCCGCCTCGTCCTCGGCGAAGACGCAGCCGGCGGCGCGCAGCGCGGAGACGACGGCGCCGGAGATGACGGCGTCGACGGTGTCGGAATCGGAGAGTGAGGTCATCACCGGGGAGCCTATCCGGGCCCGGGAGCACCGGTCAGATGGTTTGACGCCCGGTCGGCGGGCCGCCGGGCAGGCGGTCCGCCGAATGTAAACATATCAATCGTTCCTACTGTATATATACGATCTAATTCCAGCGATTCCCCGTTAATCAATTCATCT
>NZ_JBEOYD010000067.1:0-35237 GCF_040296885.1 Streptomyces sp. NPDC001980 | reverse complement strand
AAGCGCCGCGCCGCCAAGAAGTCCGGCCCGGCCGCCTCCGGCGACACCCTCGCCTCGCCCATGCAGGGCACGATCGTCAAGGTCGCGGTCGAGGAGGGCCAGGAGGTCAACGAGGGCGACCTGATCGTCGTCCTGGAGGCCATGAAGATGGAGCAGCCCCTCAACGCCCACAAGGCCGGCACCGTCAAGGGCCTCGCCGCCGAGGTCGGCGCCTCCCTCACCTCCGGCGCCGTGATCTGCGAGATCAAGGACTGAACCCCACCACCCGACCTGCCCACAAGGGCTCCTGACATATCGCCAGGAGCCCTTGTGTGTTGTCCGCGGCAGCGGCGCTACGCCGCCGCGTCCCGGCCGTGCAGCGTCTCGTAGACGTCCCCGGCGTGGTAGTACGTCCGGCCGGAACGGCTGCGGCGGCGCCACTTCTGCGTGCTGGCGCGGCGGTAGACGCTGCCCGGCGGCATGTCCCACAGGCGGGAGATGTCCGCCGCGGTCATCCAGCGCACCTCCGGCTCCCGGCCGGCGGCCTCGTCGGCCGGTACGGGTGCCGCGCCCGCCGCCGTCGCCCCGGTCGCGGCGAGGCGGCGGCTGAGCTGCAGCCACTCGTGCCCCACCCAGTGGTGCGCCGCGTCGGCGTCGCAGGCGATCGTGGCGGGCAGCTGCGGATGCCGGGGCCGCACGAGCGCGGTGAGCGCGCCGGAGCAGCCGGGCTCGACGCAGTCGCCCACCGCTATGCGGTGGGTCGTCATGGGGTCGATCACGTCGTGCGCCCCGCGCACCAGCTGGGAGATCTCGGCGCAGAACTCGCCCGCCGCGTCGTGCGCCGCGAGCCAGCCGCTGTGCCGGGTCAGGAACTGCACCAGGAGGCCGACGGACCGCCGCGGACCGGCCAGGCCCCGCTCCTCCAGGACCAGGCCGGCCCAGGCGCTGAGCACCGCGAGGATCGAGGTCCGCGCCTCCGCCGCCCGGAGGTTGAAGGGCATGCCGGGCAGCGGGCCGCCGGAGGTCTTCTCCACGGCCCGCTCGCCGCCGCTGCCGTCGAGGTGGCGTGCGCACTCCTCGTACAGCTCCGGCAGCCGGTTCAGGTCGCGCAGCAGGCGCTCATGACAGTCCAGGCACAGGCGGCCGGCCGGTGCTGCCGGGCGCCTGGCCCGGCCGGCGGCCTCGCGCCGGACACAGCCGGTTCCCCCACAGACAGTCGTCACCACGGACATCTGGAATCCCCCCTGAGTCTCGGCGACCTCCGGTCGGAGGCGCCCACGGACCTGAGAACGGTATTTTCGCGGTTATCCCCGCCGCAAGACCCGGGGAATGTCACCTGTAGTACGTGACGGAAGCCGATGAATTCCGGGAGGGTTTTGTCATTTCTCTGACGTGAATTCACGTCCAGCTGCGGAACCGCTTATTCCTGACATGACCTGACCGGGATCTGACATGAGAATCATTGACCGGCCGGCCGGGGGCGAAGAAGCTATAGGGCAGATTCCCTTGCCGTGCGCCCGTATTCTCCTCGCCCAGGGATGAGATGAGATCACCCAACGCCGGCACGCTCCAGTCCCTGTCCGTGCGCAACTTCCGGCTGTTCGCGGCGGGACAACTCGTCTCCGTCGCCGGTACCTGGATGATGGCCGTCGCCCAGGACTGGCTCGTGCTCTCCTTGACCGGCGACTCCGCGGCAGCCCTGGGCGTCGTGACCGCCTTGCAGTTCGCGCCCGTGCTGCTGCTCACCCTCTACGCGGGCGGCCTGGCCGACCGGCACGACAAGCGGCGGCTGCTCATGGCCGCCAACCTCACGTCGGGTGCCCTGTCACTCGCGCTCGCCGTCCTCGTGCTGACCGGCACGGCCGGTCTGTGGCACGTCTGCCTGTTCGCCCTGGGGCTCGGCATCGTCAACGCGGTCGAGGTGCCGACCCGGATGTCCTTCGTCAGCGAACTCGTCGGCGGCGACCTGCTGCCCAACGCGTCCGCGCTCAGCGCCGCGTACTTCAACATCGCCCGCGTGGCCGGCCCCGCGTTCGCGGGCCTGCTGATCGGCTGGCTCGGCACCGCGGCCGTGATGCTGCTCAACGCGGTCAGCTACCTGGCGACCGTCGCCGCCCTGCGCGCGATGCGTCCCACGGAACTGCACCGCTCGGCACAACGACCCGCGCGGGCCCCCGTCATGGAGGGCGTACGGCACCTGGTGGCCCACCGCGACCTGCTGCTCACCATGGTCCTGGTCGCCGTCACCGGCATGCTGGGCTTCAACTTCCAGCTCACCCTGCCGCTGCTCGCCAAGACCGTGTTCCATGCGAAGGCCGCCGAGTTCGGACTGCTCACCACCGCCTTCGCGGTGGGATCGCTGCTCGCGGCGTTCGTCACCACGCGCCGCCGCGGGCGGCCTCCGGCCACACTCGTCTTCGGCGCGGCCCTCGGGGCCGGGGCCCTGGAGTGCGCGGCCGGGCTCGCCCCCACCTACCTGTGGGCCGCCGTGCTGCTGCTGTGCACCGGCTTCGGCTGCCTCTACTTCGCCCAGGCCGCCAACCACCACATACAGCTGGGCACCGACCCCGCCTACCGGGGCCGGGTCCTGGCCCTCTACACGCTGGTGTTCCAGGGGACCACCCCCTTGGGCGCCCTGCTCGTCGGGGCACTCAGCGAACGGTTCGGCGCCCGCTCCGGGCTCCTGGCGGGCGGCGCCGCCACACTGCTCGCCGCCGTCGCCGTGCTCGTCGCCCGACCGCGCACCGAGCGCCCTGGTTCCCGCACGCCCGACAAGATCCGCACCTCACCCGGAGGAACCCACGATGACCATTCAGCAGACGACCCCCACCCCGGTCCGGGCCGGCTCGGCGGAGGAGCGCAGGGACATCGTCCAGGCGGCCCGCGCGGTCTTCGCCCGTGAGGGCTGGACCCACACCACCGTCCTGGACATCGCCATGGAGTGCGGCCGTGACGAGGCCACGGTCACGCACTACTTCAAGGACAAGGAGCGCCTGCTGCTCACCGTCCTGCTGGAGGGCGCCGCCGCCGTGGCCGCCTCGCTGACCGTCATCGCCGAGGAGCACCTCGCCGAGATCACCGATCTGGAGAAGGACCTCGTCGAGCTGGGCCGCGCCTGGCTGACGCCGCTGGCCGCGTTCCCGGAGCACTTCGCGATCGTGCGGCACCTGGGCGCCGAGATCGACTCCTGGCCCGCCGGGGTGGTCGAGATGTGGCGGACCGCAGGACCCCGGCAGGCCAACCGCGAGCTCGCCCGCCGCCTCGCCCGCGTCGCCGAGCGCGGACTGCTCTGCTTCGACGACCCCGAGCACGCCGCCGAGCGCTTCGTCCAACTGGCCGCCGGCGGCGTCGTCCAGGGCACCTTCCACGGCGCCCTGCCGCTGGCCGACTTCGAACGCGACGCGATCGTCAGCTCCGGCGTCGCGGACTTCGTCCGGCTGTACCGGCCCGGGGCCGACCGCTGATCCAACGACCCGCGACCCATGGAGGTGGGGAACACCATGGCCACACCAGGCACACCGCAGGCCTCGATCCAGGCCCGCGTCGACGAACTGGCCGCGATCAAGGAGGCGGCACGACAGGGCCCCGACCCGGCGGCCACCGAACGCCAGCACAGCAAGGGCAAGCTGACCGCCCAGGAGCGGATCGACCTGCTCCTCGACAAGGGCTCGTTCAACGAGGTGGAGCCGCTGCGCCGGCACCGGGCCAGCGGCTTCGGGCTCGAGACCAGGAAACCGTACAGCGACGGCGTGGTGACCGGCTGGGGCACCGTCCACGGGCGCACCGTCTTCGTCTACGCGCACGACTTCCGGATCTTCGGCGGCGCGCTCGGCGAGGCCCATGCCCAGAAGATCCACAAGATCATGGACCTGGCCGAGGCGGCGGGCGCCCCCCTGGTCTCGCTCAACGACGGCGCCGGTGCCCGTATCCAGGAGGGTGTCACCGCGCTCGCCGGCTACGGCGGCATCTTCCAGCGCAACACGCGCTCCTCCGGCGTGATCCCGCAGATCTCCGTGATGCTCGGCCCGTGCGCGGGCGGCGCCGCCTACTCGCCCGCGCTCACGGACTTCGTGTTCATGGTCCGGGAGACCTCGCAGATGTTCATCACCGGGCCCGACGTCGTCAAGGCGGTCACCGGCGAGGAGGTCTCGCAGAACGGCCTGGGCGGCGCCGACGTCCACTCCACTCTCTCGGGCGTCTCGCACTTCGCGTACGACACCGAGGAGGAGTGCATCGAGGACGTGCGCTACCTGCTCGCGCTGCTGCCGGCCAACAACCGCGAACTGTCTCCCGTGGAGCGCTCCGGCGATCCCGTCGACCGGGTCAACGACGCGCTCCTCGACCTGGTCCCGGCCGGCGCCGGGCAGTCGTACGACATCCGCAAGGTGATCGAGGAGGTCGTCGACGACGGCGACTTCTTCGAGGTGCACCCGGCCTGGGCGACGAACATCGTCTGCGCCTTCGCGCGGCTCGACGGGCACGTCGTCGGCATGGTTGCCAACCAGCCGGCCGCCATGGCCGGAGTGCTCGACATCGACGCGTCCGAGAAGGGCGCTCGCTTCGTGCAGTTCTGCGACGCGTTCAACATCCCGCTGATCACCCTGGTCGACGTGCCCGGCTTCCTGCCCGGCGTGGACCAGGAGCACAACGGCGTCATCCGGCGCGGCGCCAAGCTCCTGTACGCGTACTGCAACGCCACGGTGCCGCGTATCTCGCTGGTGCTGCGCAAGGCCTACGGCGGTGCCTACATCGTCATGGACTCCCGTTCCATCGGCGCCGACCTGGCACTGGCCTGGCCGACCAACGAGATCGCGGTGATGGGCGCCGAGGGTGCGGCGGGCGTCATCTTCCGGCGGGAGATCAACGCCGCCGAGGACCCGGAGGCCGTGCGCAAGGAGCGCATCGAGGAGTACAAGAACGAGCTGATGCACCCCTACTACGCGGCCGAGCGCGGTCTGATCGACGACGTCATCGACCCGCGCGAGACCCGCACGGTGCTGATCCGTTCGCTTGCCATGCTGCGTGCCAAGCACGCGGACCTGCCCTCGCGCAAGCACGGCAACGCCCCGCAGTGACCTGTAGTTTCTGTACGTGGATCTGTAGTAATTCCCCTTGAAGACCGGGGAGTCACCGAAGAAGATATATGTAAGAGTCCGGCGCTTTGTCACCGCACCCGGTGGCCCGAAAGCGCGCTCTTTCTTCCGATCACCTCGATCACTCCGCAACTCCGTCCGGTTCCGGCCCTCTTGCTGTCGAACCGTCGACGAGACGTGAAACTCCAGTCCGCCGTACGGCTTTCCACTTGGAGAACAATCGCATGCACAGCAACCTGATCGTGGCACGGCTGGATCCCGGAACGAGCGGCAACGTGGCCGATCTGTTCCGTGCGTTCGATGCCACCGAGATGCCGCACCGGATGGGTACGCGCCGCCGCCAGCTCTTCCACTACCGCGGCCTCTACTTCCACCTCCAGGACTTCGACACCGACAACGGTGGCCGGCAGATCGAGGAGGCGAAGACCGACCCGCGCTTCGTGCAGATCAGCGAAGACCTGAAGCCGTTCATCGAGGCGTACGACCCGGCGACCTGGCGCTCGCCCGCCGACGCCATGGCGACCCGCTTCTACCACTGGGAGGGCACGCGGTGAGCGGTCGACGCGTAGTCATCACGGGCCTGGAGGTCCTGGCGCCCGGAGGCGTCGGCCGCGACGCCTTCTGGTCACTGCTGAGCGAGGGCCGCACGGCGACGCGCGGCATCACGTTCTTCGACCCGTCGCCGTTCCGCTCCCGGGTCGCCGCCGAGATCGACTTCGACGCGGAGGCCCACGGGCTGAGCCCGCAGGAGATCCGGCGGATGGACCGGGCCGGCCAGTTCGCCGTGGTCGCCGCCCGCGGTGCCGTGGCCGACAGCGGCCTCGACCTCGCGGACCACGCCCCGCACCGGGTCGGCGTCACCGTCGGCACGGCCGTCGGCGCGACCATGGGCCTGGACCAGGAGTACCGGGTCGTCAGCGACGACGGCCGGCTGAACCTGGTCGACCACACGTACGCGGTCCCGCACCTGCACAACCACCTGGTGCCCAGCTCGTTCGCCGCCGAAGTGGCCTGGGCTGTCGGTGCCGAGGGCGCGAACGCCGTGGTGTCCACCGGCTGCACGTCCGGCATCGACTCCATCGGCTACGCCGTCGAGCTGATCCGTGAGGGCTCCCTCGATGTACTGGTCGCGGGCGCCACCGACGCCCCGATCTCGCCGATCACGATGGCGTGCTTCGACGCGATCCGGGCCACCACGCCGCGCCACGACGAGCCGGAGCGTGCCTCGCGCCCGTTCGACGGCACCCGCAACGGTTTCGTCCTCGGCGAGGGCACCGCCTTCTTCGTCCTGGAGGAACTGGAGAACGCGCGTCGGCGCGGGGCCCGTATCTACGCCGAGATCGCCGGCTACGCGACCCGCAGCAACGCGTACCACATGACCGGTCTGCGCCCCGACGGCGCGGAGATGGCCGAGGCCATCCGCGTCGCGCTCGCCGAGGCGCGGATGAACGGCGAGGAGATCGACTACATCAACGCGCACGGCTCCGGCACCAAGCAGAACGACCGCCACGAGACCGCCGCGTTCAAGAAGAGCCTCGGCGACCACGCCTACGCCACGCCGGTCAGCTCCATCAAGTCCATGGTCGGCCACTCCCTGGGCGCCATCGGTGCCATCGAGATCGCCGCCTCGACGCTGGCGATGACCCACAACGTGGTGCCGCCGACCGCGAACCTCCACACCCCTGACCCCGAATGCGATCTCGACTATGTGCCCGTCACCGCGCGGGAGCACCGGACGGATGCCGTGCTGACCGTCGGCAGCGGCTTTGGAGGCTTCCAGAGCGCGATGGTCCTCGCCCAGCCGGAAAGGACCGCCGCATGACCGCCTCTGTAGTGGTGACCGGCCTCGGTGTGGTCGCACCCAACGGGCTCGGCGCCGAGGAGTACTGGCAGGCCGCCCGCGTCGGCAAGAGTGGCATCGGGCGCATCACCCGCTTCGACCCCACCCAGTACCCGGCCCAGCTCGCCGGTGAGATCCAGGGGTTCGAAGCCTCCGAGCACCTGCCCAGCAAGCTGCTGCCGCAGACCGACCGCATGACGCGCCTCGCGCTCGTCGCCGCGGACTGGGCTCTTGAGGACGCCGGGGTGAACCCCGCGGAGCTGCCCGCCTTCGACATGGGCGTGGTCACCTCCAGTGCTTCCGGTGGCTTCGAGTTCGGCCAGCGCGAGCTGGAGCGGCTGTGGAGTCAGGGCAGCGAGTACGTCAGCGCGTACCAGTCGTTCGCCTGGTTCTACGCCGTCAACAGCGGCCAGATCTCCATCCGCCACGGCATGAAGGGCCCCAGCGGCGTCGTGGTCAGCGAGCAGGCCGGCGGTCTGGACTCCGTCGCGCAGGCCCGCCGCCAGGTCCGCAAGGGCACCCCACTGGTCGTCACCGGCTCCGTGGACGCGTCCCTGTGCCCGTGGGGCTGGGTGGCGCAGCTGACCAGCGGCCGGGTCACCACCCGGACCGACCCGGCCAGCGCCTACGTACCCTTCGACGACCGGGCCTCGGGACACGTCCCGGGCGAGGGCGGCGCCATTCTCATCATGGAGAACGAGGTCGCCGCCCGGGAGCGCGGTGCCAAGGTGTACGGAGAGATCGCCGGCTACGGCGCGACCTTCGACCCGAAGCCGGGCAGCGGCCGCCCGCCGGCGCTGCGCCAGGCCATCGAGACCGCCCTGGCCGACGCCGGGGTGAGCGCCCGCGACGTGGACGTGGTCTTCGCCGACGGCGCGGCCGTGCCCGAGCTCGACCGTATCGAGGCCGACGCGCTGGGCGCGGTCTTCGGCCGCGAGCAGGTGCCCGTCACCGTCCCCAAGACCACGACCGGCGCCCTGTACTCCGCCGCCGGGGCGCTCGACCTGGCGACGGTCTTCCTCGCCATGGAAGAGGGCCTGATCCCGCCCACCATGAACACCCGGCCGGCCGACACCTACGGCCTGGATCTGGTGGTCGGCCACCCGCGGACGCACGAGGTGCGCACCGCGCTGGTGCTCGGCCGGGGCCTGGGCGGCTTCAACTCCGCGCTGGTCGTGCGCTCCGCCGACTGACCCCCCCTACCGCCACCACACCCGCCGGCACAGCCGGCAGAACAGGAGAGGAACCACCATGGCCGAGCAGGCTTTCACCTTCGACGACCTGCGCCGCATCCTGATCGAGGCGGCGGGCGCGGATGACTCCTACAACCTCGACGGGGACATCCTCGACACCGACTTCGAGCAGCTGGGCTACGAGTCGCTGGCCCTCCTGGAGACCGGCGGGCGCATAGAGCGCGAGTACGGCATCTCCCTCGACGAGGAGATCCTCAGCATCGCCAACACCCCGCGCCTGCTGATCGACGCCGTCAACAGCGGTCTCGCCGCGCTGGTCTGACCCGTCGTCGCTCCCGCAGCCCCCACACCCCATCGCCCGCCGGGTGGTGCCTCGCGCACCGCCCGGCGGGCCCGTTTTCCCTCCCACTGGAGACGTCACACATGTCAGATCAGCAGCAGCGAACCGCCCTGGTCACCGGAGCCACCAGCGGCATCGGCCTCGCCGCCGCCAGGCTCCTGGCCGAGCAGGGCCACCGGGTGTTCATCGGCGCGCGCAGCTCCGACGACGTCGCCGCGACCGTGAAGGAACTCCAGGCCGAGGGCCTGGTGGTGGACGGCACGACCCTCGACGTGCGCGACGCGGACAGCGTGCGCGCCTTCGTGCAGGCCGCCGTCGAGACCTTCGGCACCGTCGACGTCCTGGTCAACAACGCGGGCCGCAGCGGCGGTGGCGTCACCGCCGACATCACCGACGAACTGTGGCACGACGTCATCGACACCAACCTCAACAGCGTCTTCCGGCTGACCCGCGAGGTGCTCAACACCGGCGGCATGCGCCACAAGAACCGCGGCCGGATCATCAACATCGCCTCCACCGCGGGCAAGCAGGGCGTCGTCCTCGGCGCCCCGTACTCGGCGTCCAAGCACGGCGTCGTCGGCTTCACCAAGGCGCTCGGCAACGAGCTCGCCCCGACCGGCATCACCGTCAACGCGGTCTGCCCGGGATACGTGGAGACGCCGATGGCGCAGCGGGTGCGCCAGGGCTACGCGGCCGCGTACGACACCACCGAGGACGCCATCCTCGAGAAGTTCCAGGCCAAGATCCCGCTCGGCCGCTACTCGACGCCCGAGGAGGTCGCCGGTCTGGTCGGCTACCTCGCCTCCGACACGGCGGCCTCCATCACCGCGCAGGCGCTCAACGTCTGCGGCGGACTCGGCAACTTCTAGGACCCCAAGGAGAGTTGACCATGACCATCCGTGAGGTCGAGCACGAGATCACCGCGGCCGCACCGGCCGGGACGGTCTTCCGGCTGATCGCCGAAGTGGAGAACTGGCCGCGGATCTTCCCGCCGACCATTCACGTCGAGCACGCCGAGCGCGGCGAGCGTGAGGAGCGCATCCAGATCTGGGCCACCGCCAACGGCGAGCCCAAGAACTGGACGTCGCGCCGCACCCTGGACCCGGAGAACCTGCGCATCACCTTCCGCCAGGAGGTGTCCACCCCGCCGGTCGCGTCCATGGGCGGCACCTGGATCATCGAGCCCCTCTCCGCGACCGAGTCACGGATCCGGCTGCTGCACGACTACCGGGCCGTCGACGACGACCCCGAGAGCCTGCAGTGGATCGACGAGGCCGTCGACCGCAACTCGCGCTCCGAGCTGGCGGCGCTGCGCACCAACGTCGAGCGCGTCCACGCCGAGACCGAGGCCGACCTGACGTTCTCCTTCGAGGACTCCGTCGAGATCGCCGGCTCGGCCAAGGACGTCTACGACTTCATCAACGAGGCGAACCTGTGGTCCGAGCGGCTGCCGCACGTGGCCACCGTCCGCCTCGACGAGGACGCTCCCGGCCTGCAGACGCTGGAGATGGACACCCGCGCCAAGGACGGCTCCGTGCACACCACGAAGTCGTACCGGGTGACCTTTCCGCACCACAAGATCGCCTACAAGCAGGTGACCCTGCCGGCGCTGATGACGCTGCACACCGGCTACTGGACGTTCGCCGAGACCGACACCGGTGTCAGGGCGTCCTCGCAGCACACGGTGACGATCAACACCGAGAACATCGCCCGCATCCTCGGCACGGACGCCACCGTCGCCGACGCCCGCGCGTACGTGCACACCGCGCTCAGCACCAACAGCCTGGCCACGCTGGGCCACGCCAAGGCCTATGCCGAGGCTCGGCGCTGAACTCGGCGGTCCACTGCGTGAGTTCGGACGACCGCCGCTGATCCCGGTGCTGCGCGAGCCGCCGCGGCTGTCACTGTGGCTGCTGCGTCCGCCGTCGGCGGACAGCCCGGCGGCGGCCCGGCTCGCGGTGCGCGAGCTGGACGCCGCGGAGCTGCGGCGGGCGGAGCTGTTCATGCGGCCCACGGACCGGGTGCAGTACCTGTCGGCGCACATCGCGCTGCGCCGGGTCCTCGCGGAAGCCACCGGGTACCCGCCCGAGCGGCTGCGCCTGGGCCGGGAGCCCGCGCCGGCGCGGCCGTACGGCACGACCCGGCCCGTGCTGCACGACCCTCCGCTGCCCGTCCACTTCTCGCTCTCGCACAGCCACGGCCTCGTGCTGATCGGCACGGCGGCCACGGTCGTCGGCGTGGACGTGCAGCGCACGCCGACGATCGAGGCGGTGCGGGTGTGCGGGCCCGCTCTCCACCAGGCGGAATGGCAGGAGCTGAGGGACTTTCCCGAGGCCCGCAGGGCCGATGCCTTCGCGCAGTTGTGGACCCGTAAGGAGGCGTATCTCAAGGGACTTGGCACGGGGCTCGCCCGCAGCCCCGCTCGTGACTACCTGGGACTCGCACCCCGGACCGGCGCCCCGCCCGGTCCGGCCGGCTGGATCGTGCGCAACGTGCCGGCCGGGCCGCACCACGCTGCCGCGGCCGCGCTGTTCGCATCCGCGGAGCCGATCGTCACGCTGCGTTCGCTGCCCGTGGCGTCCCTGTACGACGGCGGGGCGGGCCCGCCGCTGTCCGCGGCTCCGCTACTGGCTTTGAGGAGGAAAGGTTCATGGACGCTTCGGTGGTCGTTGTTGGAGCGGGACCCGCCGGGCTGATGCTCGCCGGGGAACTGCGCCTGGCGGGGATCGACGTCACGGTGCTCGAACGGCACCCCGAGCGCACCGGCGAGTCCCGGGGCATCGGGCTGACCATCGGCACGATGGAGGTCTTCGACCAGCGCGCACTGCTGCGCCGCCTCGGTGACTACGAGACCAGCGGCATGGGCCACTTCGGTGGCATCCCGCTGGACATGGGCGTCCTCGGCGCTTTCCACGAGGCCGCCAAGACGGTGCCGCAGTCGGTGACCGAACAGGCTCTGGAGGCCTGGGCGAGCGAGCTCGGCGCCGACATCCGCCGTGGGCACGAGTTCGTCTCGTACGCGGACCTCGGCGAATCCGTCACGGTCACCGTGCGCGGCCCCGAGGGCGAACAGACGCTCAGCGCCCGCTATCTCGTCGGCTGCGACGGCGGACGCAGCGCGGTCCGCAAGGCGGCCGGGTTCGACTTCCCGGGCACGGCCGCCACCACCGAGATGCTCCTGGCCGACCTGCGCGGGGTCGACCTGGAGCCGCGGATGACCGGCGAGCACATCGACGGCGGTTTCGTGATGGTCGCCAAGCTCGCCGGCGGGATCCACCGGATCATCGTCGGCGAGCACGGCGTGCCCCCGCGCAAGCGCACCGGACCGCCGCGGTTCACCGAGGTCGCCGATGTCTGGAAGCGGCTCACGGGCATCGACATCACGCACGCCGAGCCGGTGTGGGTCAGCGCCTTCGGCGATGCCTCCCGGCAGGTCACGCAGTACCGGCGCGGACGCGTCCTCCTGGCCGGCGACTCCGCCCACGTGCATCTGCCGGCCGGCGGGCAGGGCATGAACACCAGCGTTCAGGACGCCCACAACCTCGGCTGGAAGCTGGCGGCGGTGCTGCGCGGCGACGCCCCCGAGGAACTGCTCGACACGTACCACACCGAACGCCACGAGGTGGGCCGCGGCCTGCTCGCCAACACCCGGGCGCAGAGCCTGCTGATCCTCGGCGGCCAGGAGTCCGCACCGCTGCGCGACGTCCTCGCCGAGCTTGTGCGACTGCCGGGTGTGACACGGCACCTGGCGGCCAAGGTCAGCGGCCTCGACATCCGTTACGACGTCGGCGGCGGATCCAGCCCGCTGCTCGGCCGGCGCCTTCCGTACCTGCCGGTGACCACGGGGGAGCGGCGCACCAGCAGCACGGAACTCCTGCGCACGGGCCGCGGTGTCCTGCTCGACCTCGACGACAACGCCGTCCTGCGCCGCCGCGCGCAGCCCTGGCGTGACCGCGTCGACACCGTCACCGCGACTGCGGACACGGTCCCCGCCGGCAGCCCGCTCGCGGGCGCCGGCGCCGTACTGCTGCGCCCCGACGGCTACGTCGCCTGGGCCGCGCCCGGCAGCCACCGCGACCTGGGCTCCTCGCTGGCCCGCTGGTTCGGACCGGCGCTCGGACAGCGCCGATGACCCGCACCGATGTGCTCGTCGTCGGCGCGGGGCCGGTCGGCCTGTTCCTCGCGGCCGAGTTGCGAGCGGGCGGCGCGGACGTCGTCGTCCTGGAGCGACTGCCCCGGCCCACCGGCGAGTCACGGGCCTCGATCCTGCACGCGCGAACCATGGAGATCTTCGCCGACCGCGGTTTCCTGCCCCGGCTCGGCGATCTGCCGCCGGTCGGCCCCGGCCACTTCGGCGGCCTGCGCCTCGACCTCGCCGAGGCCGACCCGGACCATCCGTACGCCGGCCAGTGGGAGTGCCTCCAACACCACTTGGAGACCGAACTGCAGGCATACGCACTGGAGTCGGGTGCCGAGATCCGGCGCGGTCACACGGTGACCGGCCTTGGGCACAGCGGCGACGGCGTCCACGCCGAGGTGCGCGGGCCCGCCGCCGGCGGCGCGCCGGGCGCCACGTACACCATCGAGGCCGACTACCTGGTCGGCTGCGACGGCGAGCACAGCACGGTGCGTGAGCTCGGCGGCTTCGCGTCCGCCGGACACGACGCCGACAAGGTGATGCTGCGCGCCGACGTCGCCGGCATCGAGATCGGCAACCGGCGGCTGGAGCGCTTCCCCGGCGGCATCGCCACCGCCTACCGCAGGCCCGACGGCACCACCCGGCTGATGGTCCACCGCTTCGGCGAGCAGCCGGCCGGCGAGGTGACCTTCGAGCAGGTCGCCGCCGCCTGGGCCGCGGTGACCGGTGAGGACATCGGGCACGGCGAGGCCCGCTGGCTCAACCGCTTCGGCACCGTCTCCCGGCAGGTCACCGAGTACCGGCGCGGCCGGCTGCTGCTCGCCGGCGACGCCGCGCACCGCCAGATGCCGGTAGGCGGGCAGGCCGTCAACCTCGGGCTGCAGGACGCGGCGAACCTCGGCTGGAAGCTGGCCCGGGTCGCCACCGGTGCGGCGGCGCCCGCGCTGCTCGACACGTACCACGCCGAACGGCATCCCGCCGGGGCACGCACGCTGGCCAACATCGACGCGCAGGCCCGGCTGCTGTTCGGCACCGAGGACGTGCTCGCGCTGCGGGACATCTTCGGCGAACTGCTCGGCCAGGCGCCCGTCCGCCGCCACCTCGCCCGCGTGATCAGCGGCCTCGACGTGACCGAACAGCCGCGCCCCGAACGGCATGCCGCACCGTCGCGGCTCTCGCACACCCACCAACCCGGAAGGCCAACCGTGGACAGGCTCACCGACAAGACGGCCCTCGTGACCGGTTCGAGTCGCGGCATCGGCAGGGCGACCGCCATCCGGCTCGCCCGCGAGGGCGCGCTCGTCGCCGTGCACTACGCCGCCAACGAGCGGGCGGCGAACGACACCGTCGAGCTCATCGAGAAGGAGGGCGGCAGCGCCTTCACCGTGCGCGCCGAACTCGGCGTCCCCGGCGACGTGCACGAACTCTTCCTCGGCCTGGAGCGCGGCCTGAAGGAGCGTACCGGCGACACCCGCCTCGACATCCTGGTCAACAACGCGGCCGTCACGTCGACGGGTTCGGCGCCCGAGGACCTCACCCCCGACGAGTTCGACCGCTACTTCGCCGTCAACGCGAAGGCGCCGTACTTCCTCGTGCAGCGGGCCATCGGGCAGATGCCGAGCGGCGGCCGCATCGTCAACCTCACCACCGGCGTCACCCGCACCTCCGTGCCCGACCAGGTCGCGTACGCCATGACCAAGGGCGCGATCGAGCAGCTCACCTTCCAGCTGGCCCGCATCCTCGCGCCGCGCGGCATCACCATCAACAGCGTGGCCCCGGGCATCACCGACAACGGCGGCGCCATCTTCGACAACCCGCAGGCCGTCGAGGCGATGGCGAAGTTCTCGGCCTTCAACCGGGTCGGTGAGGCCGGCGACGTCGCCGACGTCGTCACCTTCCTGACCACCGACGAGGCCCGCTGGATCACCGGCGCCTTCATCGACGCCACCGGCGGCACCCTCCTCGGCTGAGCCGCGGCCGTCCCCACCCACCCCAGCGAGAACCACCCATGTGAGAGGCCCTACATGTCCGCCCACACTGCGCGCGTCGCTGTCGTCACCGGAGGCAACAAGGGGATCGGCCGCGAGATCGTCCGGCAGCTCGCCGAGCGCGGCCACACCGTCCATCTGGGGGCCCGCGACGAACGGCGCGGCCGTCGGACCGCCGACGAGCTGTCCGCCGACGGCCTCGACGTGCGGTTCCTGCACCTCGACGTCACGGACGAGACCTCCGTCAAGGCCGCCGCCGAGCACCTGGCCGAGGAGGCGGGCGCCCTGCACGTCCTGGTCAACAACGCCGGTATCGGCGGCCCCATGCAGCCCCCCAGCCAGACCCCCGCCGAGCAGGTGCGGACGGTCTACGAGACCAACGTCCTCGGCGTCATCACGGTGACCAACGCCCTGCTGCCACTGCTGCGCAAGGCGCCCTCGGCCCGCATCGTCAACGTCAGCAGCGCCATCGGCTCGCTGAAGTCGGCCGCCGAGAACCTCGACCAGACGGGGGAGCACCCGCCCGGCGAGTTCCCGTCGAAGCTGCTGGCGTACGCGTCGTCCAAGACCGCCCTGAACGCGGTCACGCTGGCGTACGCCAACGAGCTGCGCGGCACCGGCATCCTGGTCAACGCGGCGTCCCCGGGCTTCGTGGCCACCGACATCAACGGTCACCACGGCCGGCTCACCACCGAGCAGGGCGCGCGCATCCCGGTCCTGCTCGCGACCCTCCCCGACGACGGCCCCACCGCCACCTTCCTCGGGGAGAACGGCACGGCGGAGGGGCAGGTGCTGCACTGGTGACCGCGCCCGCCGCCACCGCCGCGCCCGCCACGCAGGGGCAGGAGGCATGGAGCGCACGCCAGTGGTCCCGGCTCCTCGTGCTCTCCGGCAACATGCTGCTCGACGCGATCGAGGTGTCCGTCCTCCTCATCGCCCTGCCCACGCTCGCCGCCCGGTTCGGCCTCACCGCGTGGAGTGCCCAGTGGCTGATGAGCGGCTTCGCGCTCGGCTTCGCCGCGCTGCTGCTGTTCGGCCCCGTGCTGTGCGCCCGTGTCGGACGGCGCCGGGCCTACCTGGGCGCGATGCTGCTGTTCGCCCTGGCCTCCCTGACCGGCGGCCTCGCCGGCGGCCCCGTGCTCCTGGTCGCCGTCCGCGTCGTCAAGGGGTGCTGCGCCGCCCTGACCGCGCCGACCGGCCTGGCCATCATCAACGACCTGTTCCCGCAGGGCCCGCAGCGACGACGGGCCCTGTCGGTGTACTCGCTGTTCGGCGCGACCGGTTTCACCGCCGGGCTGCTGCTGGCCGGCGGCCTGCCGGCGGCCAGTTGGCGCTGGGTGTTCGTCTTCCCCGCGCCCGTGGCCCTGGTGCTGCTCGTCGCCGGGGCGTACGTGCTGCCGCGCGAGCAGGGCGGCGGCCCGGCGCGGCTGCCGAGCCCGGCGCTCCTGAAGCGGGGCCCGCTGCTGCGCTCCGCGCTGGGCGCCGCCTGCCTCAACGGCACCTACCAGGCGCTGCTGGTCCTGATGGTCTTCCGGATGGCGGACGGGTACGGCTGGTCGCCCTGGAGCTCGGCGCTCGCGCTGCTGCCCGCCTGCGTGCCGCTGGCGCTGAGCGTGCCGTTCGCCGGCCGGCTCATCGCCCGCCACGGCAGCCGCCGTCTCATCACGCTCGGCGCGCTCTTCCCGTTCCTCGGGCAGGTCCTGTACCTGGCCCGTCCCGACAGCGGCTACGTCCTTGGCATGCTGCCGGTCCTGCTGCTCGTCGAGACCGGGTTCTGCCTGGCGTTCGTAGCCCTGAACACCCAGGCGACGGCCGGCCTCGCCCCCGCGGACCGGGGCGCGGCCGTGTCGTTGTACCAGGCGTTCGTACAGCTCGGCGCCGCGCTGCTGCTGCCGCTCGTCGCCCTGCTGCTGACCCGCGCCGCGAGCCCGCGGCCCGCGGCGGCGCTCGTCACCGCGGTGGGCGCACTCGGTCTGGTGGCCGCGCTCGCGCGCCGCCCGGCCCGTACCACCACCACCTGACGCGCCGCTTCCTCGGCTCCCAGCTGTTCCATCACCTCAAGGAGGCTCACTGCCATGGCAGTCGACACGCCCGACAACTCCGTCAACCCCGGCCCGATCATGGGCCTGATCCTCGGCTCCTGGCAGTCGCGGATGCTGCTCGCGGCCGTCGAGTACGACCTGTTCACCGAAGTGTCCAAGGGCCCGGTCACCACCGCCGAACTCGCCGAGCGACTCGGCCTTGTCGAGCGCGGCGCGAACGACCTGCTCGCCGGTCTCGTCCACCTCGGCCTGCTGGAGTCGGCCGACGGCGCGTTCACCAACGCCCCGGTCAGCGACGCGTTCCTGGTCAAGGGCCGCCCCGCCTACCTCGGCGGCTACCTGCACTTCTGCGAGCAGGAGCTGAACCCGGCGTGGCAGGGTCTGGCCGAGTCGCTGCGCACCGGCAAGCCGCAGAACCAGGCCGCGGTCGCGGGCAACCCGTACGACACCCTGTACGCGGACGCCGACGCCACCGACGGCTTCCTCGACAGCATGGACCTGCTGAGCGCGCCGATCGCGCAGGCCCTGAGCCGCATCGACTGGAGCGGGTACACCTCCTTCATCGACATCGGCGGCGCCCGCGGCAACTTCGCGCACGAGGTCGTCCAGCACAACCCGCACCTGAAGGGCGCGGTCTTCGACCTGCCGCCGCTGCGGTCCGCCTTCGACCGGCACATGACCCGGCTCGGCGACACCGAACTCACCTTCCACGGCGGCGACTTCTTCAAGGACGACCTGCCCAGGGCCGACGTCCTCGTCTTCGGCCACGTCCTGCACAACTGGGGGGTCGAGGACCGCATCGACCTGCTCAAGCGGGCCTACGACGCGTTGGAGCCGGGCGGGGCCGTGTTCGTCTACGACCCGATGGCGGGCGGCGAACAGCCCTCGATGCACGGCGCCCTGGCCGGTCTGACGATGCTCGTCTGGTCCCGCGGCGGCCACGAGTACTCCGCCGACGAACTGCACGGCTGGCTGCGCGCGGCCGGCTTCACGCCCGAGACCGCCGAGGTCGACGGGCTGCACGAGGACGTCCTGGTCATCGGCCGCAAGGACGCCTGAACCCCCGGCCCGAGAAAACAGAGGAAACCTGAGGAGTCGACGATGCCGACCACGTCGCACGTCCGGCCGGAGATCGGCCGTCCGGACATCGCCACCGTGCTGGTGGAGGAGGTCACCGGCGGTGACCCCGAGCGCCTGCGGGACGCCGGTGCCGCGGTCCTCGCGCACTGGGAGTCCGCCGAGTGGCCCGCGGGCCTCGCGTCCGTGTCCCTGTTCCACGGCACCGACGGCACATCGCTGCTGACGTACGCCCAGTTCACGGCGGACGCCGAGGACGCGGACGGGCCGCGCGGGGCCTTCGAGGCGCTGCGCCCGGACTGGCGCGCACTCGGCTACGAGCCGGGCGAGCCCGCGGCGTTCCGGCTGTACCGCAGGGTGCAGCCCACCGTGCTGCCCGACCCGCTCCCGCCGGTCGGCTGCTACCCGGCCGCCTTCTTCGCCATGCGGGACGGCGAGCGAGCGCGGGCCTGGGTCGACGGCCTGCTCGGCACCGAGGAGAAGACCGTCGGCGAGGACCGGGCCTACCCCGGCGCGATCGCCGCCAACTTCCATGTCAGCGCGGACGACGACGGGATCTTCCTGCTGTCAGAGTGGGCTTCGGAGGCGGAAGCGCTCGTCCACATCAAGGCGGAGATCGAACCGCTTCTGGAGTACATGGGGCAGGCGGAGGCCGGAGCGGGCCGCCGCTACGAGTTCCACGCCACCCGTACGAACTGACTCGTACACCCGTACACCCGTACAAGAACTGAAGGGCACCCCCTTGGCAATCCCGACCACACGGACGGCACTGTCCTCGCGCGCCGTCGTCTTCGGCTTCGGTGCACACAGCGTCATCGACGACATGCCGGTGCTGCTGGAGATGACCCAACTGGCCGACCGGGAAGGACTGGACCTCTTCTCCCTGTCGGACCACCCCTATATCGGGCAGCGTCTGGACGCGTACGCCACCGTCGGCTTCGTCGTCGGTCGCACCCAGAACCTCGCGGGGTTCGCCAACGTCAGCAATCTGCCCACGCGACCCCCGGCCATGCTGGCGCGGACGGTGACGACCCTGTCCGCGCTCTCCGACGGCCGGGTCGTGCTCGGCATGGGTGCCGGGGGGCTGTGGGAGCGGATCGCCGCCATGGGCGTCGAACCGCTCACCCCAGCCCAGGCGGTCGAGGCCTTCGAGGAGGCCATCGTCCTCGTCGGGAAGCTGTCCGGTGGTGGCCCGCCGGTCACCTTCAAGGGCCGCCACTACCAGGTCGAGCAGATCGAACCGGCTCCGGTCGCGGCGCCCCCGGTGTGGACCGGATCGGTCGGCCCCAAGTCCCTTGCCGCCACCGGCCGGGTGGCCGACGGCTGGATCCCGGGCCACGCGGCGGACTGGCTGAGCGCGCGTTACGTTGCCTCCCGCCCGGTCGTCGACGAGGCGGCGCGGTCCGTGGGCCGTGACCCGCGCGAGGTCCGCACCATCTTCAACTTCCCCGGCCAGATCACCGAGCGACCGCTGGCCAGGACGCGCGACGGCGACGGCCGGTGGATCGGCGGCAGCGTCGAGCAGTGGATCGAGGAGCTGACCGCGGCGGTCGTGGAGCACGGCGCGTCGGGCTTCATGCTCTTCTCGCCCCGCGGCGGAACCCCGGACCTGCCGTCCCTCGGCCGCTGGGCCGGCGATATCGCCCCGGCGGTGCGCGAGGCCGTCGCCCAGCACGCCGGCTGAGCAGGCCGGGCGAAGTCCGCCGCAGCCCCGCGCCCCGAAGGGGCGCGGGGCTGCGTTCTTTGTGCGGCTGCCGCCGCGTGCACACCACCCAACGATCTTTCTCCCCCCTTTCGAAGGGCTTTCCATGACCAGCAGGTTCGAGAACAAGACGGCGCTCGTCACCGGCGCCAGCCGGGGCATCGGGCGCGCCATCGCCCTGCGGCTCGCGCAGGACGGTGCCGTCGTCGCGGTGAACTACTCCGGCAACGAGGTCGCGGCGAAGGAAACCGTGTCGCTCATCGAGCAGGCCGGCGGCCGCGCCTTCACCGTGCAGGCCAGCCTCGGCCGGCCGGGCGCCGTCGAGCAGCTCCTCGACGGCACCAGGGCGGGCCTGGTCGAGCTCACCGGCTCGGACCGGCTCGACATCCTGATCAACAACGCCGCCGCCACCGGCTTCGAGGGCGCCGGGCCCGCCGCGGTCACCGAGGAGATCCTCGACAACTGCTACAACATCAACGCCAAGGCGCCGTTCCTGCTCATCCAGAAGGCCCTTGAGCTGATTCCCGACGGCGGCCACATCGTCAACGTGTCGTCCGGGGTCACCCACTCCGCGTTCCCGATCCAGATCGCGTACGCGATGAGCAAGGGCGCCCTGGAGCAGATCACCCTGCACATGGCGCCGGTACTGGCGGCGCGGGACATCACCATCAACACGGTCGCCCCGGGTGTCACCAACAACGGTGACCCGGTGTTCGAGGACCCCGAGGCGGTCAAGCAGATGTCCGCCCTGTCGGCCTTCGACCGGGTCGGCGAGGTGGACGAGGTCGCGGACATCGTCGCGTTCGTCGCCTCGGACGAGGCCCGTTGGATGACCGGTTCGTTCGTGGACGCCACCGGCGGCACCCTTCTCGGCTGAGGAGCCCCCATCATGCAGAACGAGATCCAGTCGGCGGTGGGCTTCGCCCACGCCAAGCCGGAGAAGGCGGCGGAGCTCGGCGCGCTGCTCGTCGACTTCGCCGAGCGCTCCCGCACCGAGCCCGGCTGCCTGGGCAGTTGGATCAACCAGGACGCGCAGGACCCGAACCTCTTCGTGTTCTACGAGATCTGGGCGACCCGCAAGGACCTGGCCCGCCACCTCGGGCGGTCGTACATGAAGGAGTTCCTGGACGGCCGGGACGCCTACCTCCAGAAGGAGCTGGAGGTACGGCCGTTGACGCTCGCCGGAACGCCGGGCCAGGACGGGGCCGCGACCCCGGCGGAGATGAACCAGAAGTACCTGGACGCCTACGCCGCCCGGGACATCGACGCGATCATGGCGGTCTACGCGCCGGGCGCCGCGGCCGTCTGGGAGCCCGGCAAGGCCGTCAGCGGTGACGAACACCGCGCCGCCGTGGTCGAGTTCCTCAAGCTGGACCCGCAGCTGTCGGCCGAGGTCGTCGAGAGCTACGTCGTCGGCGACACCGCCGCGCTCGTCGTCGACTGGAGCATCGAGGTGCCCTCGAAGCCCGAGATGACCGGCACCGGACGCGGCCTCGACGTCCTGAAGAAGAACGCCCGGGGCGAGTGGCGTTACGTGATGACCAACCCGTTCGGGAGTGTGTGACATGAAGATCGAAGGCAGCGTTGCCGTCGTCACCGGCGCCGCGAGCGGCATCGGCAAGGCGATCGCCGAGGCCCTGGCCGCCGCCGGCGCCCGGGGCGTCGTCGTCTCCGACATCGACGTCGAGGGCGCCGGGAAGGTGGCCGCCGGTATCGGCGCCCAAGCCCTCGCGGTCCGGGCCGACGTCGCCGACGAGGCGTCGATCCAGGCCCTGGTCGACCGGGCCCGGGAGCGGTTCGGCTCTGTCGACATCTTCGTCTCCAACGCCGGACTGACCGTGACGGGCGGCTACGACGCGTCGGACGAGGACTGGAAGCGCGCCCTCGACGTCAACATGATGTCGCACGTGTGGGCGGCCCGAGCCGTGGTCCCGGCCATGCTGGAGGCCGGCCAGGGACACCTGGTGCAGACGATCGCCGCCTGCGGTGTGCTCACCGCGTTCGGCGCGGCGCCGTACTCGGTCGCCAAGCAGGGGGCCGTGGCGTTCGCCGAGTACCTCGCCGTCGAGTACGGCCACCGCGGTCTCGGCGTCTCGTGCCTGATGCCCCAGGCGGTCAACACCCCGATGCTGGCCGCCAGCGTCAGCAGCAACGAGCAGTTGGCCAAGCTGAAGGAGGTCTCCGAGGTCCTCGAACCCGAGCAGGTGGCCAAGGCCGCCCTCGAAGCCATCGAGGAGAACCGGATCCACGTCTTCACGCACCAGGGTTCGGCCGACTCCTTCCGGCAGCGGGCCGCCGACGCCGATGTGTGGGTGGCCCAGATGCGCGCCATCCGCCACGGCGCCCGCCCCTGACGAGGGTCCGTGTCCGGTTCCGGCTCACAGGAAGGAAAAACATGTCCGAGGGAACACTGCGCCTTGCCGTGATCATCGGTTCGTCCCGTGTGGGCCGCACCGGTCCGGCCGTCGCGCGCTGGTTCGTCGCGGAGGTCGAGGCCTGCGCGATGTACGACGTCGACGTCCTCGATCTGGCCGACGTGGAACTGCCGTTGTCGTTGACGCAGGAACCCGGGGGCGAGTCCGCCGAGTTGCTCGCCTCCGTCGCCGCACGCCTCGACGCTGCGGACGCGTTCGTCGTGATCACGCCGGAGTACAACCACAGCTTCACCGCCCCGATGAAGAACCTGATCGACTGGCACCGCGCCGAATGGCAGGCCAAGCCGGTCGCGTTCGTCTCCTACGGCGGTCTGTCCGGCGGGCTGCGGGCCGTCGAGCAGCTGCGCCTGGTCTTCGCGGAGCTGCACGCGGCCACGATCCGCGACACGGTCAGCTTCCACGGCGTGTGGCAGCACATCGGCGACGACGGTGTGCTGCGCGCGCCCGACGCCGCCGTCCCCGCCAAGGCCATGCTCGAAAAGCTCCAGTGGTGGGCCTGTGCCCTCAAGGACGCCCGCACCGCACGTCCGTACGCCGCCTGAAACCAGGGAGAGCCATGAGTTCCATCAGGGTGGAGGACGGCTACTTCACGCTGTTCAACATCTTTCACACCGAAGGCCCCGACGGGCAGCAGGTGCTGTTCGACCAGTGGCGCAGCCTGCCGCCGGCGAACGTCCAGCCGGGCCTGGTCTCGGGCAATTTCCACCGGGGGCTCGACGGCCGCTCGGTGGTCAACTACGCACAGTGGGAGAGCAAGGAGGCGTACGACGCCTTCCTGGGCGAGCGCGCCACCCAGGGCCGCCTCGGCAGCGCCCTGAACGTCTCCCGCCTGGACAACATCCCCTGCGAGGTCGTCCACACCTGGCACCCCGAGCCCCGTATCAGCCTCGACGAGCCCCGCTTCACCGTGGTCATCGTGGTCACGTCGGCGCCCGAGGACCAGCCGCAGGTGCTCAAGGAAATGACGCACGATCCCGAGGAGCTGGCGACCACGCCGGGTTACGTGTCGCACGCCGTGCACCGCGGCCTGTCCGGCGAGCACGTCATCAAGTACGCGCAGTGGGAGGACGAGAACAGCTTCCGCGCCTTCCTGGAGCGGCCCAAGGAGCCGTCCGCTCTCGACGGCCTGGACGGCGTCCGTGTCGAGCTCCACTTCAGCGAGATCGAGTACATCAGGGAGCGCGTGTGAGCGGCGAGCCGGCAGGACACGACGCCGGGGCGTTGGACGCCGCGGCCGGTGCGGCGGCCCGCGGCGCCGAGGGCGCGGACTCGGCCGGGCGGCTCGGCCAGGACACCGTCGAGGCGCTGGCGGCGGCCGGGTTCACCAAAGCCTTTGCCCCTGCGGCGCAAGGCGGCGCAGGCGGCACCTTCGAGTCGGTGACGCGGGCCGTCGCCACGATCGGCGAGGGCTGCGCGTCCGCCGCCTGGCTCGCGTCCCTGTGGGCGTACAACGGGCGCTTCAGCGCCTTCCTGCCCGAGGAGGGGCGCGAGGAGGTCTGGGCGAAGGGCACCGACACCCGGCTGGTGAGCTCGATGGTCGCTGCCGGGGTCCAGGCCGAGCCGGTGACCGGCGGCTGGTCGCTGTCCGGCAAGTGGCTCTACGTCAGCGGGGTCGAGTTCGCCGACTGGGCACTGCTCAGCTCGGCGCCGCCGCGCGAGGGCGACCGGTCGATCCGGGTGTTCGCGGTGCCCAGGGACTCCTTCACCCACGAGGAGTCCTGGTCGACGCTCGGCATGCGCGCCACCGGCAGCCACACCCTGCTGGTGGAGCGGACGTTCGTGCCGGAGTACCGCTCGTTCGTCTGGGACGACATGCGCCAGGGCAACCTGCCGGCGCCGACCGGGTCCCCGGTGCACGCGGCACCGCTGTTCGCGGTGAACGGGTTGACCTTCGCGGCGCCCATCCTGGGCGCGGCCCGCGCCGCGCTGCGCCTGGTCGAACAGCACCTCGGCACACCGTCGAGCGGAGCCCGGGCGGCGGCCCGGGACACGGCCCGCATCGCCTACACCCGCGCGGCGGGCGAGATCGACGCGGCGGCGCTGCTGCTCGCGCGGGTCGCCGGGACCGCCGACGGGGGCCGGCTCGTGGAGGACGGCGCGGCCGTGCGCAACCATCGCGACGCCACGCTCGCGGTGGAGCTGCTCGTCGGCGCGGTGGACCGGCTGTTCCACGTGACGGGGACCCGCGGGCAGGCCACGTCCCACCCGATGCAGCGCATCTGGCGGGACGTCCACGCGGCGGGCTCGCATGCCGCCCTGCAGTTCGAGCCGGCCGCGCTCGCCTACACGCAGCGGCTGATCGCGGCCTGAGGCCCGTCAGCCGCGGGCGGCGGCCCCGTGGCCGGGTTCGACGAAGACCACGGGGCCGTCGTTGTCGCGCACGACGCGGCCGAGCAGTGCGGCGAGAGTGTCCCGTCCCGCGGCGTCGAGGCCGGCCGGCAGCTGCTCGATGCGCCGGCAGGCGTCGGTGTAGAAGCGGTCGGCGAGCCGTGCGCCGCGAGAGGTGAGCGCCGCCCGCACCGCACGGCTGTCGCGCGGATCGTTCTCGCGCCGTACCAGGCCGTTGTTCTCGGTGCGGTCCACCAGACCGGTCAGACTCGATTTGGCGAGCCCGAGCATCGAGCACAGTTCGCTCATTCCGTACGGCTGCGCCATCAGCACGCACAGCAACTGGCCCTGCTGCGGGGTCAGTCCGTGCTCACGGCTCACCTGGGCATACACGGCGTTGACCAGGAACGATGACCGCACCAGTGCGGCCGCCAGCCCCATCGCGCCGTCGTCGTCTTCATGCTTGGCCACGCGTGCAGCGTAGCACCCGAATATCGAAAGTTCGTAGCAGGAACTTCTACTTCTTAACAAAGATCTGTAGTTCCTGAAGTTTCTCTGCATTGTGGTTCGCAGTGCGAATCAATTAGCGTTTTCGAGCAGAGCCCGACGCAATTTCATTGGTTTGTGGAGTGTGAATCATGAGTCGTAAAGTCGCCGTTGTCGGCGGAGGCTACGGGGGCGCCGCGGTGGCCAAGGCCCTCGAGTCCGAGGCCGAGGTCGTCCTGATCGACCCGCGTGACGCCTTCGCCAACGTGGCGGGGTCGCTGCGCGCACTGGCCCAGCCCGAGTGGGCGCCCAACATGTTCTTCCCGTTCAAGACGCTGCTCACCAACGGCCAGGTCGTTCAGGACCGCGCCGTCTCCGTGGACCCCACCGGCGTCACCCTGGCCTCGGGCCGGCACGTCGCGGCCGACTACGTGGTCCTGGCCACCGGCTCCAGCTACGCCTACCCGGCCAACCCCTCCGCCGCCACCGTGGAGGAGGCGCTCAAGGACTTCCGCGCCTCGCACAAGGAACTGCTGCAGGCGGACAACGTCCTCATCCTCGGCGCCGGCCCGGTCGGCCTCGAACTCGCCGGTGAGATCAAGCAGGTCTGGCCGGACAAGAAGGTGACCATCGTCGACCCGGCCAAGGAACTGCTCCCCGGCTTCAAGCCGGAGGTCGTCGAGGACCTGCACGGCCAGCTCGACGCCCTGGGCATCGAGGTCCGCCTCGGCACCGGCCTGACGGCCGAGCCGGGCACCCCCTCCGGCCAGGTCGGCTCGTTCACCGTCACCACGACCGCCGGTGACGAGATCACCGCCGACGTCTGGTACCGCGCCTTCGGCACGGTCATCAACAACGACTACCTCGCCGACGGCAAGCTCACCGCCCTCACCGAGCAGGGCCAGGTCCCCGTGACCGAGAAGCTCAACGTCAAGGGCCACGACCACGTCTACGCGGTCGGCGACATCACCGACGTCGCCGAGGCCAAGATGGCCGGCTACGCGATGCAGCACGCCGAGGTCGTCGCCAAGAACATCCTCGCCCAGATCAAGGGCGAGGAGCCGACGGCGACCTACCAGCCGCTGGGCTTCCCGATGATCCTCCTGCCGCTCGGCAGCGAGGGCGGCGTCGGCCAGCTCCCCTCGCCCGAGGGCCCGTTCGTCGCCCCGACCGAGATGGTCTCCCAGTTCAAGGGCCAGGACCTGTTCACCGGCCGCTTCGTCGGCCAGCTGGGCCCCACGGCCGCCTGACCCGGCGACAGCCTCGTACCACTGCACCACTGCACCACTGCACCACCCGAGCTCGCCGCGCGAGCTCGCCGGTTCCCCATCCCCCGTCTGGGACCGGCGAGTTCGTGCGGCGTTCGCGTTTCCCGATCCGTTCCCACGACCACGGAGACGACGCCCATGCCACCGTCCAGGGACACCAAGGACAGCAAGGACAGCACGGAGATCATCACCGGCCCCGCCGGCACCGTGCTGCGCATCGAGAAGGGCAGCCCCGACGCGACCGAACTCGCCGCGCTCACCGCCGTGCTGCTCGCCCGTGCGGCCGCCGTCGGCAACACGGAGCAGGACCACGCCGAGGGCCCGGAGTCCGGCCGCCGCACCGCACGCTGGCAGCGCCTCGAACGGCGCACCCGCGCCGGCACACCGCGCAGCTGGCGCGACGACGCATACCGACGATGAGCGCGTCCGACGTGCGCGTGCCCCAGGCCGGCACGGAGCGCGCGCTACCGCCGCACCCCGGTGAACCCGGCGTCCCCGTCCACCATCTGGTCCATCACCTGGTACGCCGCCTGGTACGCCGCCGCCTCACCCGCTGCCCGGCGCCGACCAGGAGATGAGGGCGGCACCCGGGTACCTCCCAACCGCCCGGAGTTGTTGATCCCATGGCCCAGCCGTTGACCACCGATGCCTTCCGGGCCCGCGAGATCACCCTCGACGCCGCCGGGATCCCGTTGTCGGCACTGATCGCCGAGCCGCCCTCCGGTCGGCCCCGGGCCGTCGTGGTCGCGGTGCACGGCGGCGGCATGCGGGCCGGCTACTTCGACAGCCGGGCCCGCCCCGGACTGTCGCTGCTCGCCCTCGGCGCCGGCCTCGGCTACACGGTCCTGGCCGTCGACCGCCCCGGCTACGGAAGTTCGGCCCCCCACCTGCCGCGCGGCCAGGGGCTGGCTGCGCAGGCGGCGACGCTGCACGACGGTCTCGCCGACTTCGCCGCCACCCATGACACAGGCGCGGGCATCTTCCTCGTGGCGCACTCCAACGGCGGCAAGCTCGCCCTGGCCGCGGCCGCCGAGGAGCGCGGCAGCAGCCTCATCGGCCTGGACATCTCCGGCCTCGGCAGCCGCCTCGCCGTACGCACCGACCAGCTCCCGGGCCGGCACGGCCACGGTGACTGGCGCCGCCACTGGGGCTCCTTGCGGCTCTACCCGCCGGACGCCTTCCGGCAGGGTCGCCACCTCGTGTCGCCGGTACCCGAACTGGAGGCACACGAGGGGCCGTTGTGGCCCGGCATGTACCCGCGGATCGCCCGCAGGGTCCGGATCCCGGTCCGCTTCACCTTCGCCGAGCAGGAGCAGTGGTGGCTGTTCGACGACGATGCCCTGGCCGCCCTGCGCCGGCCGCTGGCCGCCACCACGACCGTCATCGCCCACCAGCCGGACGCCGGGCACAACCTGAGCCTCGGCTGGGCGGCCCGTACCTACCACCTCAAGGCCCTCGGTTTCCTGGAGGACTGCCTGCTCGCCAAGGACGCGGCGCCCGCCCGGCCGGTGAGCCGGCCGGTCCCCGCGGTGTGACTCCGACCGGGGACACGAGCCGCCGAAGCCGCCGAAGCCGCCGAAGTCATCGGGAGACAGACAGAGATGAGCATCGACACGCTGGACATTCTTGACCGTCTTGAGGAAGCCGAGCACGTCCCGGCCCCGGCCGAACCGGCCCGCGCCCGCCGCCCCCTCGTCGGGGCAGCCGTCGTGCGGCCCGCACTGCTCGCCGGGGAGGAGCACCAGGTCCCGGACCCGTCGATCTTCCGCGGCACCGACTGACCCACCGCGCGCAGCGCCGCGCGCACCCAGCCACCCACCGATCCACCCTCACCACCCACCCTGGAGAGACATGTCCCGCCGTCTGTTCACCTCGGAGTCCGTGACCGAGGGCCATCCCGACAAGATCGCCGACCAGATCAGCGACACCGTCCTCGACGCCCTGCTCGCCCAGGACCCGGCCGCGCGCGTCGCCGTGGAGACCCTGATCACCACCGGCCAGGTGCACATCGCCGGTGAGGTGACCACGACCGCGTACGCGGACATCGCCACGCTCGTCCGCGACAAGATCCTCGAGATCGGCTACGACTCCTCCGCGAAGGGCTTCGACGGCGCCTCCTGCGGTGTGTCGGTGTCCATCGGCGCCCAGTCCCCGGACATCGCGCAGGGCGTCGACACCGCCTACGAGTCCCGCGTCGAGGGCACCGGCGACGAGCTGGCCGCCCAGGGCGCCGGTGACCAGGGCATCATGTTCGGCTACGCCACCGACGAGACGCCCACCCTGATGCCGCTGCCGATCGAGCTGGCGCACCGCCTCGCGCGGCGCCTCACCGAGGTCCGCAAGAACGGCACCGTCCCCTACCTGCGCCCGGACGGCAAGACCCAGGTCACCATCGAGTACCTGGGCAGCCGGCCGGTCCGCCTGGACACCGTCGTCGTCTCCTCCCAGCACGCCCCGGACATCGACCTGGACGGGCTGCTGGTCCCGGACGTGCGCGAACATGTCGTCGAACACGTTCTCGCCGAGCTCGCCGAGGACGACATCAAGCTGGAGACCGAGGGCTACCGCCTCCTCGTGAACCCCACCGGCCGCTTCGAGATCGGCGGCCCGATGGGCGACGCCGGCCTGACCGGCCGCAAGATCATCATCGACACGTACGGCGGCTACGCCCGCCACGGTGGCGGCGCCTTCTCCGGCAAGGACCCGTCCAAGGTGGACCGCTCGGCAGCGTATGCGATGCGCTGGGTCGCCAAGAACGTGGTCGCCGCCGGCCTGGCGTCCCGCTGCGAGGTGCAGGTCGCGTACGCCATCGGCAAGGCCGAGCCCGTCGGCCTCTTCGTCGAGACCTTCGGCACCGGTGAAGTCGCCCAGGACACCATCGAGCAGGCCATCACCCAGGTCTTCGACCTGCGCCCCGCCGCGATCATCCGCGACCTCGACCTGAAGCGGCCCGTCTACGCCCAGACGGCGGCCTACGGCCACTTCGGCCGCGAACTGCCCGACTTCACCTGGGAGCGCACCGACCGGGCCGAGGCGCTCAGGGCCGCCGCGGGCATCTGACGCCCTGCCCCAATCCACCCCCCAGGAATCACGAATCCCCAGGCCGGCAGGTGCTGGCCCGTCCGGTGCCTGCCACCCGACAGGAGTTCAGGAGTTCATGTGCGTATCGCGGTGACAGGATCCATTGCCACGGACCATCTGATGGTCTTCCCCGGTCGGTTCGCGGACCAGCTCATCCCCGACCGACTCGCCCATGTCTCCCTGTCCTTCCTGGTCGACGCGCTTGAGGTGCGCCGGGGCGGGGTCGCCGCCAACATCTGCTTCGGCCTCGGCGGCCTCGGCCTCGCCCCGCTGCTCGTCGGGGCCGTCGGTGCCGACTTCGCCGAGCACGAGGTCTGGCTCAAGGAGCACGGCGTCGACACCGGCGCCGTGCACGTCTCGGCCGAGCGCGGCACCGCCCGCTTCATGTGCATCACCGACGAGGACGCCAACCAGATCGCCGCCTTCTACGCGGGCGCCATGCAGGAGGCTCGTGACATCGACCTGGCGCGGTCCCTCCACGGGCGGCCGCGCCCCGACCTGGTCCTGGTCGGCCCCGACGACCCGGAGGCGATGCTCCGGCACACCCGCGAGTGCCGCCGCCTCGGCCTGCCCTTCGCCGCCGACCCCTCCCAGCAGCTCGCCCGCCTCGACGGCCCCCAGGTGCGCGACCTGGTGGACGGCGCCCGCTGGCTGTTCACCAACGAGTACGAGGCCGCTCTGCTCCTCGAACGCACCGGCTGGGACCGGGACGACGTCCTCGCCCGGGTCGGCGCCTGGGTCACCACCCTGGGAAGCGCCGGAGTGCGCGTGGACCGCGCCGGCCACGCCCCGCTCACCGTGGACGCCGTCCCCGACGCGCCGGTCACCGACCCGACCGGGGTGGGCGACGCCTTCCGGGCCGGCTTCCTCGCCGCGCTCGGCCACGATCTGCCGCTGCCCGCCGCGGCCCGCCTGGGCTGCGTGCTGGCGTCCACGGCCCTGTCCACGGTCGGCTCGCAGACCTACCGCGTGGACCGGCACCACCTTCTGGCCACGGCCGAGCGCGCCTACGGCGCGGCCGCGGCCGACGAACTGGCCCCCGCTCTGCACGCCCTGGAAGTCCTGGACGGCACGCCATGACAGACCTCCGTGAAGCCTTCGCCACCCGAGTCGTCGTCGCCGACGGGGCGATGGGCACCATGCTGCAGGCGCAGGACCCCACTCTGGAGGACTTCGAGAATCTCGAGGGCTGCAACGAGATCCTCAACCTGACCCGCCCCGACATCGTGCGCTCCGTCCACGAGGCGTATTTCGCGGTGGGCGTCGACTGTGTCGAGACGAACACCTTCGGCGCCAACCACGCCGCGCTCGGTGAGTACGACATCGCCGACCGCGTCTTCGAGCTGTCGGAGGCGGGCGCCCGCCTGGCCCGCGAGGTGGCCGACGAGTTCACCGCGTCGACCGGGCAGCAGCGCTGGGTGCTCGGCTCGATGGGCCCCGGCACCAAGCTGCCGACGCTGGGCCACGCTCCGTACGCCACGCTGCGCGACGCCTACCAGCAGAACGCCGAGGGCCTGCTCGTCGGCGGCGCGGACGCCCTGTTGGTGGAGACGACGCAGGACCTGCTGCAGACCAAGGCGTCGGTTGTCGGTGCCCGCCGGGCGCTGGACGCGCTGGGCAAGGACGTCCCGCTGATCTGCTCGGTGACCGTCGAGACGACCGGCACCATGCTGCTCGGTTCGGAGATCGGCGCGGCGCTGACGGCGCTCGAGCCACTGGGTATCGACATGATCGGCCTGAACTGTGCCACGGGACCGGCCGAGATGGGCGAGCACCTCCGCCATCTGGCCCGGCACGCCCGTATTCCGCTCTCGTGCATGCCGAACGCCGGTCTGCCGGTCCTCGGCAAGGACGGCGCCCACTACCCGCTGACCGCATCGGAGTTGGCGGACGCGCAGGAGACGTTCGTGCGCGAGTACGGGCTGTCGCTGGTGGGCGGCTGCTGCGGTACGACCCCGGAACATCTGCGGCAGGTGGTGGAGCGGGTGCGCGGCGTCGAGCCGGTGCCGCGCTCGCCGCAGCCCGAGCCGGGTGCCGCCTCGCTGTATCAGACGGTGCCGTTCCGTCAGGACACCGCGTACCTGGCGATCGGCGAGCGCACGAACGCCAACGGTTCGAAGAAGTTCCGCGAGGCCATGCTGGAGGGCCGCTGGGACGACTGTGTGGAGACGGCCCGCGAGCAGATCCGCGAGGGCGCCCACATGCTGGACCTCTGCGTGGACTACGTGGGCCGGGACGGCGTCGCGGACATGGAGGAACTGGCGGGCCGGTTCGCGACCGCCTCCACCCTGCCGATCGTCCTGGACTCGACCGAAGTCGACGTGATTCAGGCCGGGTTGGAGAAACTGGGCGGGCGTGCGGTCATCAACTCCGTCAACTACGAGGACGGCGACGGCCCCGAGTCCCGCTTCGCGAAGGTCACCCGGCTCGCCCGTGAGCACGGCGCCGCGCTGATCGCGCTGACCATCGACGAGGAGGGGCAGGCCCGCACTCCCGAGAAGAAGGTCGAGATCGCCGAGCGGCTGATCGGCGACCTGACCGGGAACTGGGGCATCCACGAGTCGGACATCCTCATCGACACCCTGACCTTCACCATCTGCACCGGTCAGGAGGAGTCGCGGGGGGACGGCATCGCCACCATCGAGGCGATCCGCGAGCTCAAGCGCCGCCACCCGGACGTCCAGACCACCCTCGGTCTGTCGAACATCTCCTTCGGCCTCAACCCGGCCGCCCGCATCCTGCTCAACTCGGTGTTCCTGGAGGAGTGCGTCAAGGCAGGCCTGGACTCCGCGATCGTCCACGCGTCGAAGATCCTGCCGATCGCGCGGTTCGAGGAGGAGCAGGTGAAGGCCGCGCTCGACCTGATCTACGACCGCCGGTCCGAAGGCTATGACCCTCTGCAGAAGCTGATGGCACTGTTCGAGGGGGCGACCGCCAAGTCCCTGAAGGCCGGCAAGGCCGAGGAACTGGCCGCGCTGCCGCTGGAGGAGCGCCTCAAGCGCCGCATCATCGACGGCGAGCGCAACGGCCTGGAGGCCGATCTCGATCTCGCGCTGGCCGACCGCCCGGCGCTGGACATCGTCAATGACACGCTGCTGGCCGGCATGAAGGTGGTCGGCGAGCTGTTCGGCTCGGGCCGGATGCAGCTGCCGTTCGTGCTCCAGTCCGCCGAGGTGATGAAGTCCGCGGTGGCCCATCTGGAGCCGCACATGGAGAAGACCGCCGACGGCGAAGGAGGGGCGGGCAAGGGCACCATCGTCCTGGCCACCGTCCGCGGCGACGTCCACGACATCGGCAAGAACCTCGTCGACATCATCCTGTCCAACAACGGCTACAACGTCGTCGACCTCGGCATCAAGCAGCCCGTCTCCGCGATCCTGGAAGCCGCCGACGAGCACAAGGCCGACGTCATCGGCATGTCCGGACTCCTGGTGAAGTCGACCGTGATCATGAAGGAGAACCTGGAGGAGCTCAACGCCCGTGGGCTCGCGCGGCGCTTCCCGGTGATCCTGGGCGGTGCCGCCCTCACCCGCGCCTACGTCGAGCAGGACCTGCACGAGCTCTACGAGGGCGAAGTCCGGTACGCCCGGGACGCGTTCGAGGGCCTGCGCCTGATGGACGCGCTGATCGCGGTCAAGCGCGGTGTGCCCGGCGCCGCCCTGCCCGAGCTGAGACGGCGCCGTGTGCCGAAGCGGGAGACGCCGCCGCTCAAGGTGCGGGAGCCGGAGCCGGCCGGGCGCAGCGACGTGGCAGTCGACAACCCCGTACCCGAGCCCCCCTTCTTCGGGACGAGGGTCGTCAAGGGCATCCAGCTCGCCGAGTACGCGTCCTGGCTGGACGAGACGGCCCTGTTCAAGGGCCAGTGGGGCCTGAAGGACCAGGAGACGATCGAGTCGGAGGGCCGGCCGCGGCTGCGCGGCTGGCTGGACCGGCTGCAGACGGACCGGCTCCTCGAAGCGGCCGTGGTCCACGGCTACTTCCCCTGCGTGTCCAAGGGCGACGACCTGATCGTCCTGGACGAGGACGGAGGCGAACGGACCCGCTTCACCTTCCCCCGCCAACAGCGTGGCCGCCGCCTGTGCCTGGCCGACTTCTTCCGCCCCGAGGAGTCCGGCGAGAGAGATGTCCTGGCCCTCCAGATGGTCACCGTGGGATCCAGGATCGGCGAGGCCACCGCCGAGCTGTTCGCCGCCGACTCCTACCGCGAATACCTCGAACTGCACGGTCTGTCCGTCCAGTTGGCGGAGGCTCTCGCCGAGTACTGGCACAGCCGGGTCCGCGCGCAGTGGGGGATCGGCGGCGCCGACCCGACCGGCATCGACGGCATGCTGCGTACCGAGTACCAGGGCTGCCGCTACTCCCTCGGCTACCCGGCCTGCCCCGACCTCGAGGACCGGGCCAAGATCGCCGCGCTGCTGGGGCCCGAGCGGATCGGGGTCCACCTCTCCGAGGAGTACCAGCTCCACCCCGAGCAGTCCACGGATGCCATCGTCGTCCACCACCCCGAGGCGAACTACTTCAACGCGGGAGGCCGACGATGAGCACCGTGCGCCAGGTCCTCGCGAGCGGGGCCCGTTCCTTCTCCTTCGAGTTCTTCCCCCCGCGGACCGAGGCGGGCGCCCGCACCCTGTGGAACGCGATCCGCCGTATCGAGTCGCTGTCGCCGACGTTCGTCTCCGTGACGTACGGCGCGGGCGGCTCGTCGCGGGACCGTACGGTCGAGGTGACCAAGCGCATCGCGACGCAGACGACCCTGCGGCCCGTCGCCCATCTGACGGCCGTGGGCCACTCGGTCGCCGAACTGCGCCACGTCATGGGCCAGTACGCGGACGCGGGCGTACGGGACGTGCTGGCGCTGCGCGGCGATCCGCCGGGCGACCCGAACGCCCGCTGGGTCCCGCACCCGCAGGGCCTCACCCACGCCCATGAGCTGGTCTCCCTCGTCCGCGGGTTGGGCGACTTCGGCATCGGTGTGGCGGCGTTCCCCGAGCGCCATCCGCGCTCGCCGGACTGGGACAGCGACATCAGGTACTTCGTCGCCAAGTGCCGGGCGGGCGCGGACTACGCGATCACCCAGATGTTCTTCGATCCGGAGGACTATCTGCGGCTGCGGGACCGGGTCGCCGCGGCCGGCTGCGACACCCCGATCATCCCCGAGATCATGCCCGCCACCGACGTCCGGCAGATCAGCCGCTTCGCGCAACTCAGCGGCGCCGGCTTTCCCGAGGACCTGGCCCACCGCCTGGAGGCGGCGAAGGACGACCCGGCCGCCGGGCACCGCATCGGTGTCGACCACGCCACCGCCATGGCCGCCCGGCTGCTGGACGAGGGTGCGCCCGGCCTGCACTACATCACGCTCAACAAGTCCCTCGCGACGCTTGAGATCCACCAGAACATCCAGCCCACGCACAGCATCAGGAGCGCCGAGCATGTCCTCTCAGCCGAACGCTGACTTCACCGACTACAAGGTCGCCGACATCGGTCTCGCGGAGTTCGGCCGCAAGGAGATCACCCTGGCCGAGCACGAGATGCCCGGCCTGATGGCGATCCGCCGCGAGTACGCCGACGCCCAGCCGCTGGCCGGCGCCCGGATCACCGGCTCTCTGCACATGACCGTACAGACCGCGGTTCTCATCGAGACCCTCGTCGCGCTCGGCGCGCGGGTCCGCTGGGTGTCCTGCAACATCTACTCCACGCAGGACCACGCCGCTGCCGCGATCGCCGCCGCAGGCATTCCCGTCTTCGCCTGGAAGGGCGAGACGCTGCAGGAGTACTGGTGGTGCACCGAGCAGGCCCTGACCTGGCCCGACGGTGACGGCCCCAACATGATTCTGGACGACGGCGGTGACGCCACCCTGCTCGTCCACAAGGGCGTCGAGTACCAGAAGACCGGCCACCTCCCCGAGGCCACCAACGAGGAACTCGCCGTCGTCCGCTCCCTGTTGGAGACCACCACCCTGGACTGGCCGGCCATCGCCGCCGGTATCCGCGGTGTGACCGAGGAGACCACGACCGGTGTCCACCGCCTGTACGAGATGCAGCGCGACGGCGTCCTGCTGTTCCCGGCGATCAACGTCAACGACGCCGTGACCAAGTCGAAGTTCGACAACAAGTACGGCTGCCGGCACTCGCTGATCGACGGCATCAACCGCGCCACCGACGTCCTGATCGGCGGCAAGACCGCGGTCGTGTGCGGCTACGGCGACGTGGGCAAGGGCTGTGCGGAGTCCCTGCGCGGACAGGGCGC
>NZ_JBEOYD010000066.1:0-35294 GCF_040296885.1 Streptomyces sp. NPDC001980 | reverse complement strand
GCCAGTCCGGCAACACGCTGTACGACGGCTGGAACGACAGCGGCGCCACCAACGCGGCCCTCGCCCTCAACGCCACCGCCTGGCTCACCGGCGCGTCCAGCGGCAGCAGCGGTGGCGGCGGAGGGGGCGGCGGTGGCACCTGCACCTCCGCCCAGCTCCTCGGCAACCCCGGCTTCGAGTCCGGCAACACCACCTGGACCGCCAGCAGCGGGGTCATCACCAACTCCAGCAGCGAGGCGGCCCGCACCGGCTCCTACAAGGCCTGGCTCGACGGCTACGGGTCGGCCCACACCGACACGCTGTCCCAGTCGGTGACCATTCCGTCCGGCTGCTCCGCGACGCTCAGCTTCTACCTGCACGTGGACACCGCGGAGACCACCACCAGCACCGCCTACGACAAGCTGACGGTCACCGCCGGATCCACCACCCTGGCCACGTACTCCAACCTCAACGCGGCCTCCGGATACGTCCTCAAGAGCTTCGACGTCTCCTCCCTGGCCGGCACCACGGCCACCATCAAGTTCTCCGGTGTCGAGGGTTCGACCCTCCAGACGTCCTTCGTCGTCGACGACACCGCGCTCAACGTGAGCTGAGCGGGACGGACGGTTCCGGCAGGCCCGCCGGAACCGTCCGCTCCACCGCGTTCCAGCCGGAGACCCGCACCTGGGGCGACGACCCGTGCAGGTCGGCGGTCCGGTAGGTGGCCGTCAGGGTCGCCGACTCGCCCGGCCACAGGCTGACCTCGTTGTCCGACCACTGGACCGGCAGCACAGGCTTGCCGTTCGCGTCGACCAGGTGGACGTCCGTCAGCAGGGACGGGGTCTTGCCGGTGCCCGTGTTGCGGACGGTGACCGTGGTGGTCGACGTGCCGTCGGTATCCGTCGTCGACGCCGTCGCCGTGACCGGGACCTGGGCCATCGAGGACAGCCCCGTCAGGTCCGCGTAGCTCGTGGTCGGGGTGTGCCACCAGTCGGTCTTCGCCCAGTCGAGGGTGTCGGCCTTGGTGGAGAGCCAGTAGACGTTGCGGCTCACCTCCTTGCCGTCGGCGTCGGTCAGGACCAGCCGCGCCAGGTAGGTGGAGGCCAGCCCGCTCACCGAGGCCGGCAGCGTGAGCGCGGTGCTGTGCGCGCCGTCGCCCTGGACCGAGACGCCGGTGACGGTCTTGTCGTACTTCTGGGTGCCGTCGGGGTTGAAGAGGGTGGCCCGCGCGGTGAGCCCGGAGGCCGGCGTGTGCCGGTTGTTCAGTACGACGACCGAGCGGTCGTCGTACGAGTACTGGACGTGGAGGGGCTCGTTGGCCTTCTTCGCGCCGAAGTAGGCGCCGCCCTTGTCGAGGTAACGGTCCATCAGCTGCCAGTGCAGGGACGTCCAGCCGCTGTTGAACATCCAGTACACGACCCCGGTGGACGGCTTCGAGGCGTCGGTCTGGTTGCGCTCGTACGCCTCGTACTGGGCGCGGACGTTCTCGTACTGGGCGAGCTGGGCCCTGCGGACGTAGTCGGTGAGGCTCTTCGGGGCGCCGTAGCGGCCGGTGAGGGCGGCGTCGTAGATCTTCAGAGTGCCGAAGGTCGCGGACGGCGAGCGGTGGTACTGCTTGGCGTCCGGGTTCTTCCAGAGGGTGTCGAGTTCGGCCGGGGTCAGCATCCGGCGCAGGGTGTCGAGGGTGGGGATGTCGGGTCCTGCGCTGGTCTCCGAGTTGAAGCCGGTGGCGCCGCCCTCACGCTTGGCGTACCAGTAGCCCGGCGGGACCCAGTCGTAGGGGCCGGTCATCTTCATGCCCGAACTGCCCAGCTGGGGCGCCGATTTGTCCGAGGCGGCGGGAACCACCGGGACTCCCCAGTCGGCGGCGTCCAGGGCGTCCAGATATCCCTTCTCGATCTTCGCGTCGGGCGCGGCGTCGCTGCCGATCAGGAAGGAGATCACGCTCGGGTGGTCACGCAGCTGGGCGGCCTCGGCGGCCATCGAGGCCTGGGCGACCGGGTAGTCGGCGGCGGTCCACTTCTCGCCGCTCTCGCCGCTGTTGGTCTGCCCCTCCCACTTGTCGCAGCACTCCCAGCCGGGCAGGGTGAGGACGCCGAGGCGGTCGGCGAGGTCGAAGAACTCGTCGGGCTCGATGTGGCCTTCCAGCCGGATGGCGTTGAGGCCCAGGTCCACGGCGTACCTGAGGCGGTCCTCGGCATAGGTGCGGTCCCAGCGCAGGAACTCGTCCGGTGACCAGCCGCCGCCCTTGATCAGCAGCCGGCGGCCGTTGATCGAGTACTGCCGGGCGCCGTCGGAGTTCAGCGGGGCCCGGACGTCCCGGATGCCGAAGGTCTCGTGGGCGGTGTCCGAAGCCGTGCCGCCGACGGACGCGGTGAGGTCGAGGTCGTGGAGCGGCTGGCCGCCCATCCCCGCGGGCCACCACACCTTCGGGGAGGTCAGGTGCAGCCCCGGGGTGTCGGCGGGGGTGAAGGTGACGGTCCTGGTCTGGTGGGCCGCGAGCTCGACCGACCTGGTGAGGGTCACCCCGGCGACGGTACCGGAGACCTCGGTGGTGACCGGGGTGTCCGAGTCGTTGCGGGCCTGAGCCTTCACCGTCAGGTCGGCCGTCGCGAGGGACGGCACCGCGAGCTTCGTCACCACGTGCGCGTCGCGCAGCGCGACCGGGCCGCCGCGCCGGACCAGGACGTCACGGACGATGCCCATGTTCTGGTCGGGCGGGGGCTGGAGCCAGTCGAGCCAGCCCATGGTGAGGTTCTTGTTCGGGTTGTTGGGCTGGATGCGGAAGGCGACCGTGTTCGTGCCGGCCGTCACCAGGGAGGTGACGTCCAGTTCATGGTGGGTGTAGGCGCCGGTGACCTCGTCGGCCGTGGCGACCCGGTGGCCGTTGACGTACACGTCGGCCGCCGAGATAACCCCGCTGAAGTCCAGGTAGGTGCGGTGCGCGGGGTCCGTGACCGTGAAGTCGCTGCGGTACCACCAGGGGACCTGGAAGGGCGACTTGGGGATCTTCTGGAGATTGGTGGAGACGAAGGGGTCGTCGTAGACGCCGTCGGCGAGGAGCGCGGCGAGGACCGTGGAGCGGGGCCCCGCCGGATACCAGCCCTGCGTCGGGTAGCCGGGGGAGGAGACCGCCGCCGCGGAGTCGCCCACCTCGGCCGTCGACCGGATCGCGTACCCCGACAGCGGGGTCTCGGACCCGGCGGCGGACGGCACACGGGTGATCCGGGCGGGCCCGTGGGCCGGGTCGCGGGCCCCTGCCCAGGCGCTGGTGTTGAGTGAGCAGAGCAGTCCCAGGGCCACGGCGGCCGTGGCGAGGCGGTGTCCGGGGGCACGGCGAGGGAACACGATGGTCTCCAGGCTCGTAAAGTTAGGAAACTTTACTAACCCGGCTCAAGCTAGGGTGCCGCGGAGGCGGTGTCAATCACCGTGGGGCCCGCGCGAGTTGGCGCCGCCACGGTCAGGACGTGCCCGACCTGCGCTCGAAGACCAGGTCACGGGCGGTCCCGAGGGCCGTTGCCACCGCGCCGAGCAGCACCGCGTCCTCGCCGAGCCGGCTGGGTGCCAGCTTCGGGCGCAGCGGGGTGAGGGTGCGCAGGTGGTCCCGCACGGGACGCAGCAGCAGGTCGACGCTGTGGCCGACACCGCCGCCGAGCACCACCAGGTCGGGGTCGAGGACGGCCGCGGCCGCCGCCACCGTGTGCGCGATCCGCTCGCCCTCAAGACGTACCGCCTCGGCGGCGACCTGGTCGCCCTGGCGGGCCGCGTCGAAGACGGACTTCGCGGTGAGCTGCCCGGTCATCCCCAGCCGCCGAGCCGTCTCGACGACGGCCACCCCCGACACCGCGTCCTCAAGGCGTTCGGGCCCCTGCTGCCGCCCAGGCCAGGGCAGGAAGCCGATCTCCCCGGCCAGTCCGTGCGCCCCGGTGAACAGCCGCCCCTCGCTGACCACGCCCATCCCGAGGCCGGTGCCGATCATGATGTAGGCGAACAGCCGGCTGCCCGCCCCGACGCCGTACGTGTACTCGCCGAGGGCCGCGAGGTTGGCGTCGTTGTGCACCTCCAGCGGGACGCCCAGTTCCTCGCGCATCCGGTCGAAGAGGCCCGCGCGCCCCCAGCCCGGCAGATGCATCGCGTACCGCACCCGCCGCTGCCGCTCGTCGTACACGCCCGGAGTGCCCACCACCCCGTGCACCACCTCGGCCGGATCCACCCCGGAGTTGGCGACGACCTGCCGGGCGGTCGCGACCAGCAGGTCGGCCATCGCGCCCGAACCCCGGGCCCGGTTGCGCACGTCGGAGCGGGCGACCAGGGTGCCGTCGAGATCGGCGACCGCCACCCGCAGCCAGGTCCGGCCCACGTCGATGCCGAGCGCGAACCCGGCCGCCGGGTCGGGCGCGTACAGGACGGCCGTGCGGCCGCGCTCCGGCACGTGGGTGCCGACCTCGTGGACCAGGCCCGCCGACTCCAGTGCGGCGAGCGCGCTGGACACGGTCGGCTTCGACAGCCCTGTCTCACGGGCGAGTTGGGCGCGCGAGGCGGAACCGAGCGTGCGCAGCCGGTCCAGCAGCAGCCGCTCGTTGGCGCTGCGCAGGCGCTGCCGGCTCCAGGGCTGCTCCTGCTCCTCTACGACGTCGCTGGCGGCCATCGCACCATTCTCACCGATTCCCGACGCATACTTGACGCATCTAGTAAGGCTCCTTAACTTTATCGGCCATCCCGCCGAGTCGGCCCCCGCCCGTCGTACGCGACCCGCCCGCCTCCCCGTGTCTCGCTCAGGAGCCCCCATGTCTGCTGGTCCCGGTAGTCCCGTCGTCTCGGGCAGTGCGCCACCGACCGGCGGTTTCGTCCGCCGCGTCGGCCTGTTCCAGGCCACCGCCATCAACATGAGCCAGATGTGCGGCATCGGTCCTTTCGTGACCATCCCGCTGATGGTCGCCGCGTTCGGCGGCCCGCAGGCCGTCATCGGCTTCGTCGCGGGCGCGGTGCTCGCGCTCTGCGACGGCCTCGTCTGGGCCGAACTCGGCGCCGCGATGCCCGGCTCCGGCGGCAGTTACGTCTATCTGCGCCAGGCCTTCCAGTACCGCACCGGACGCCTGATGCCGTTCCTGTTCGTGTGGACGGCGATGCTCTTCATCCCGCTGATCATGTCCACCGGCGTGGTCGGCTTCGTCCAGTACCTGGGCTACCTCGCCCCGGGCCTCGGCCAGACCTCCGGCGACCTGATCGGGCTCGGTGTCATCGCCCTCGTGGTGCTCCTGCTCTGGCGCGGCATCGAGCACATCGCCAGGATCACCGCCGTCATGTGGACGGTGATGATCGCCTCGGTGCTGCTGGTGATCGTCGCCGCGGCGACCGACTTCAGCCCCCACCTGGCCTTCACCTACCCGGCCCACGCCTTCGACCTGACGAGCGACCACTTCTGGCTCGGCTTCGCAGCGGGCCTGACCATCGGCATCTACGACTACCTCGGCTACAACACGACCGCCTACATGGGTGCCGAGATCAAGGAACCCGGCCGTGTCCTGCCGCGCTCCATCCTCTTCTCGATCCTCGGCATCATGGCGATCTACCTGCTGCTCCAGATCGGCACGCTCGGCGTCATCGACTGGCACCGCATGACGAACCCGGACGACATCGCCTCGACCTCGGTCGCCTCGGCGGTCCTGGAGAAGACCTGGGGCAAGGGCGCCGCCGACACGGTGACCGTGCTGATCCTGATCACGGCCTTCGCCTCGGTCTTCACCGGCCTGCTCGGCGGCTCCCGGGTGCCCTACGACGCCGCCCGCGACCGCGTCTTCTTCCGCCCCTACGAGAAGCTGCACCCGAAGCACCGCTTCCCGATGCTGGGGCTCGCGACCATGGGTGTGATCACCGCGATCGGCTTCCTGATCGGCCGTCACACCGACCTGGCGACCCTGATCCAGCTGCTCACCACGGTGATGGTGATCGTCCAGGCGCTGGCCCAGATCGTGGCGCTCACGGTGCTGCGCCGCCGGCAGCCGGCCCTGAAGCGGCCGTACCGCATGTGGCTCTACCCGTTGCCGAGCATCGTCGCCTTCGCCGGCTGGTGCGTGATCTACGGCTACGCGGACCGGAACTCCCCGGGCCGCCACCCCATCGAGTGGTCCCTGGCCTGGCTCGCCCTCGGCTGCGTGGCGTTCCTGGTCTGGGCGCGGCTGGAGAAGGTGTGGCCGTTCGGGGTGAAGGAGATCAGCGAGGAGTATCTGACGCCGGAGGAGCCGGCCGTGGTGTAGTGTCCCGACCACACGTCAGCCTCACCCGGCGGTCAACTGCCGCCGGGTGAGGCTTTTTTCATGACCGACATGACAGAGCTCACCGAAGCGGACGTCGTCGTCCGCCCCGCCGTCCCCGAAGACCGCCCCGTCGTCGATCGTCTGTGGCTGCTGTTCCGCCACGACCTGTCCGAGTTCCGTGGACTCCTGCCGAGGTCCGACGGCTCGTTCCGCGACGAGCGCGTCGAGGACGCGTTCTCCGCACCCGGCTGGGCGCCCTACCTCTTCGTCCGGGGCGAGCACCCGGTCGGCTTCGCGTTCGTCCGGGCGCTGGACACTCCCGTGCGGGTGCTCAACAGCTTCTTCGTGGTGCGCGGCGCGCGGCGGACGGGGATCGGGCTGGCTGCCGTCCGTGCGGTCCTCGCCCGTCATCCGGGCCGCTGGGAGATCGCGTTCCAGTACGAGAACCCGGGCGCCGTCGCCTTCTGGCGGCGGGTCGCGGCCGCGGCCGCGGGCGACGCCTGGACCGAGGAGCCCCGGCCGGTGCCGGGCATGCCGGAGCTGCCGCCGGACGTGTGGATCTCGTTCGACACGACTCCCCGAACCGCCTGAACGGCACCGTGCCGGTGGCCGGCGTTGACATGCAAGTAATTACCTGCATAACGTTGGGTGTGCGATCAGAGGACGACAGCGGGATGGACCAGGTCTTCAAGGCGCTGGCCGACGACACCCGCAGGCGACTGCTGGACCGGCTGCACGAGCAGAACGGCCAGACGCTGGGCGAGCTGTGCGAGCGCATCGCGATGACCCGGCAGTCGGTGACCCAGCACCTTGCCGTCCTGGAGGCCGCCAACCTGATCAGCACCGTGCGGCGGGGGCGGGAGAAGCTGCACTACCTCAACCCGGTGCCGCTCCACGAGATCCAGGAGCGGTGGATCGACAAGTTCGAGCGCCCGCGCCTGCGCGCGCTCGGCGACCTGAAGCGACGAGCCGAGGAAGCCATGAGCGACCAGCCCAGCTATGTCTACGTCACCTACATCGCCAGCACCCCCGAGAAGGTCTGGGACGCCCTCACGGACGCCGACCTGACCGCCGTCTACTGGGGGCACTCCAACGTCTCCGACTGGCGGCCCGGCTCCCGCTGGGAGCACGTCCGCACCGACGGCTCCGGCATCGCCGACGTGGTCGGCACCGTCGTCGAGAGCGACCGCCCGACCCGGCTGGTCGCCACCTGGGCCGCGCCCGCGGACGAGGGTGACCCGGGCCGGCACTCCCGGGTCACCTTCGACATCCGCCCGCACGCCGACATCGTCAAGCTCACCGTCACCCACGAGGACCTCAACGACGAGGGCGAACTGCAGGGCATCTCGTCCGGCTGGCCGGCCGTGCTCTCGAACCTGAAGTCCCTCATCGAGACCGGCAGCCCGCTCCCGCAGGAGCCCTGGCTCGTCCCCGGCCGCTGAGCGGACGCGCGGCGGGGCCGGTCCGCCGTCACCGGACCGGCCCCGCTTCCTCCCTTCCAGGGGATGCCGTTGTGCCTAGGTCATAGGCGTCCGCTTGGCCGCCGAAGCGGCGCACACCAGCCCGAGGCAGAGGGCCAGCGCGCCGATGATGACGTTGTTGATGATGACGCCCTTGTCCGGGCTGGTGCCGACCACCCAGGGGGCGATGATCATCCAGATGCCGATGGCGCACATGGCCCAGCTGAGGCCGTACATGCGCTCCGGTGCCCTGGTGAAGCCCAGTGCCAGCAGACCTATCGCTATGCCCATGATCAGGTTGTGGGCCACGAGCGCGGGCTGGCTCGCCGTGTAGTGGAGGATCCACGGGGACGCCGCGCAGTACAGACCGAGCAGGAACACCGGTCCGTCCACGAGCGCCACATCACGGCCGCCGAGCATGCGGGCGTAGCGCTCCCGCATCTCGGAGACATCGGGGTGGCTGGTTATGTCACTTCTGCCGTGCGAGACGTTGGCCATGACTCGTCTCCTTCTCGACTTGCAGGCCTGACCGCGTCTGGTGCGTGCGGTATACGCCGCTAGACAGCATTCTGCTCTTATTTCTTCTTTATGTGTAGTTCTCGGGCGCTCACCGGTTGTTCTCCGGCGGGCTCAGCCGCGCTCCCGGGCCCGCCGGAACCGGGCGAGACCGTCCGCCAGGTCGACGATCGGCTCCGGATAGCCGAGCGCCGCCCGGTCCGGGCCGCCCAGCTTCCACGGCTCGTGCACCCCGGCCCCCGCCAGCGCCGCCAACTCCGGCACCCAGCGCCGTACATACGCTCCGTCGGGGTCGTAACGCTTCGCCTGGGTCACCGGATTGAGGACCCGGTTGGGGCGGGTGTCGGTGCCGGTGCCCGCCACCCACTGCCAGTTGAGCTGGTTGTTCGCCACATCCCCGTCGGCCAGCAGCTCCAGGAAGTGCCGGGCGCCCACCCGCCAGTCGACGTACAGCGTTTTGGCCAGGAAACTCGCCGCCAGCAGCCGCCCTCGGTTGTGCATCCAGCCCTCGTGGCGCAGCTGGCGCATCGCCGCGTCGACGACCGGGTAGCCGGTGCGCCCCGCCCGCCATGCCTCGGCGTCCTCGTCCGCCGCGCGCCCGGTGCGCCAACGGTCGTGTTTCGTCCGGTAGTCGGCCGAGGCCGCCGCCGGCCGTGCGGCCAGCACCTGCCGGTGGAAGTCCCGCCAGGCGAGCTGCCGTACGAACGCATCGGCGCCCGGGCCGCCCGCCTTCCGGGCCCGGTGGACCAGCTCGACGGGGGAGAGCGTCCCGAAGTGGAGGTGCGGCGAGAGCCGGGAGGTCGCGTCGCCCGCCAGGTCGTCGTGCCGGTCCTCGTACGAGCCGATGCCCGCGCGCAGCCAGGCCGCCAGCCGCCCGCGGCCCTCCGCCTCGCCACCGGCGGCCAGGCCCTCCGACACGCCGGACAGCCGGTCGCGGCGCGGCAGCGGCTCGGACCCGACCCCGTCCGGGACCGGGACCCGGCGCGGCGCGGCCATGGCCGTGCGCAGCGGCTGCCGCGCCCACTGCCGGAAGTACGGTGTGAACACCGCGTAGTGGTCCGAGCCGGCCGGGGTCACCGCACCGGCCGGGACCGCCGCGGTCACCGCGTCGTGGACGTGCAGCCGCCGGCCGTCCGTCTCCAGGGCACGACGCAGCCGCTCCTCACGGCGCTGCGCATGCCCGCTGACGTCGGCCGCGAGATGCACCGCGGCGGCGTCCGCCTCGGCCGCCACCTTGCACACCTCCTCGACGAGGTCGCCCGAACGCACCACCAGCCGGCCGCCGCGCTCACGCAGTCCCGTGTCCAGATCACGCAGGCAGTCGGCGAGGAACGCCAGCCGGTTGGGCACGGCGAAGCCGGCCCGGTCCACCGCGCGGTCCCGCACGAACAGCGGCACGACCTCGTCCGAGCCGTCCAGGGCCGCCCGCAGCGGGGGATGGTCGTGCAGACGCAGGTCGGCGGTGAACAGGACGACCGAGACGTTCATGGGGCGGCTCCGGGGCGGTGCGGCGGCAGGCTGCGAAGGCCCCACGCTCCCACTTGCCCGGGCCCGCACGACGGACCGGCGGCCGGCGTCCTTGCGGCGTTTCCGGCATGTCCGCGTCGATCGGGGGCAGCCGCGAGGAAAGGTGAAAACCGACTCGGGAGGTGTGGGACCACCATGGGCGCGAGGGTGCTGGAGCGATTTCCCGCCGGGGCTCCCCGGGGTTCGTGGCCGGCCGAGGAGTACGCGGCGCGGTGCCGGGCCGAGGGCGGGCGGGCGACGGTGGTGATGGACCTCGGCACGGACGCCTTCCTGGTCGTCGTACCCGGCGCGGACGACGACCGGCCCCCGTCCGCGGCGCGCGCGTCAGCCGGGTAGCGACTGCTCGGCCCAGATGGTCTTGCCCCGCGCGTTGTACCGCGTCCCCCAGTTCTGGGCGAGCTGGGTGATGAGGTAGAGACCGCGGCCGCCCTCGTCCGTGTCCCGGGCGCGCCGCACATGGGGCGAGGTGCTGCTGCCGTCCGAGACCTCGCAGATCAGGCTCCGGTCCCGGATCAGGCGCAGCGTGATCGGCGCACCGCCGTACCGCAGGGCGTTCGTCACCAGCTCGCTGACGATGAGCTCGGTGGTGAACGACTCCTCCGCCAGCCCCCACCGGGCCAGTTGCCGTGCCGTCAGCTCCCGTGCCCGGCCGACCATTTGCTCCTGTGCCTCGATCTCCCAGCAGACGTGGGAGTCCGCGGCGAGGCCGGTCATCCGGGCCACCAGGACGGCCACGTCGTCCTGGTGGCCCGGCGGCAGCAGTTCACTGACCAGCGTGTCGCACACCTCCTGCGGAGCGGCGGACGCGGGGGTGCGGGAGAGCGTGGCGCGCATCCGGCGCAGCCCGGTGTCGAAGTCCTGTGCACGTGATTCCAGCAGCCCGTCCGTGTAGAGGACCAGGAGGTCCCCGTCGGCGAGGGCGATCTCGCGCTCCTCGAACACGACTCCGCCCAGCCCCAGGGGCGGGCCGCCGGGCAGGTCCACGAAGTCGACGGCGCCGTCCGCCGAGACGACCGCCGGGGGCGGATGACCGGCGCGCGTCAGCTGGCACAGCCGTGAGACCGGGTCGTACACCGCGTACAGGCAGGTCGCCCCCGTCACCAGGGACACCTCGTCGCCCCGCTCGTCGAGGAACCGGTTCATCTGGTCGTCCAGGTGGGCGAGGAGTTCCACGGGCGACAGGTCGAGGTCCGCGAGGGTGCGGACGGCGCCGCGCAGCCGGCCCATGGTCACCGCCGACTGCAGACCGTGCCCGACCACGTCGCCGACCACGAGCGCCACCCGCGCCCCGGACAGCGGGATCACGTCGAACCAGTCCCCGCCCAGCCCGGTGTGCTCGCTGGCCGGCAGATAGCGGGACGCCGTCCGCACCGCCGAAGGCGACGGCAGCCGCTGGGGGAGCAGACTGCGCCGCAGGGTCCGGGCCGTCGTCCGCTCCCGGTGGTAACGGCTGGCGTTGTCGACGCACACCGCGGTGCGGGTCACGATCTGCTCGGCGAGCCGCACGTCCTCGGGCTCGAACCGGCGAGGGCTGCGCGAGCGCATGAAGACGGCGGTGCCCAGGGCGACACCTCGCGCGAGCATGGGGACGAGCAGCCAGGAGTGCACGTCCGGACCGGCCCCCGGTGCCCGGCGGGGATCCGCGGTCACGGGGCGCAGCTGCTCGTCCGCGAGGAGGACGGACTCGCCCATCGCCAGGGCGTCGAGGAACGGCGAGCCGGGCGCCGTCGCCAGTGTGTCGAGGTCGCCCACCCGCACCGCCCGGGCCCCGCCGGTACCCGTGTCCTCGGCCGCCGCGCCGTCGGACGCGGCCCGGCGCAGCAGCGGGTGGCGCGGCCGTGCGTCGTCGGCCGGCTCCCTGCCGTCCCCTTCGTCCGTGTCGGAGAAGACGGAGTCCAGCAGGTCGACATGGCAGGCGTCGGCGAACCACGGCACCGCGACCTCGGCCAGTTCCCGGGCCGTCTGCCACAGGTCCAGGGTGGTGCCGATCCGGGAGCCCGCCTCGTTGGCCAGGACCAGCCGCTCGCGCGAGCGGACCCGGTGGGTCACGTCGGAGACCACATGGGCCAGCGCGATCACCGTCCCGGACGGATCCCTGAGCGGCAGGATGGACTCCGACCATACGTAGTCGTTGGGCGAACCGGGTACGGGGTGGCCGACGACCTCGGTGTCGATCAGCGCCTCGCCGGTCTCCAGCACCCGCCGCTGCCGCTCCTCCAGCGCGTCGATGTCCAGCAGGCCGGGCGGGGCCATCTCGCGCATCGTGTGCCCGGAGTACTGGGCATCCCGGAACACCCCGGCGCGCCGCTGCGCGAGGTTCTGGGCGATGAACCGCTGCCGCGTGTCGAAGAGGTCGATGTGGAAGGGGATGTCGGTGAACAGCCCCTGCAACAGGGCACGACCGAATTCGAACGTGCGGTACGCTTCCGCCCCGGCCGCCTGTACGAGCCACCGCTGCTCGCCGTCCGCGGCGGTGAGGGAGCGCACCCAGACCTCGACCTCGACCGGTTCCCCGTCGCGCCGCCGCAGCACCAGCGGTCCCTCGCGGACCCCCTCCGCCCACCGCCGGACCACGTGCGCGGCCTCGGCGGGGTCGTGCAGCAGGTCGTCCGCACGCCGGCCCAGCACCTCCCGCGCCGGGTGACCGAGCAGCGCCTCGGCGCCCGGCCCCCAGGCCGCCACCCGGCCCTGCGCGTCCAGCAGCGCCTCCGCCTCGCCCCCGGGCTCCGGGAGCTCGCCGCGGCCGTCGAAGGTGATGTCGCGCATCCTCACCTCGGGCACATCCGTGCCGGACTCGGGATGTGGGGGTTTGTAGTGTTTGTGGAATAAATGATACCTGCGCGTGCGCTGCCGACCCCTTGTGCATGCGAGGAAGGCCCCGGGTGTGCCTGATGCGGGGCTGCTGCCGGATCCTTGACCCCCGCTGGGCCCTCCGCGATGCTGTGTTGCGAAACACGAGATGCGTGCCGCATTGGGCAACATCTCGCCACCTCTTTCAGTCGAGGAGTGGCCATGTCCCAGCAGGTCCGTGCCGTCGTCGCGCGGAGCAAGGGCGCCCCCGTCAGCCTGGAGACCATCGTCGTGCCCGACCCCGGTCCGGGTGAGGCGCTGGTCAGGATCGAGGCCTGCGGGGTCTGCCACACCGATCTGCACTACCGAGAGGGCGGGATCAGCGACGACTTCCCGTTCCTGCTGGGGCACGAGGCGGCGGGGGTCGTCGAGGCGGTCGGCGACGACGTCACCGACGTGGCACCCGGGGACTTCGTGATCCTCAACTGGCGTGCGGTGTGCGGCCAGTGCCGGGCCTGTCTGCGCGGGCGGCCGTGGTACTGCTTCGCCACCCACAATGCCAAGCAGCGGATGACCCTCACCGACGGGACGGAACTCTCGCCCGCCCTCGGGATCGGCGCCTTCGCCGAGAAGACGCTGGTGGCGGCCGGGCAGTGCACCAAGGTCGACCGGCGCGCGTCGGCGGCGGCCGCCGGACTGCTGGGCTGCGGCGTGATGGCGGGCATCGGGGCGGCCCTCAACACCGGCAACGTCGGCCGCGGCGACAGCGTCGCCGTGATCGGCTGCGGGGGCGTCGGCGCGGCGGCCGTCCTCGGCTCGAACCTGGCCGGCGCGGCGCGCGTCATCGCCGTGGACATCGACGACCGCAAGCTGGACACGGCGCGCAGGCTCGGCGCCACCCACACGGTCAACTCCAAGGAGACCGACGCCGTCGAGGCGATCCGCGACCTGACCGGCGGCTTCGGTGCCGACGTCGTCATCGAGGCGGTCGGCCGCCCGGAGACCTACCGGCAGGCCTTCTACGCCCGCGACCTCGCCGGCACCGTCGTCCTGGTCGGCGTACCCACCCCCGAGATGAAACTGGAACTGCCGCTGCTGGACGTCTTCGGCCGCGGCGGGGCGCTCAAGTCGTCCTGGTACGGCGACTGTCTGCCCTCCCGGGACTTCCCGATGCTCATCGACCTGTACCTGCAGGGCCGCCTCGACCTGGACGCCTTCGTCACCGAGACCGTCCAGCTCGACGAGGTCGAGAAGGCCTTCGAGCGCATGCACCACGGTGACGTGCTGCGTTCGGTGGTGCTCCTGTGACGGGCGACCGCGGTCTCTGACCGCCCGCCGACGAAGCGGCCCTGCCCCGGTCACGGCACCGGGGCAGGGCCGTACCCGCACTTCACACGGTGCCTGTTTGGCCTGCTCACGCACGCTTTCGAGGGCGCTTCGGCGTGCCCGGAGGACCGCCGTCGCGGCCCGCGCAAACCGGCGCGTGAACTTCTTGACAACGCTTCGCGGCGGCCCCCAGACTGACGTTGCGCTAACCGCAATCCGTTTCGCTATACGCACCGAGGTGTCATGATGATTCCCGCGTGCCGTCTCGCGGATCTGCCGCGAGGCGAGGCCCACCGGCTCGACATCGACCCGCCCGTCTCGGTGTTCCACACCGATGACGGCGAGCTCTTCGCCATCGACGACACCTGCACCCACCAGGACGCCTCGCTCGCCGACGGCTGGCTGGAGGGCTGCGAGGTGGAATGTCCCTTGCACGCCTCCAAGTTCGACCTGCGCACCGGCGCCGTGGACGCACCCCCGGCCAAGCGCCCGGTCCGCACCCACGAGGTCGTGGTGGCGGACGGAACGGTCTACGTCCGGCTCTCCGCCGACGCGCCCAACCTGCCGCCGTGCGTCTCCGCCCGCCTCGCCGGGGGCGCGGCGTGAGGACCGTCGCCGTGGTGGGCGCCTCGCTGGCCGGACTGTCGGCCGCGCGCTCGCTGCGGCAGCGGGGGTACGACGGCCGGCTGGTCGTCGTCGGTGACGAGCCCCACCGCCCGTACGACAGGCCGCCGTTGTCCAAGGAGTTCCTGGCCGGCACCCTCGGCGAGGCGGACCTGGTGCTGGAGCGCGACGACGAGGACCTCGGGGCGGAGTGGCTGCTCGGCACCCGGGCCGTCGGTCTCGACCGCACCCGGCGGGCGATCCGTCTCGCCGACGGCGGGGAGGTCCGCGCCGACGGCATGGTCGTCGCGACCGGCGCCGCCGCCCGTACCCTGCCCGGCACCGAGGGCCTCGCCGGCGTCCACACGCTGCGCACCCTCGACGACGCCCGCGCGCTGCGGGAGGACCTCGCAAGGGGCGGCCGCCTGGTGGTGATCGGCGGCGGGTTCGTCGGCGCCGAGGTCGCCTCCACCGCCTACGCCCTCGGTCTCGACGTCACCGTGATCGAGGCGGCCCCGACCCCGCTGGCGGGACCGCTCGGCGAGACCATGGGCGCCGTCGTCTCCGCACTCCACGCCGACCACGGGGTACGGCTGTTGTGCGGGGTGGGGGTCAAGGGGCTGAGCGGCGAGCGCCAGGTGGCGGCCGTGCTGCTCGAAGACGGCCGCAGCGTGCCCGCCGACACCGTCGTCGTCGGGGTCGGGGCGCGCCCCTCGGTCGAGTGGCTGGCGGGCTCGGGCGTCGTGCTCGACAACGGCGTGAAGTGCGGCGCCGACGGCCGCACCAGCGTGGCCGGGGTGGTCGCCGTCGGCGACTGCGCCAACTGGTACGACCCGCACACCGGCACCCACCGCAGGATCGAGCACTGGACCGGCGCGCTGGAACGGCCGGACACCGCCGTCGCCACGCTGCTCGCGCACGGCGCGCGGGATCCGGGGGCGCCCCGGCCGCCGTACTTCTGGTCCGACCAGTACGGCGTGAAGATCCAGTTCGTCGGCCACGCCGCCGGGGCCGACAGCGTGACGGTCGAGGAGGGCTCGACCGACGACCGCAGCTTTCTCGCCGTGTACCGGCGGGCGGGCCGCCAGGTCGCCGTGCTCGGGATGAACCAGCCGCGGCTGTTCACCCGGGCCCGCAAGCAGTTCGGCACCGCCGCGTCCTGACCCGGCGCCCGCGCCACCCCACCGATCCACGACGTCCTCCGAGGAGTGCACCGTGACCTCGACCAGCCTGCCGGACAGCCTGATCGCCACCCTCCCCGGCTCCGCCTACACCGATCCCGGGATCTTCACCCAGGAGCAGGAGCGCATCTTCGAGACGATGTGGTTCTGCGTCGCCCGCGCCGCGGACCTGCCGAAGCCCGGCGCCTTCCGCACCGTCGACGTGGGCCGCGAGAGCATCCTCGTCACCCGGGCCCGGGACCGGTCGATCCGCGCCTACTTCAACGTCTGCCGGCACCGCGGGGCCAAGCTCTGCACGGAGGAGACCGGCGAGGTCGCACGTGCCTTCCAGTGCCCGTACCACGCATGGACCTACGGCCTCGACGGCAAGCTGGTCGCCGCGCCCAACCTCACCAAGATGCCCGACGTCGGCCGTACCGAGTTCGGCCTGGTGAACGTGGCCGTCCGGGAGTGGCTCGGCTATGTGTGGGTGTGTCTCGCGGAGAATCCGCCGTCCTTCGAGGAGGACGTGATCGGGGCGGCGGTCGAGCGGCTGGGCGACGTCGAGTCGATCGACCGCTACGGCATCGAGGACCTCGCCGTCGGCCGGCGGATCGTCTACGACGTCAAGGCCAACTGGAAGCTCATCATCGAGAACTTCATGGAGTGCTACCACTGCGCCACCATCCACCCCGAACTCACCGAGGTGCTGCCCGAGTTCGCCGACGGCTACGCGGCGCAGTACTACGTCGGGCACGGCGCCGAGTTCGGCGAGGACGTCGAGGGCTTCACCGTCGACGGTTCCGAGGGGCTCGACCGCATTCCGGGGGTCTCGGCGGACCAGGACCGGCGGTACTACGCGATCACCGTCAAACCGCAGGTGTTCATCAACCTGGTGCCGGACCACGTGATATTCCACCGGATGTACCCGGTGGCCGTCGACCGCACGATCGTCGAGTGCGACTGGCTCTACCTCCCGCACGTCGTCGAGAGCGGCAAGGACGTCAGCCGGTCCGTGGAGCTCTTCGACCGGGTCAACCGCCAGGACTTCGAGGCCTGCGAGCGCACGCAGCCCGGCATGAGCTCACGGCTGTACGCCAAGGGCGGGGTGCTGGTGCCCAGCGAGCACCACATCGGCGCCTTCCACGACTGGGTCCACGAGCGGCTCGGCACCCGGCAGCCGGAGTGACGCGCGTGGCCCGCGCGGGAGGGGCGGACGCGGGCCGTACGGCGGTCGTTCCGCGGGCGCTCAGCCCAGGTACCCCATGCGGTGGCTGATCTCCTCCGCGCCCTTCACCAGCACCGGGGCCAGCTCGTGCATGCGCTCCTCGGTGAACCGGTAGGACGGCCCGGACGCGCTGATCGACGCGATGACCGTCCCCTCCCGGTCCCGGATCGGCGCGGCCATCGCGTGCAGCCCGATCTCCAGCTCCTCCAGCGTCCAGGCGTAACCGCGCTCCCGGGCCTCGGCGAGGTTCTTCTCCAGCTTCGCCTTCGAGGAGATGGTGTGCGGGGTCAGCTTCTTCAGGCCCCCGTCCGAGATCAGCGCGGCGCGCTCCGTGGCGGGCCGGTGGGCCAGCATGATCTTGCCGCTGGAGGTGGCGTGCAGCGGGGTCAGCTGGCCGACCCAGTTGTGCGCGCTGACGGCGGCGGCGCCGCGCACCTGGTAGAGGTTGATCGCGTAGTGCTCCTGCATCACCGCGATGTTGACCGTCTCGCCGATCTCCTCGGCCAGCCGCTCGCACACCACCCGGCCCTGCTGGGTGACGTCGATGCGTCCTGTCACGGCTCCGGCCAGGCGTACGATGCCGAAGCCGAGCGAGTACTTGCCACGCTCGCCCGACTGCTCCACGAGACCGCGCGCCTCCAGGGCGCCGAGCAGACGGAACGCGGTCGACTTGTGAACATCGATCTCGGCGGCCACCTCGCTCACCCCCGCCTCGCCGCGCTGGGCCAGGATCTCCAGGACGCTGATGGCGCGGTCGACGGACTGCACGCCGCCAGAAGATGAGCCGTTCGTTTCGGTATCCGGACTGAAGTTGCTCATAGCGAAACTATACGCGCAGTAAACAACGCGCTCCAAGTAACGCGATGTGAACAAAGATCTTACAAGTTGCGTTGTTCGCAACCTGGTGCGTATAGCGATACCCGTACTAGCATGCCGCGCAATCGACGGCGCGAGCGAGACGAGGCACCATGGCTCCCTTGCAGTACGACTTCGTCATCGTCGGCGGCGGCTCGGCCGGCAGTGCACTGGCGAACCGGCTCTCGGCCGACCCCGGCAACCGGGTGCTCGTCCTGGAGGCAGGCCGCCCCGACTACCCGTGGGACGTCTTCATCCACATGCCCGCGGCGCTGACCTACCCCATCGGCAGCCGCTTCTACGACTGGAAGTACGAGTCCGAGCCCGAGCCCCACATGGGCGGCCGCCGTATCTACCACGCCCGCGGCAAGGTGCTCGGCGGCTCCAGCAGCATCAACGGCATGATCTTCCAGCGCGGCAACCCCATGGACTACGAGCGTTGGGCCGCCGACCCCGGCATGGAGAGCTGGGACTACGCGCACTGCCTGCCGTACTTCCGCCGGATGGAGAACTGCCTCGCCGCCGACCCGGACGACGAGTTCCGCGGCCACGACGGCCCCCTCGTTCTGGAGCGCGGCCCGGCCACCAACCCGCTCTTCTCCGCCTTCCTCCAGGCCACCGAGGAGGCGGGCTACGCGCCCACGGACGACGTCAACGGCTACCGGCAGGAGGGCTTCGCCAAGTTCGACCGCAACGTCCACCGCGGCCGGCGCCTGTCGGCGTCCAAGGCGTACCTCAAGCCCGCCGGGAAGCGGCCCAACCTCACCGTGAAGACCCGCGCCCTCGTCACCCGCGTCCTCTTCGAGGGCAAGAAGGCCGTCGGCGTCGAGTACCGGCGCGGCAAGGGTGCCCTCCAGCAGGTCCGCGCCAGGGAAGTGATCCTCTGCGGCGGCGCGATCAACTCCCCGCAGCTGCTCCAGCTCTCCGGCGTCGGCAACGCGAAGGAACTCACCGCCCTCGGCATCGACGTCGTCCACGACCTGCCGGGCGTCGGCGAGAACCTCCAGGACCACCTGGAGGTGTACATCCAGTACGCCTGCAAACAGCCCGTCTCCGTCCAGCCGTACCTCGCGAAGTGGCGGGCCCCCTTCATCGGCCTCCAGTGGCTGTTCCGCAAGGGCCCGGCCGCGACGAACCACTTCGAGGCCGGCGGCTTCTGCCGCAGCAACGACGACGTGGACTATCCCAACCTGATGTTCCACTTCCTGCCCATCGCGGTCCGCTACGACGGCTCGGTGCCCGCCGGCGGCCACGGCTACCAGGTCCACGTCGGACCCATGTACTCCGACACCCTCGGCTCGGTGAAGATCCGGAGCAAGGACCCGCGCGAACACCCGGCCCTGCGCTTCAACTACCTCTCCACCGAGCAGGACCGCCGCGAGTGGGTCGAGGCGATCCGGGTCGCCCGCAACCTCCTCGACCAGCCCGCACTCGCCCCCTACAACGACGGGGAGATCTCACCCGGCCCGTCCGTGGCGACCGACGAGGAGATCCTCGCCTGGGTCGCCAAGGACGGCGAGACCGCCCTGCACCCGTCCTGCACCTGCAAGATGGGCACGGACGAGATGTCCGTCGTGGACCCGAGCAGCATGCGGGTGCACGGCGTGGAGGGCCTGCGCGTGGTGGACGCCTCGGTGATGCCGTACGTCACCAACGGCAACATCTATGCCCCGGTGATGATGATCGCGGAGAAGGCGGCCGACCTCATCCTCGGCAAGGAGCCGCTGCCGCCGTCGAAGGCCGTGTACTACCGGCTCCGCGACGCCCAGAAGCAGGCCGGGTAGACCGCCATGGGTGCCGAGGCGCTGCGGGCGCTGCTCGCCCGCGTCCGCTACGAGGTGCTGCCGGCGCGGGCGACCGAGGAGAAGGTCCTCGCCCACGTGCCGCGCGACGTCGTGGTCGCGGTCACGGCGTCGCCGGTCAAGGGCCTGGAACCGACCCTCGCCCTCACCGAGCGGCTCACGGCGGACGGCTACCGGGTCGTCCCGCACGTCCCCGGGCGCCTGCTGCGTGACGACACCCACCTGAAGGACGTCACCGAGCGGCTGCGCGCGGCCGGCGTGGACGACCTCTTCGTCCCGGCGGGCGACGCCGATCCGCCCGCCGGGATGTACGAGGGAGCCCTGCCGGTGCTGCGCCGGCTCACCGAGATGGGCAGACCCTTCGCGGAGACGGGGATCACCGGCTATCCGGAGAGCCATCCCCTCATCCACGACGACCTCACCATCCAGGCGATGTGGGACAAGCGGGCGCACGCCACCTACATCGTCAGCAACCTCTGCTTCGACCCGCGCGTGCTCGGTGACTGGCTCGCCCGGATCCGGCGCCGTGACGTCACCCTGCCCGTGTATCTCGGCGTGTCCGGGCCCGTCCAGCGGGCCAAGCTGCTGGCCATGGCGACGAAGATCGGGGTGGGGGAGTCGACCCGCTTCCTGACCAAGCACACCTCGTGGTTCCTGCGCTTCGCGGCACCGGGCGGCTACGACCCGGAGCGGCTGCTCACCCGGGGCGCGCCGGCGTTCACCGCGCCGTCGGCGGCCGTGGCGGGTCTCCATCTGTTCACCTTCAACCAGGTCGCCGAGACGGAGCGGTGGCGCCGTGCGCTGCTGGACCGGCTGGGCGGCTGACCCACCCCCGAGGGTGCCGTTTTCGCGGCCGAATCGGGATACGCGGAGCCCTTGACGGGTGTCAGTACATTCGGTCAGGGTGTTCCACCAAAAGCAATCCAATGCACAATGCGCAACGAATTCGGGCTCGAAGGGCGCGGCCGTGGCAGATCTGTATGTGGATGGGAAATGGCGCGCGGCGGTGGCCGGCGGTCACCGCGAGATCCGCTGTCCGGCGGACGGCACCCTCGTCGCGACGGTCTCGGAGGCGACCCGCCCCGACACGGAGGCGGCGATCGGCGCGGCCCGGCGCGCGTTCGACGAGGGCCCCTGGCCGCGCACCCCCGAGCGCGAACGCGGCGCCCTGCTGCTCCGCACCGCCGCCATCATCGAGCGCGACGCCAAGGAGTTCGCCCGCGCCGAGTCCCTGGACACCGGCAAGCGCCTGGTGGAGAGCGAGTACGACATCGCCGACGTCGTCTCCTGCCTCCGCTACTACGGCGGCATCGCCGGCACCGACGCCGGCCGGGTGATCGACACCGGACGTGAGGACGCCGTCAGCCGCGTCGGGTACGAGCCGGTCGGCGTGTGCGGACTGATCACCCCGTGGAACTACCCGCTGCTGCAGGCCAGTTGGAAGGTCGCGCCCGCCCTGGTCGCGGGCAACACGTTCGTCCTCAAGCCCAGCGAGCTGACCCCCTCGACCGCGATCCTGCTCGTGAAGGCCCTGGAGGAGGCCGGACTCCCGCCGGGTGTCGGCAACCTCGTGCTCGGCGCCGGACCCGAGGCCGGTGCCGCGCTCTCCGAGGACCCCGCCGTCGACATGGTGTCCTTCACCGGCGGTCTGGAGACCGGCAAGCGGATCATGGCCACCGCCGCGGCGACCGTGAAGAAGGTCGCGCTGGAGCTGGGCGGCAAGAACCCCAACGTCGTCTTCGCCGACGCCGACTTCGACACCGCCGTCGACTTCGCGCTCACCGCCGTCTTCCTGCACTCCGGGCAGGTCTGCTCGGCCGGCGCCCGGCTGATCGTCGAGGACTCGATCCACGACGCCTTCGTCGACGAGGTAGTGCGCCGCGCCCGACTGATCAGGCTCGGCGGCCCCTTCGACCCCGAGGCCGAGACCGGCGCGCTGATCTCCGCGCAGCACCGCGAGAAGGTCGAGGCGTACGTCGCCGCCGGTCTCGCCGAGGGCGCCGTGCTGCGCTGCGGCGGCACCCGCCCCGACGACCCCGCGCTCGCGAACGGCTTCTACTACCCGCCCACCGTCCTCGACGAGTGCCGCCAGGACATGCGCGTGGTGCACGAGGAGTCCTTCGGACCCGTGCTCACCGTCGAACGCTTCCGGGACGAGGACGACGCCGTCCGCATCGCCAACGACACGGAGTACGGCCTCGCCGGAGCAGTCTGGACGCAGGACGCGGGCAAGGCACAGCGGGTCGCCCGCCGGCTGCGCCACGGCACCGTCTGGATCAACGACTACCACCCCTATGTGCCGCAGGCGGAATGGGGTGGCTTCGGGCACTCGGGCGTGGGCCGCGAGCTGGGACCGACCGGCCTGGACGAGTACCGAGAGCCCAAGCACGTCTGGCAGAACATCCAACCCCGGCCGCAGCACTGGTTCCGCGGCTGACGCCGAAGAGAGGTCCCCACCATGCCCCCAGCCCAGACCGAGGCGTCGCAGCGGCGCGACACGTCCGAGGAACCCCGGGACCGCACCCCGGTCATCTCCGTGCGCCGGCTGTGGAAGGTGTTCGGGCCGAAGGCCGACGAGGTGCCGGGCTCCGAGGAGCTGTGCGGGCTCACCCGCCGCGAGCTGATGGACCGCACCGGCTGCACCGCCGCCGTCCGGGACGTCAGCTTCGAGGTGTCGCCCGGCGAGGTCTTCGTCGTCATGGGCCTGTCCGGGTCCGGCAAGTCCACCCTGGTGCGATGTCTGACCCGGCTGATCGAACCCACCGCCGGTGAGATCGTCTTCGAGGGCGAGGACATCCGGGACGCCGACGCCCGGCGGCTGCGGGAGCTGCGGCGCAGCAAGTTCTCCATGGTCTTCCAGCACTTCGGCCTGCTGCCGCACCGCAAGGTCGTCGACAACGTGGCGTTCGGCCTGGAGATCCGGGGCATGGGCAGGGCCGACCGCATGAAACGCGCGATGGAGACCGTCGAACTGGTGGGCCTGGCCGGCTACGAGAACTCCTACCCCGACCAGCTCTCCGGCGGTATGCAGCAACGCGTGGGTCTGGCCAGGGCGTTGGCCGGCGACCCCGACGTCCTCCTCTTCGACGAACCGTTCTCCGCACTCGACCCGCTGATCCGCCGGGACATGCAGAGCGAGGTCATCCGCCTGCACCACGAGGTCGGCAAGACCATGGTGTTCATCACCCACGACCTCTCCGAGGCGCTGAAGCTCGGCGACCGCATCCTGATCATGCGGGACGGCAGGACGGTCCAGTGCGGCACCGGCGACGAACTCGTCGGCGCTCCCGCGGACGACTACGTGCGGGACTTCGTCAAGGACGTGCCGCGCGGCGACGTCCTCACCCTGCGCTGGATCATGCGGCCCGTCGAGCCCGAAGACGCCCTGGACGGACCGGAGCTGGGCCCGGACGTCGTCGTACGCGAGGCGACCCGGGCGGTGCTCGCCGCCGAGAAGCCGGTCAAGGTGGTCGAGAACGGCAAGCTGCTCGGCATCGTCGGCGACGAGGAGATCCTCGCGGTCGTGGCCGGGCAGGAGGGCGGCGCCTGATGGCCGCCGTCGCCGACGCGACCGCGCCGGTCGCGACGATACGCAAGAAGGTCAGCCGCCCGATGGTGGTGGCGGCGATCCTGGTCGTCTGGCTGGTGCTCTTCGCCGCGCTGCGCGGCCGGCAGACCCTGACCCTGGCCGCCGCCGACCTCACCGGTCTGCACCGCTGGCTCAACGACGTCAACGACAGCATCGGCGCCAACCGCAACTCCAACCCGGTCTTCCTGTACTTCTTCAACGAGATCCGGCTGGTCATCGACAACCTGGTCACCTTCGTCCAGTCGCTGATCTCCCAGCCCACCGACGGCCGCCCGGTCCCGCAGATCGGCTGGCTCGGTGTCGTCGGAATCGCCGGCTACGTCTCCTGGGCCGTGGGCAACTGGCGGGTCGCGCTGCTGGCCGTCGCCGGCTTCACTTTCTTCGGGCTGCAGGGCCTGTGGCAGGAGAGCATGGACACCCTGGCGCTGACCCTGTCGGCGGTCCTGGTGGCCCTGCTCATCGGCATCCCGCTCGGCGTGTGGGCGGGGCTCTCGGACCGGTTCAACCGGATCATGACGCCCTTCCTGGACTTCATGCAGACGATGCCGACCTTCGTCTACCTCGCCCCGCTGACCCTGATCTTCCTCATCGGCGGCGCCTCCGCCGTGATCACCACTGTCATATACGCGGCCCCGCCCGCCATCCGCATCACCGCGCACGCCATCCGCTCGGTGCCCGAGACCACCGTCGAGGCGGCCGACTCGCTCGGCGCCACCCGCATGCAGCAACTGGTGAAGGTGCTGCTGCCGATGTCGAAGCGCACGGTCGTCGTGGGCGTCAACCAGACCATCATGGCCGCCCTGGCCATGGTCACCATCGCCGCCCTGATCGACGCGCCCGGCCTCGGCAAGACCGTCATGCAGGCCCTCCAGTCCCTCGACGTCGGCACCGCCTTCAACGCCGGCCTCGCCATCGTCGTCATGGCGATCGTGCTCGACCGGGTCACCACGGCGGCCGCCGCGCGCACTGAGGCCCGCCGCACGGACGGGTGGTTCCTGAAGTGGCGCCGCCCGCTGCTCGGGGCGGGCGGGATCGCCGCCGCCGTTCTGGTCTACCTCTCCCACACGTACGTATGGGCGGCCGAGTTCCCCGGTGACGGCACCGTCGGCAGCCACCTCGCGAGCGGGGCCGACACCGCGACCACCTGGATGCAGGACCATCTCTTCGGCCTCACCAACGCCCTGCGGGACGCCCTCACCAACGGCCTGCTCAACCCCTTCCAGACCCTGCTCACCGACTCCCCGTGGTGGCTGGTCGGCGCCGTCCTGGTCGCGCTCGGCGCGGTCCTCGGCGGCCGGTGGGCCGGGGCGACGGCGGCCGTGTGCGTCGGGCTGCTGGTCGGCACGGGGCTCTGGTCGGACAGCATGACCACCCTCGCCTCGACCGCCGTGGCCACCGTCCTGGCGATGCTGGCCGGCGTTGCTTTCGGCGTGTGGATGGGCCGCAGCGCCCTGGTGGACGGGCTGCTCCGGCCCACCCTGGACGCCGCGCAGGTCATGCCGCCGTTCGTCTATCTGGTGCCGTTCCTGGCGCTCTTCGGCGCCACCCGCTTCACGGCGATCATCGCGGGCGTCGTCTACGCGGCACCCGTCGCGATCAAGATCATCGCGGACGGGGTGCGGAACGTGCCCGAGTCCACCGTGGAGGCGGCCACCTCGGCCGGGTGCAACACCTGGCAGATCATCACCAAGGTCCAGCTGCCGATGGCACGCAGCGCCCTGACCCTCGCGACCAACCAGGGCCTGATCTACGTGCTGTCGATGGTTGTGTTGGGCGGCCTGGTAGGGGCGGGCGCCCTCGGCTACGACGTCGTGGCCGGTTTCTCGCAGAGCGAGCTGTACGGCAAGGGGCTGGCGGCAGGGCTCGCCATCGTACTGCTCGGAGTCATGTTCGACCGGATCACTCAGGCTGCGGCACGACGCACCAGGGCATAAGGAGCTCGACACCATGGCACAACACTGGCGAGCCGGCGCGGCCGGCCTGGCCGTCCTCGGCCTCACCCTCACCGCCTGCGGCGGGGCGAAGGTCGGCGGCAGCAGTTCCGCCGGCTCGACGTCCTCGGGCGGCAAGTGCGGCACTTTCAATCTGGCCGTCAACCCCTGGGTGGGCTACGAGGCGGACGCGGCGGTCGTCGCGTACGTCGCGGAGCACAACCTCGGCTGTACGGTCAACAAGAAGGACCTCAAGGAGGAGATCGCCTGGCAGGGCTTCGGGACCGGCGAGGTCGACGCCGTCCTGGAGAACTGGGGCCACGACGATCTGAAGAAGAAGTACATCACCGGGCAGAAGACGGCCGTCGAGGCCGGCTCGACCGGCAACAAGGGCATCATCGGCTGGTACGTGCCGCCGTGGCTGGCCAAGGCGCACCCCGACATCCTCGACTGGAAGAACCTCAACAAGTACGCGTCCAACTTCAAGACGTCCGAGTCGGGCGGCAAGGGCCAGCTGCTCGACGGCGACCCGTCGTACGTCACCAACGACGCCGCCCTGGTGACGAACCTGAAGCTGAACTTCAAGGTGGTGTACGCGGGCAGCGAGACCGCGCTCATCCAGGCCTTCAGAACGGCCGAGAAGAACAAGCAGTGGCTCATCGGCTACTTCTACGAACCGCAGTGGTTCCTGTCCGAGGTGCCGCTGAAGAAGGTCTCCCTGCCGAAGTACACGACGGGCTGCGACGCCGACGCGGCGAAGGTGGCCTGCGACTACCCCGTCTACGACCTCGACAAGATCGTCAGCTCGAGCTTCGCCAAGTCGGGCAGCCCGGCGTACGACCTGGTGAAGAAGTTCAACTGGACCAACGACGACCAGAACACCGTGGCCAAGTACATCGCCGTGGACAAGATGTCGGACGACGCGGCGGCCAAGAAGTGGGTCGACGCCAACCCCGACAAGGTCAAGGCCTGGGTGAACTAGCGGAAGCTGCGGGAGGAAGCGTTCCGGGACGCCCGGCGGGCGGTGCGCAGCTGTGCGCACCGCCCGCCGGGCGTTGCCGTTTTCCGGCCGTCGTCAGGGCCGTACCGCAGGCCGTTCCCCAGGCCGTCCGCGGACTGTTCCGCTGGGTCACCCCCCTCTTGACACCCCTCCTCGGCGGCGGGCACATTGAGTTGCGCAGCCTGAATCACGTTGCGCACAAAGCAACTGCACCGGTCTCAAGTTCGGAGGTTGGGCGATGGCGGGACCCCGAGTGGTCATCATCGGAGCGGGCGTCGTGGGAGCGGCCCTCGCGGACGAGATCTCCGCGCGCGGCTGGACCGAGGTGACCGTGGTCGACCAGGGCCCCCTTCCGGCCACAGGGGGCTCCTCTTCACACGCCCCCGGCCTGGTCTTCCAGACGAACCCCTCGAAGACCATGACGGAGCTGGCCCGCTACACCGTCGAGAAGTTCTGCTCCCTGGACGTCGACGGCAAGCCCTGCTTCCTCCAGGTCGGCGGCCTCGAAGTGGCCACCACCCCCGAGCGCCTCACCGAACTCCACCGCCGGCACGGCTGGATCACCGCCTGGGGCATCGAGGCACGCCTGCTGACCCCCGACGAGTGCGTCGCACAGCACCCGCTGGTCAACCGCGACCGGGTCCTGGGCGGCCTCCTGGTCCCCACCGACGGCCTCGCCAAGGCCGTCCTCGCCGTCGAGGCCCAGATCCGCCGCGCCACCGAACGCGGCGTGCGCTTCCTCGCCCGCCACGAGGTGCTCGACGTACTGCAGAGCGAGGGCCGGGTCACCGGCGTCCTGACCGACCAGGGCGAGATCCCCGCCGACATCGTCGTGTGCTGCGCCGGCATCTGGGGCCCGAAGATCGCCCGCATGGTCGGGATGAACCTCCCGCTCACCCCGCTCGCCCACCAGCTCGCCTGGACCGGCCCGGTCCCCGCCCTGGCCGGCCAGACCGAGGAGGCGGTCCGCCCGATCCTGCGCCACCAGGACGCCGACCTCTACTACCGCGACCGCTTCGACGCCCTCGGCATCGGCTACTACGGCCACCGCCCCATGCCGGTCTCCGCCGACGACATCCTCTCCGTCGACGAGGCCGACCAGATGCCCTCCGTCCTGAAGTTCACCGAGGAGGACTTCGCGGACGCCTGGACCGAGACCCAGTCCCTGCTCCCCGCGACCCGCGAGGCCAAGATCGAGGAGGGCATCAACGGCCTGTTCTCCTTCACCACCGACGGCTACCCGCTGCTCGGCGAGTCCCCGGAGGTCAAGGGCTTCTGGGTCGCCGAGGCCGTCTGGGTCACCCACTCCGCGGGCGTCGGCCGCGCGGTCGCCGAGTGGCTGGTCGACGGTCACTGCTCGTCCTTCGACCTGCACGAGTGCGACGTCAACCGCTTCGAGCCGCACCAGCTCTCGCCCGAGTACGTCCTCGCCCGCGACTGCCAGAACTTCGTGGAGGTCTACGACATCCTCCACCCCCTCCAGCCGTCCGGGAAGCCGCGGCCGATCCGCACCAGCCCCTTCCACGCCCGCCAGCAGGAGCACGGCGCGTTCTTCCTGGAGGCGAACGGCTGGGAGCGCCCCCAGTGGTACGAGGCGAACGCGGGCCTGCTCGAAGGCCGTTCGATCCCCACCCCCAACGACTGGGCCGCGCGCTACTGGTCACCGATCGTCGGCGCCGAGGCCCAGGTCACCCGCGAGACCGTCGCGATGTACGACATGACCGCCCTCAAGCGCCTGGAGGTGAGCGGCCGGGGTGCCGCCGACTTCCTGGAGGGCCTGGTCACCGGCAAGGTCGCCAAGTCCGTCGGCTCGGTGACGTACACGCTGCTCCTCGACCACGACGGCGGCATCCGCAGCGACATCACCGTGGCCCGCCTCGCCCGCGACCGCTTCCAGGTCGGCGCCAACGGCAACCTCGACCTCGACTGGTTCACCCGCCACCTTCCCGCCTGGGGGCACCTCCCAGCGGTAGCTGGGGGAGGCACGGTCCAGGTCCGCGACATCACCCCCGGCACCTGCTGCATCGGCCTGTGGGGCCCGCTCGCCCGCGAGGTCCTCCAGCCGCTCACCGACGAGGACTTCTCCAACGACGGCCTCAAGTACTTCCGCGCCAAGCGCGCCTACATCGGCTCGGTACCGGTCACCGCGATGCGGCTGTCGTACGTCGGCGAACTCGGCTGGGAGCTGTACACGACCGCCGACCAGGGCCAGAAGCTGTGGGACACCCTCTGGCAGGCGGCCGAGCCGCTCGGCGGGATCATCGCCGGCCGTGGCGCCTTCAACAGCCTCCGCCTGGAGAAGGGGTACCGCTCCTTCGGCACCGACATGACCCACGAGCACGACCCCTACGAGGCCGGCGTCGGCTTCGCCGTCAAGCCCGACAAGGGCGACTTCGTGGGGAAGGCCGCGCTGGAGCGGCGCAAGGCGGATGTGCGGCGCCGGCTCAGCTGCCTCACGGTCGACGACCCGCGGGCCGTCGTCATGGGCAAGGAGCCGGTGTACGACGGTGAGCGTGCGGTGGGTTACGTGACCAGCGCGGCGTACGGCTACACGATCGGCAAGGGGATCGCGTACGCGTGGCTGCCGGCGGAGCTGGCGGTGCCCGGTACGACCGTGCACATCGGTTACTTCGATCAGCGCGTGGAGGCCGTGGTGGCCGAGGAGCCGTTGTTCGACCCGGCGATGAGTCGTCTCCGTGGGTGAGGGATGCGAGTGGTGTCGTTTGTCGGCTGCGGGCTCGTCGTGGCTGGTCGCGCAGTTCCCCGCGCCCCTTTGGGGCGCGCCCATCGCCCAGGCAGTCGAAAGGATCGCGGAACCCGCATGAACGCGCTGAACACACCCCTGGCCGAGCTCGACCCCGAGGTCCATGCCGCGCTCCGTGCCGAGCTGAACCGGCAGCAGTCCACCCTGGAGATGATCGCCTCCGAGAACTTCGCGCCCGTCGCCGTGATGGAGGCGCAGGGTTCGGTCGCGACGAACAAGTACGCGGAGGGCTATCCCGGCCGCCGTTACTACGGCGGCTGCGAACACGTCGACGTCACCGAGCGGTTGGCGATCGAACGGGTCAAGTCGCTGTTCGGAGCGGGGTTCGCGAACGTGCAGCCGCACTCGGGCGCCCAGGCCAACACCGCCGTCTTCTTCGCGCTGCTCCAGCCCGGCGACACGATCCTCGGCCTCGACCTCGCGCACGGCGGCCACCTCACCCACGGCATGCGCATCAACTACAGCGGCAAGATGCTCAACGTCGTGCCGTACCACGTCTCCGAGACCGACAACCTCGTGGACCTGGAAGAGGTGGAGCGCCTCGCCAAGGAACACCGCCCGAAGATGATCATCGCGGGCTGGTCGGCGTACCCGAGGCAGCTGGACTTCGCGGCCTTCCGCCGGATCGCCGACGAGGTCGGTGCCCTGCTCATGGTCGACATGGCGCACTTCGCGGGCCTGGTGGCGGCGGGGCTGCACCCCAGCCCGGTCCCGCATGCCCACGTGGTCACCACGACCACGCACAAGACCCTCGGCGGACCGCGCGGCGGGGTCGTCCTCACCAACGAGGCAGACCTCGCCAAGAAGATCAACTCGGCGGTCTTTCCCGGGATGCAGGGCGGCCCGCTGGAGCACGTCATCGCGGCGAAGGCCGTCTCCTTCAAGGTCGCGGCCACCCCCGAGTTCGCCGAGCGCCAGACCCGCACCCTGACCGGCGCCCGAATCCTCGCCGAGCGCCTGACGCAGCCCGACACGGCCGCGGCCGGGGTGAAGGTGCTCACCGGCGGCACGGACGTCCACCTCGTCCTGGTCGACCTGCGCGACTCACCTCTCGACGGCCGTCAGGCGGAGGACCTCCTCCACACCGTCGGCATCACCGTCAACCGCAACGCCGTCCCCTTCGACCCGCGCCCGCCCATGGTCACCTCCGGCCTGCGCATCGGCACCCCCGCTCTGGCCACCCGGGGCTTCACGGTGGAGGACTTCGCCGAGGTGGCCGACGTCATCGCCCTTTCCCTCCAGCCCGAGCCGGACGTACCCGCCCTGCGCGCCCGCACCGAGGCACTGGCCGCCAAACACCCGCTCTACCCGCACCTCTCGCACGACGGAGCCGTCCGATGAGCCCCCGCACCCGCCCCCTACGCCCTGCGGGCGTGGGGGGACCCCCAGGCGCCGACCTCCCCGACCACCCGGACTTCCTGTGGCGCACGCCCGAACCCAGGCGGTCGTACGACGTCGTCATCGTCGGCGGCGGCGGGCACGGCCTCGCCACCGCCCACTACCTGGCCAAGAACCACGGCATCACCAACGTGGCCGTCCTGGAGAAGGGCTGGCTCGCGGGCGGCAACATGGCCCGCAACACCACGATCATCCGCTCCAACTACCTGTGGGACGAGAGCGCGGGCATCTACGAACACGCGCTGAAACTCTGGGAGGGACTGGAGGAGGAGCTCGACTACCCGATCCTCTTCTCCCAGCGCGGCGTCCTGAACCTCGCCCACAGCCTCCAGGACGTGCGCGACAGCGTCCGCCGGGTCGAGGCCAACCGCCTCAACGGCGTCGACGCCGAGTGGCTCGACGCGGACGGCGTCAAAGAGGTCTGCCCGATCGTCAACACCGCACCCGACGTGCGCTACCCGGTCCTCGGCGGCACCTACCAGCCCCGCGCCGGCATCGCCAAGCACGACTACGTCGCCTGGGGCTTCGCCCGCTCCGCGGACGCGGCCGGCATCGACATCATCCAGAACTGCGAGGTCACCGGGCTGGACGTGGTGGGCGGCCGGGTCGTCGGCGTCCGGACGACCCTCGGCCCGATCGCCGCAGGCAAGGTGGCCCTGTGCTCGGCCGGCCACACCTCCGTCCTCGCCGCGATGGCCGGCATCGAACTCCCGCTCCAGAGCCACCCCTTGCAGGCCCTGGTGTCCGAACTCCTGGAGCCCGTCCACCCCACCGTCGTGATGTCCAACGCGGTGCACGTGTACGTCAGCCAGGCGCACAAGGGCGAGCTGGTGATGGGGGCGGGCATCGACGCGTACAACTCCTACACCCAGCGCGGCGCGTTCCACATCATCGAGGAGCAGATGGCGGCGGCCCTCGAACTCTTCCCGGTCTTCGCGCGCGCCCACGTGCTGCGTACCTGGGGCGGCATCGTCGACGTCAGCCCCGACGCGTCGCCCATCGTCGGCCTCACCCCGGTGGACGACCTGTACCTCAACTGCGGCTGGGGAACGGGCGGTTTCAAGGCCACCCCCGGGGTCGGCTGGGTCTACGCGCACACCATCGCCCACGACCGCCCTCACCACCTCAACGCCCCCTTCTCGCTCGACCGTTTCACCACCGGCGCGCTCGTCGACGAGCACGGCGCGGCCGCGGTGGCCCACTAGGGAGCCCAACCATGCTGCTCATCCCCTGCCCGTGGTGCGGGCCCCGCGACGAGACCGAGTTCCACTACGGCGGCCAGGCCCACGTCCCCTACCCCGAGGACCCCGCCTCCCTCACCGACGAGCAGTGGGCCCGCTACCTCTTCTTCCGCACCAACCCGAAGGGCCCGTTCGCGGAGCGCTGGAGCCACGCCTCAGGCTGCCGGAGGTGGTTCAACGCGGTACGCGACACGTCGACGAACGAGATCCTGACGGTGTACAGGACGGGCGAGCCGCGCCCGACGCCGTCTGCCTCAGCCCGTCCGGCGGTGACTTCGCGGCTGACGGCTCCCCTCTCAGCCCGTCCGGCGCTTGAGGACGAGGCCGTTCAGGCCGAAGGGGGGCCTGGGGGCGCAGCCCCCAGGGGAGTCGAAGGGGCAGCGCCCCTTCAGGACGGGACGGGTAGGGGCGGCGGGGGCGACCATCCCTACCGCACCCCCACCGGCGGCCGAATCGACCGCACCACCCCCCTCACCTTCACCTTCGACGGCACCGAATACCAGGGCTACCGAGGCGACACCCTCGCCTCCGCCCTCCTCGCCAACGGCGTCATCCAGGCCGCCACCAGCATCACATTCGGCCGCCCCCGAGGCATCTTCTCCGCCGGTGTCGAGGAACCCAACGCGGTCGTCCAGATCGAGGCCCCCTTCCCCGAACCCATGCTCCCCGCCACCACCGTCGAACTCCACGACGGCCTGGTGGCGACCAGCCTCCCGGGCCAGGGCCGCCTCGCCACCACCCCCGACCCGGCCCGCTACGACGCCGTACACGCCCACTGCGACCTGCTGATCGTCGGCGCCGGCCCGGCAGGTCTCGCCGCGGCAGCGGCCGCAGCCACCACCGGCGCCCGCGTCATCCTCGCCGACGACCAGCCGGAACCCGGCGGGAGCCTGCTCGGCACCGGCGAGCACCTCGAATGGGTCGCCGCGACCCGCGCCCGCCTCGAAGCCGCCCCCGAGGTACGCGTCCTGGCCCGCACCACCGCCTTCGGCCACTACGACGACAACCACCTCCTCGCCGTGGAGCGCCGCACCGCCCACCTCGGCGCCGACGCCCCGCAGCACGTCTCCCGCGAACGCGTCTGGCGGATCCGCGCCCGGCACGTGGTCCTCGCCACCGGCGCCCACGAACGCTCCCTCGCCTTCGGCGACAACGACCGCCCCGGTGTGATGCTGGCCGCCGCGGCCCGCACGTACCTCCACCGCTACGCCGTCCTGCCCGGCCGCCGAGCCGTCGTGTTCACCACCAACGACACCGCCTACGCCGCCGCCCTCGACCTCGCCGCCGCCGGAGTGACCATCGCGGCGATCGTCGACACGCGCCCCGACCCGGGGGAGTCGGCCGCACGCGCCCGGTCCGCCGGCATCGAAGTGCTGGCCGGCCACGCGGTCACCGGCACGGAAGGCGCGGAGCGTCTCACCGCCGTGACCGTCGCCCCCTACGAAGGCACGGGCCCTCGACGCGAGTTCGCCGCCGACCTGCTGCTCGTCTCCGGCGGCTGGAACCCGGTCGCGCACCTGTTCAGCCAGGCGGGCGGCAAGCTCCGCCACGACGAGGTGCTCGGCACGTTCGTGCCCGACAGCTGCCGTCAGGCGGTGGCGGTCGCGGGCGCCGCGAACGGGGCGTTCGACCTCGCCACGGCCCTTGTGCAGGGCACGGCCGCCGGCACCCGCGCGGTGGAGGCGGAGGGCTACACCGCCGAGCCCCCCGCCCTCCCCGCCGTGGCCCCACAGCCGTACACCCCGCCCATGCCGGTCTTCACCGTCCCCGGCGAGGCCCCCCGCTTCGTCGACCTCCAACGCGACGTCACCGTGGCCGACCTGACCCGCGCGACCGGCGCGGGCCTGCGCTCGGTGGAGCACACCAAGCGGTACACCACGGCGGGCACCGCCAACGACCAGGGCAAGACCGGCGGCCTCCTGGCGAGCGGGGTCGTGGCCGAACTCCTCGGAGTCGACGTCTCGGCGCTCGGCCTGCCGACCTTCCGGCCGCCGTACACCCCCGTCTCCTTCGCCGCCCTCGCCGGCCGCGACCGGGGCGCACTGCTCGACCCGATCCGCACCACAGCCCTGCACGACTGGCACGTCGGGCACGGCGCGCTCTTCGAGAACGTCGGCCAGTGGAAGCGGCCCTGGTACTACCCGCAGGACGGCGAGGACATGGAGACCGCCGTGCTCCGCGAGTGCCGTGCCGCCCGTGAGAGCGTGGCCTTCATGGACGCCTCCACGCTCGGCAAGATCGACGTCCAGGGCCCGGACGCCGCGCGCTTCCTGGACCTGCTCTACACGAACATGATGAGCACCCTGAAGGTCGGCATGATCCGCTACGGCGTGATGTGCCGCCCGGACGGGATGGTGTTCGACGACGGCACGGTCATCCGGCTCGCCCCCGACCGGTTCCTGGTCACCACCACGACCGGCAACGCGGCGGCCGTCCTGGACTGGATGGAGGAGTGGCTGCAGACCGAGTGGCCCGACCTGCGGGTGCACTGCACCTCTGTCACCGAGCACTGGGCGACCGTCGCCCTGGTCGGCCCCCGGTCCCGCGCCGTCCTCGGCTCGCTCGCGCCCGAACTGGCCGTGTCCAACGACGACTTCCCGTTCATGGCCTGGCGGGAGACCACCGTCGCCGGCATCGACGCCCGCGTCTGCCGGATCAGCTTCTCCGGCGAACTCGCCTACGAGATCAACGTGTCGCCGTGGCAGGCCGTCGCGCTCTGGGAGGCGCTGCACGAGGCGGGCGCCCCGTACGGCATCACCCCGTACGGCACCGAGACCATGCACGTACTGCGCGCCGAGAAGGGCTACCCGATCGTCGGCCAGGACACCGACGGCACCGTCACCCCCCAGGATCTCGGCATGGGCTGGGCGGTGTCGAAGAAGAAGCCCGACTTCATCGGGAAGCGCTCCTACGCCCGTGCCGACACCGTCCGCGCCGACCGCAAGCAGCTCGTCGCCCTGCTCACCGACGACCCTGCCGCCTTCCTCCCCGAGGGCACGCACCTCGTCGCCGACAGCGAACTGCCCGCCCCGCCCGTGCCGATGCTCGGCCACGTCACCTCCAGCTACCGCAGTGCCGCGCTCGGCCGGACCTTCGCGCTCGCCCTGGTCAAGGGCGGCCGGGACCGGATCGGAGAACGCCTCTACGCCCCCGTCGGCGAACAGCTCCTGCCGGTGACCGTCGCAAGCCCCGTCCTCTACGACCCCGAGGGAGCCCGCCGCGATGGCTGACACCGCCCCGACCGCATCCCGGCGCAGCCCCCTGGCCGACGCCGCACCCCGCCTGGCCGCAGTGACCCGCTCCTCCAGGGGCGCACTCCGCCTGGCCGAACTCCCGTTCCTGGCCCAGGTGAACGTCCGCCTCGACGCCAAGAGCCCGGCGGCGGACGCCGTCGGACTGACCCTGGGACTGCAACTGCCCCTGGATCCCGACACCGTGGTACATGCGGGGGAGGTGACCGCGGTCCGGCTCGGCCCCGACGAATGGCTGGTGGTGGGCCGGCCGGGCACCGAGCGGGACCTGGAGAGCCGGATCCGTACGGCCGGCGGGGACGAACCGGCCGCCGTTTCCGTCACGGACGTCTCCGCCCAGCGCACCACCCTCCTCGTCGGCGGCCCGCGCGCCCGTGACCTGCTCGCCCACGGCTGCGCCCTGGACCTGCACCCCCGCGCCTTCGGCCCCGGCCGCTGCGCCCAGACCACGCTGGCCCGCACCCAGGTCGTCCTGGTCGCCCGGGACGAGACCAGGGCCGGTTTCTGGGTCCTGGTGCGCTCCTCCTTCGCCGGCTACCTGGCGGACTGGCTGGTGGACGCGGCCGTGGAATACGTGTGAGACAGCACGAGGAGCGGGCCGCCACCCACTGGGTGGC
>NZ_JBEOYD010000065.1:0-37744 GCF_040296885.1 Streptomyces sp. NPDC001980 | reverse complement strand
GGGGTGGGCTTAACCCCGGGGGCGGCGGGCTCAGGGGGCCGTCGGGGGGCGGGGGGGGCCCCCAAAAGAAACAGTCTTCCGGGCCCGCCCCTTCCCCCTGCCCGGCCGGTCAGCTGCCGCTCTTGCCGCTGTCGCCCTTGCCGTGAAGGCTGTCGCTGATGCTCTGGTCGAACTGCTGTGCGTTGCTCTTGATGCTGGTGAACATGTCGGAGAAGTCGTTGATGCCCTTCACCGCGCTGGCCAGACTCGTGTCGAACTGGTTGTAGGTGTCGCGGATGGTGTCGCTGGACTGCTGGAAGACCATGCCGTCGTCGACCAGGGCGTTGACCTGGGTACGCAGGTTGGTCAGAAGCGGAACGATCTGCTCGTGGGCGGACTTGAGCTGGCTCGTGACGCCGTCGATCTTCTCGTAGTCGAGGTTGATGCCGCCGTAACTCATGTCTTCTCTGTCTCTCTGTGTGTGTCTGTCCCCGGGAAACCGGGAGAGGGGCAAGCCGAGGGGCACGCGGGTGGAGGTGCGGGGCGTCGGCCGGGATCAGCTCGGGTTGTGTCCGTTGTCGCTGGACGGCTTCTCGGGCGGAGTGGAGGGATCCGAGTCGCTGTCGGAGCCCGAGCCGGAGCCGGACGAGCTGGTGGCGCCGGTCTGCACCCAGTCCGGCTGGTTGCCGGAGGCGTCCTTGGGGCCGCGGCTGTACGTGACCTGGTCACCGTCACTGTTGGTGACGACCATGGTCCCGCTGCCGTCGTTCTTGGTGTAGACGTCCGACTGGACGGAGCTTCCGTCCGGGTACGTGGTGTTCGTGTGGGAGTGGCTGGTCGTCTCACTGCCCGTGGTCGTCGTGTCGAAGGTGGTCGACGTGTAGTACGTCTGGCCGTTGTAGGTGACGCTCGACTCCTCCATGACCACGTTGCCGTTGCCGTCGAGCGTCAGTTTCGTGTGGATGTCACCGTGCGGGGTCGAGATCGTCTGATCCAGAGGTGGCTCACCCGGGTCCGTGGCGGAGCAGAAGTCCGGCAGGCTGCCGTCCGGGCCGGGCAGCACGCACTGGTCGATGTGCGCCTGCTTGTAGTCCCACTGGGCCTTGTCGTGCTGGTAGTTGGACAGCTTCAGGTTGGCGTCCGAGATGCTCCAGCCCTGGGCGAGCTGCGAGTCGAACGCCGCGAACGCGTCACTGACGGATCCGAAGGCGCCCGCCAGCTCGTTCAGGCCTTTCACCGACTGGGTCATCGTGTTGTGGGCGTTGGAGTACAGAACGCTCAGCGCGTCGGCGACGAACTCGTCACCGACCACGTCGGTCACCCTGTCCTCCAGCGCGGGGTCGCCCAGGTTGGCGAAGAGGCCCTTGCCGAAGAGCGGGCCGATGCCGTCCGCCAAGGCCTGAAGGCTCGCCTTGGCGGTGTTGAGCGTGTCGTAATCGATCTTGATTTGGTCGGGCAAGGGTGCCTCCCCGGCAGCGGTCGGGACCTGAAACACCACGACCACGCGCCGCACCCCTGCGCGGTTCACCACCGATCGCCGGTGTAACGCAGAGCACGTGAACCGCGCTCCACGCCGGGGCGTGGTCCCGGTGCGCACACCTGCCCCTCGTTCCGTCGCTTCCCGGAGGAACCCATGGCCCGCCCGACCGACTGGGACGTGCTCGACCTGCCCGGCGACCCGACTCCGGGCGACCCGGCCCAGATCAGGTCGCTGGCCACGGAGCTGACGACCCTGGGCGACAACGCCGGCACCATCGCCTCGTCCATCGACGCGGTGATGAACACCGCCGGTGACAGCGTCTTCGTCGGAGCCACCGCCGACGCCCTGCGCGAGAAGGTCGACCAGCGGCTGCGGGACCACATCTCGGACGTGGCCGCCGCTTTCAAGACCTCCGGAAGCGCCCTGAGCACCTGGGCGGACGCCGTCGAGGGATACCAGGCCACGGCCGACGGCTACCTCAACGCCGCCCGCGGACTCGACAAGGACGACCCGCAGCTCGACAACTACAAGAACCTGGTCAGCCAGGTGGCGGCCGACTACGAGACGGCGGCCGACACCGCCAAGAACGGCATCATGTCGGTGTCCGACATCAGCCTGCCCATCTCCAAGTGCCAGGTGTTCTGGGAGACCTTCCAGTGGCTGGCGATCCTCCTGATCGCCCCCGCGCTGGTCTTCGGCGGCCCCATCGCGCTACTGGCCCTCGGCGTCAACTTCACCCTCTTCATCAAGACCATGGTCGACTTCGCCAACGGCGACGCCAGCCTGATGGACCTCTTCATGGCGGGCCTCGGCATCCTCGCGCCGACCACCAAGGCCCTGCCGATCTTCCAGATCGCCAAGGCCGGCTTCGGCGCCGTCAAGGGCGTCACCCAGTTCGCCCGGGGCGTCTTCGACAAGCTGGCCGGCCTCTTCACCGGCGGCTTCCGTCTCGTCTCGCTCTTTCCCGATCTGAACGACTTCATACGGCTCAGCAACGTGTGGGTGCGGCAGGGCGGCCTGTGGACCCTCGAAAGCCTCCACAACATTCCCGGGCTGACCGGGATGGTCTTCCAGCGCGGCGCCCTGACCGTCCTGCAGAACTTCCGCGGGATCACCGGCTTCGTCCGCGGCCTGCCGTCGGCCGTCGGGCGCGGCATCACCTCGGTCGGGAAGGGGCTCGGCCGCGGCCTGGACATCAGCTGGAACAGCCTGAGCACCGGCTTCGGGGCCGCCTGGAAACTCGGCGTCAAGGAACTCGGCGGCAGCAAGTGGCTGCGGATGCTGCTCCCTGTCGACGCCGACGAGATCGGCGAGTTCGGCCTGGGCAAGGCCCTGCGCATCGGCTTCTACGACCGAGGCCTCAAGGGCAGCCACATCTTCGGCGCCCCGCTCGGCAACAGCGTGGGCCGCGGTATCAGCGCCACGCCGATACCGCACGGCTCGTACGGAACGGCCGGGGACATCAAACTGGCCCGCGTGCAGCTCGACGACCTCCGGTTCGGCGACTGGACCGGAGACGCCCTCGGCATGCGGCCCTCCGAACTCGGCACCGGACTCGACGGCGGCTTTGTCGACCTGACCTCCGCGATGCGCATGCCCACGCTCCACACGGAGAGCTTCGGCTCAGTCAGCGACCGGATCGGACTCGGCTTCCACGCCTACCGCCGGCTCGGCGACCTCACCGACATCTCCAGCGCGCACCTGGGCAGCCTGCGCATCGAGGCCGCCACCGTGGCACCGACCGGCGACGCCGCCGGGCTCGGTGTCAGCGCCACCTCCTCGGTCTCCGCCACCCATTCCTCCGGCCTCTACCTGCCCGGCACCGCCGGCGCCCCGGCCGCCCAGGGCATCGACCTCACCACCGGCGCCCTCGCTCCGGGCGTCACGAACTCCGCGCTCACCGCCGTGCAGACACCGCCCCCGGGCGCCGTGGGCCACACCGGTCTTCTGCTGCCGGGCGGTCCGGGCGGCGTCGGTCACGGGCCGGGGAGCGTGCTGACCGACGGCTTCCAGACGGCGTTCCCGGGCTCCACTCCCCCGGCTGCCCTGATCGTCCCGGCCACGCCCGGCCCGGGCGGCGGCATCGCGCACTCCGCGGTGACCGGCGCCCCGGCGCCGGGCGCCGCGGGTGGCCACGGCTTCGCTGCGGACTTCAACCCGCACGGCACGGCCGCGGGCGGCCCCCTGCCGGTCAACGGCTTCGGGCAGGCGGAGCACGGCGGCATCGAGGTCTCCGCGCTCGATCTGCTCGCGGCCGGAGGCCGCGGCACCCCCGCCAACCCGGTCCCCGCCGCCGGCGGAGCCGTGTTCGGCGACCGGACCGCCAGCGCCCTGACGGCCCACCGGACCGGCCTCAACCTCGACGACCTCGTCCAGTCCCCGGGCTCCCCGCGGCCCGGCGCCACACCCGACGGGGTCACCTCCGGCACCACGGCGGCGGCCACGGCCGTACCTCCTGCCCCGGCGCGGCTCACCGACGTCACCCCGCCGACGGCCGACTTCACCGGCGCCGCCGCCCCGGACTTCGTCGAGACCGGGCCGGGCATACGTCCGGCCGACGCCTCCCTCACCGACGTGTCTGCCGGAAGCAGTGCCCTCGGTGGCGCGGACCACGCCTTTCCGGGCGCGTCCGCCGGAACCAGCGCCGCCGGTGATGTGGACCACGCCTTCGCGGGCGCGTCCGCCGGGAACAGTGCGGCCGGCGGCGCGGACCACGCCTTCGCCGGAGCACCGAGCCGGGCCGGCGAAACACCGGTCTCCGTCGAGGACCTGGTCGGTACCCCGGTACGCCCGGACACGGCGGCCACCGGGCCGCAGGTCGCGCACCCCGCTCCGCACTCCGTCACCGACCCTGAGGCAGGCGTCGTCGACACCGGCCTCGCGGCACACCACGCCCCCGACGTCTCCGGCACGTCGCACACGCCGGACCTGCCGAACACCTCGACGGACACGGGACACGCCGGTGGTTCCGGGCTGCCCCACGGACAAGGTCCGTCCGGTGCCCCGCGGGGCCCGGAGTCCGTGTCGGGTGCCCATCCGCTGTCGCCCGAGGCGGATCTGCGGCACGAGGTGAACCTGCGGCTCGGCGCGATGGGTCATGATCCGGTGGACCTCGAGGCCGTGAGTGTCGCCCGTAACGAACTGGATCAGACGGGCCCGGCGTTCACCAGGGCCGACTTCCGGGCACGCGCCGACCACATCGCCGCGCACCTCGCGGACCGCGACCCCGGACGCCTGCCCGGCGGCGCGCCGCACACGCCTGACGGGCCTCTCGCTGCGGGCGGGGACGTGGACGTCCCGGACGTGCGGGTGTCCGGTTCCGGTTCCGCGGCCGAACATCCGTTCTCGGCTGCTGATCTGACGGGCGATCTGCGGGCGCGCCTCAATCGGCCCGAGTTGTTGGACGCCGTGGTCGACGGCGTCGAACTGCACGGTCTGACGGAGTTGGAGCGTGCCAAGCGGGTCTTCCGGCACCCCGATCTGGACCCGGAACTGGCAGCCGCCCTGGGGCGGCCGGACCTCGGCCGGGATCTGGCGAAGGAGTTCCCCAGGGCCAAGGGGCAGGTCGGAGTCGACCTGCGCCTGAAGCTCGGGGCGTTGATGGGCCGGCCGGAGTTCGCGGACCGGGGCCTGGCAGCGGAGATCAGGGCCAAGGGCCTCGCGGAGGCCGTCGGGTCCGATCTGGCCAAGAAGCTGGGTGGCCCGCAGAAGCTGGAGACGGACCTGGCCAAGGCGCTGCGGAAGGTGGAGACGCCCGCCAAGCCGCGTGTTCTGGCGCAGCCGGGCTACGCGACGGGCGATCAGTTCGGTATTGCGGCGGCGCTGATGGGCGACAAGAACCTGCACGTCGTGGTGGTGACGGGCATGGCGGACCGGGTGGCGACGGACAAGGGCCCGGCCATCTTCAAGTTCTACAAGGACAGTGGCATCGAGTCGGACCGGATCCATTTGGCGAGGGTGGAGCACGGCGAGAACGTCGACAGCGCGGCGAAACGCCTGGCCGGGGAGTTCATGCCCGGCGTCAAGCCGGACGTGGTACCGGTGGGTACGGGGACGACGTGGGTGGCGGACAACTTCTCGGTGGGTGTGCGGCGTCTGGTGCGAGAGCACTGGAAGCTGGACGACGCCGGGTTCTCGGCGGCGGAGAAGTCGCACCTCGGCCAGTGGCTGGGAGACAGGGGCATTGCGCCGTCGTCGGAGCGGGACACGATCGTGCTGTGGTCGCGCTTCAGCGGCAAGAAGGGTGACGTGCATGTGGAGCACGACACCTCGTACACCGGGATCGAGCAGATCCTGGGGGCGCTGAAGCTGGACAAGGAGGCGTCCGGCGGGACGGGACCGCTTGTCCTCATCGCCGGCGACGCGTTCGCCGATCCGGGCAAGGCGGGCCGTTATCCGGCGATGGCGGAGAAGTTCACCGGCGAGGGCCTGGAGGTCCACGACCTCACGCACTTCTGGGAGACGGACGACGCGGGCAAGCAGGCCCTGAAGTCGTGGGGCGGTGACAGCCGCATCGGACAGATGAGGCTGTACGAATACCTGCGGCAGAACAGCGGTGAACTGCGCCACCTCGGCTTCCGTAGCGGCAACCTGGAGGCCCTGGCGCTGTCCGGCCACACCGTCCGGTACCTGGAGGAGCCCCTCAGCCACGGCGGAGACCGGATGGTGAAGTGGCACGCCGCCCAGAACTCACCGCTGTCTGCTCCCGGGACCGGCAAGTTCGGCAAGGGCCTGTCGCTGGCCCCCGGTTACGAGCGGATCCTGGTCAAGGAGCCGCCGACCCGTTCCGGCAAGTTCATCGCCTCCCAGATGGCGGAGATCAAGGCCCTCAAGAAGGCGGGCACGTTGCCGGCGGGCGAGGCCAAGGTCATGGAGAACGCACTGCTGCACCCGGACTGGGCGTTCGGGGCGCACAAGGACGTGATGAAGCCGGCCGAGATGGCCAAGTTCGCCAAGGGCTTCGCCGCCGACGACCTGGACACGATCACCGGCTACCTGACCGGGGGACACCCGGCCGTCGCACGCCCGCAGCCGGCCACGGCGGTCCCGCCGCACGCGCCCCTGCCGGGCACGTCCACGGAGGCGGGCGCGGTGCGGGCGGCGATCCCGGGGGGCGACACGCACGCCGAGTCGCACACCGTTGCCGCCCCGGGGACCGGCGTCATCGACACCGGCCCGGCGGCACACCACGCCCCCGACGTCTCCGGCACGTCGCACACGCCGGACCTGCCGAACACCTCGCCGGACACGGGACACGCCGGTGATTCCGGGCTGCCCCATGAACAAGGTCCGTCCGTCGCCCCGCCGGGTACGGCGTCCACCCCGCCGGGTACGGCGTCCGCCCCGCGGGGCACGGAGTCCGTACCGGGAGCTCATCCGTTGTCGCCCGAGGCGGATCTGCGGCACGAGGTGAACCTGCGGCTCGGCGCGATGGGTCGTGATCCGGTGGACCTCGAAGCCGTGACCACCGCCCACACCGAGCTGGAAAAGACGGGCCCGGCCTTCACCAGGGCCGACTTCCGGGCACGCGCCGACCACATCGCCGCGCACCTCGTGGACCGCGACCCCGGACACCTGCCCGGCGGCGCGCCCGGCACCACACCCCACGACCTGGCGGTACCGAGCCTTGGTTCCCTGCCGGGCGAGCCGCACGCGGCGGCGTCCGGCGCAGCGGTGGCCGGTCCGAGTGGGCTGTCCGGTTCGGCCGGGATCGGCCGTGAGTTCATCGGCGCGCCCGGGGATTTCCTGCGTGACAGGCAGGTGTTGCTGCGGATGGACGAGGGCCTGCGGACCCGCACGCCGGATCTGGGGATCGACTACGGCCGTTTCCTGCACTGGATGGACCGGCAGGACCGGCACTGGTTCACTCTCACCCCCCGTGCCGACGCGGATTCCGTTCAGAAGGTCTATCTGCTTACTCCCGCGATCGAGAAATACGCCCATGAGTTCGCCGGTGACGGTCAGCTCGCAGCGATTGTCGACGGCCGCGAGCTGCCGACGCTCGGGGGTGAGGGCGACTACATCGCCGCACACTATGTGCCGTATTTCCAGGGCGAGTCGGCCGATGCGGAGGCCCAGGTCGGACATCGCGTCATTCCTGTCGAACGTGGCGGGGATTTCAATCCGGACCTGGTGTTCACGGGTGCCATGAACGGGTGTGCCTTCGCGGTGACACCCGAGCGTGGTGGCGAGGCGTTCACGGCGTGGCACTATCAGTCGCCCACCACCAACTGGTCGCACTCTGCGAAGTTCCGCATGGAGCGGCGGCCGACCGACTGGTACGGCGATGCCGAGTACCAGAGCCTCGGGACGTCGTCCTATCCCGAGACCACCAACGTGCTGGTGCGGACCGACGACGGCTGGCACATCCTGAGCCAGGAGAACCACAGTGACCTGCTGAACCCCAAGCTGAGTGCCCTCAACCGCTACCGCTCCCGCCCGTTGGAGTTGAAGCCGGGACGGGAGTGGGTCTATCGGGCCGGTATCTACCGCCGGATGGCCGAGGAGTGGAGCGAGAAACTCCAGTCCCTTGAGACCAGGAGGGTCGTCCGGCTCGGCAACAACCCCGCCGATCTCATGTTGCGTTCCGCCTTCGACCTTCTCAAGCAGCAGGCGGAGCGGGACATCAGACTGCTGGGCGACGTGACCGGCAACGACAGCTTCGTGGATGTTGCTCTTCGGCAGGCCGGGGACCACTCCGACACCGCGCATCTGGTGGGCGCATTCCTGAAGAAGCATGGTGACGAGGTCAAGGTGGAGGAGGCGAAGAACAAGGCCGCCTGGACCTGGGGCAAGACCTCCGGCAGTAATTCCCTGCTGCGAGAGCAGATCATCTTCGACATCAACGACAACCTCGGTGTGCGTTGGGGTGACCGCCTGCGCGAGGAAGCCGATGTGCTGCGAACGCCGCCGACCGGTGCGGGTGAGCCGCTCCCGCAGGTCACCCCTCATGACGGTCACGGGCCTTCCGGTGGGCCCGGGGGTGACCTGTGGCAGACGGAGCCCGGCGCGGGTTCTCATGCGCTGTCGCCCGAGGCGGATCTGCGGCACGAGGTGAACCTGCGGCTCGGCCGGATAGGGCATGATCCGGTGGGTCCGGAGGTTGTGGGCGCTGCTCACGGTGAGTTGGAGGACATTCGGGGCGCGGCGTTCACGAGGGCCGATTTCCGGGCGCGGGCCGATGAGATCGCCGTGCGTATCGCGGGCCTGGAGCCCGGCGGACTGCCCGGCGGCGCGCCTGGTGCCGTGGCCAGCGAGCCGGGCGTGCCGTCGAGTCCGGGTTTCGAGTCGCATGAGGAGCCGGTTGCGGGCTCTTCGGCTCATGCGTACGGATCCGCGCCCGAGGCCATGCCCGGGGTCGTGCCCGACGTCACGCCCGCGTCTGCGCCAGAGGCTGTGGCCGTGCCTCACGGCGATGGTGCCGTGTCTGTTTCCGACCTGGTGACCGGCCTTGCGGAGCTGGAGCTGGACGTCCCGACGTCCCACACGGTCGGCTCCGAACTGCCGCACAACTCGGTGCCGGACGGGGTCTCGACGCCCACCGGCGCCGTCGGTCTCCCCCACGAAGCCTCACATGCCGGTACGGACACGAGCCCGTTCCCGTCGCCGCAGTCGGGCGGCGGCATCCTGTCCCGTCCGAGCGTGCTCGACGAGATCCTCGGCCGGCGGACCGAGGACGCGGGCCTGAACAGTGGCAGCACCGGACTCGGCGGCGACACTCTCCCGGCACCGGAGCAGGTGGACGGACTCCCACCCCGCCCGGAACTGATCGACCAGCTTGTGTCGGGCTCGGACAGCCGTACGGCCGTAGCGGAGCCCGTAGTGCCCGGCGGCGGTGATGCGCTTTCGGTCACCGAGGACATCGCCACCCCGAGCGGGCACCTCGACGAGCTCGTGGCGGACGTCGACAACCGTCCGGCTCTCGCCGAGCCCGTGGCGGCCGGCAATGAATCGCTCACCATGACCACGGACATCCCCACCTCGCGCGAACACCTCGACCAGGGCCTCCGGCTGACCGGCGCAAACGGCCTTCCCGCGGACGGCGACAGGGTCGTGAGGACCGGTCCCGACGGTGTCCCGTCCGTCACCGGCCTGGACGGCACCCCCTTGCCCGGTGCCGTCACCGACCTCGGCGGGGGCAGGGGCTTCCGGATCACCGACGACACGACCGGCGTCTCCGTACGCCACGACACGCTCGGCCGCCTCCAGGGCACCGATGTCGCCCTGGCCGACGCACGGGGCGTGCGAGGCGGCCTGTTCGCCGCCGAGGACGGCACGGGCGGCCGCGTCCTGACGGATACGGCCGGCGGCCCCGTGGCAGGGCGGACACTGACGGAACTCCCGGACGGCGCAGGCTTCCGGATCACCGACGACGCCACCGGCGTGTCGGCCCGGTACGGCACCGACGGCGGCCACCGGGAGGTGGGCATCGCCCTCGCCGACCCGGGTACGGGACTGCGAGGGCAGCGGTTCGCGGTGCCCGACGGGGCCGCCCACCGCCTGACCGACGCCGCGGGCACCCCCCTGAGCGAGCGGATCACCGCGCTTCCCGAGGGCGCCGGCTTCCGGGTCGACACCCCCACGGGCTACGCCACGTTCGGGCCCGAAGGTGCCGTCACCGGCGACGGCCTGCGCCTCACCGGACACGACGGCACCACCGGGTACGTCGACCGCCCGCTGCGCGGCGATCCGCGGTGGCTGGACGGTGACTTCGTACCGGACCCGACACGCATGGCCGTGCTCCGCCAAGAGAGCCACGTCGACCTCGTGTCCCCCGACGGCGCGTTCCAGCGGTTCGACGGCAACGGCGTCCACGTCGCCGACGGCGCCCCCCTGCCGAACGAACCGGGCGGCCGGATCCTGGTCACCGGGCACCCCGGCGCCGGCGCCACGCGGGGCACCCCCTGGCTGGAGGACCGGGCGGGCAACGCCCTCACGGACTGGAAGGCCACCCCCCGGGAGCAGAACGGCGTGCGCTTCACGTACGAGCGGCATGGTGCCCCGCGGCACGGGGAGTTCCTCGAACTCGGCGCCGACGGCACGCTGGTCCGGCAGGGCTTCAACGTGCTGGACACCGGACGGCCCACCCCCTTCCGCTACGAGGTCGACCACGTCGCCGGCACCTGGCACCGCACCGACGCCCGGGGGGAGCGCCAGGCGCCCGGTCTCTTCCACAGCGGGAAGGCCGACCGGGCCGGTGCGGCGAACGGCAGGCTGCGCCTGCTCTCCTCGACCAAGGGGGCGGTCCCGGTGTTCGAACGGCGCCTGCTCGCCGGAGGGGACGTGCTCGACGCGTTCCGCCGCACCGACACCGTTCAGTTCGGGCGGACCAACCCTCGTACCACATGGATGCGTTGGAGCCAGGAGGGCGAGGTGCGCGGCTCCGGTACCCGGCACTACGACACCGCCGGCACCGGCTGGGTGGACAAGGGCACCCAGGGCGCGGTGCGCGAGTTCCGCGAGGGCCTGCAGAAGTACGAGGGCAAGGCCGGGCACGTCCTCGCCGAACGCGCCGGCGACGGTTCCTGGACCTGGCACCGTTACGACGGTGCCGGGCGGGAGCTGGGCTCCGGCCCCCGGGTCCGTGACCGGCACGACTCCGGCTGGACCGACCGCGCCGGCGACGGCCGGATCGTGCAACGGCAATGGGGAATGGGCCGGCTGCCCGAGCACCAGTGGCACTACCAGGAGTTCACGCTGCAGAGCGACGGCACCCTGCGCGACACCTGGCAGGGGCAGTCGCCGCAGGGCAAGGAGACCGGCAGGCGGGAGGTCTTCGACCACGGCCGGCTGACCACGGAGCGGTGGAGCGAGCAGCGCCCGCCGCTGTGGGCCCGCAACCTCGTCCCGGGCGCGGGCCGGCCGCAGGGCCTGTACGCGCACGTCGCGAGCGACAACGGGTACCAGCTCTTCACCTGGACCAAGGAGGCCGCGGGCGTCGAGTCCTCGGCCGCACACGTCGAGTCGGGCGTGCGCTATGCCGGCATGGACGGCGGCACCCTGGACCTGCGGGCGGACGGCTCCTTCGCCCGCTCGACCACCAAACTGTTCGACGGCACCACCCTGAAGGTCGGCGACCACGCCGGGCGGCCCCCGTACGAGGGGGACGGTGTGCCGTGGCGGAACGGCGACCGGAGCGGCTACCGCGACGCGGTGCAGAACAGGCCGGGCGTGCTCTGGGCGGACAGCTTCCGGGACGCGGAGGGGACGTGGGTGGTCCGTGAGGGCCTGCCCGGCGGGCAGGTACGCGAGTACGCGACACCGCAGGCCCTCGACGGGCCGGTGGGCCGGGGTGCCTGGGTCACCCGGGACGCACACGGCAACCTGACCGGGCTGCGCCATCCGGACCCGGCGCACGAGGGCCACCACGTCGAGGGCACCGGCCCGGCCGACTCGGACCGCTGGACCTGGCGGCGGCTGGACGCCGACGGCAACGAGCAGGCCTCGGGGCGGCGGGAGTTCGCCCGCGGCTCGAACGACACCCGGCTGCCCTGGGACGACTCGTACCGGGACTACGACGCCGCGGGCGGCCTCGTCCGCGAGCGGCGCATGCTCGACTCCGGTCGCCATGTCGACGCCTGGCGCGATCCGGCCGGCGACCGCTGGCCGGCCGCCGAGTTCAACCGTCAGGGGATCCGGGTCGCATCGGGGCAGGAGCAGCTACGCACCTGGTGGGACGGCAGGGCCTGGCAGGACCGGTGGACCCCCGGAGCCCGCCGCTTCCGCGACCACCTCACGCAGCCCGGCCCGGACGGCACGCCCACCACGGTCGTGGTCCGCGAGACCCCGCCGCACTCCGGCGGCCCGCTGCGGGTGCGCGAGTACGCGGGGGGCGAGGGCGTCACCCCGTACTCGGTGTGGAAGGAGTACGACCACGGCACGGTGGTCCGGCAGCGCGTGGCCGACAACGGCGGCTTCCTGGAGACGGACGTCTGGCGCGGCCAGTGGAACCGCTACGCCGGGAACGGGGACCTCGTCGCGCAGCGCACCGACAGCGGCCTGGTCTTCGAGAGCGACATGCTCGGCCGGATGCGGCTGACCGGCAACGAGTACGACTTCCGCGGCCCGGTCACCGAACTCCGCGGCTGGGGCCGCCGTATTCGTGAGGCCCAGCGCATGCCGTGGTCCGGCACCGTCCTGCCGGTGAGTCCGGACGGGACAGGCGCGGGCGCGGGCGCGGGTGAGGCGGCGCTGCGGGAGGCACGCCACGAGCCGTACTGGCAGAGCGTGGCACGCAAGGCCGCGCTGGAGTTCGGGCAGGAGTTCCTCCTGGAGTTCGGCGCCAACCTGGCGGTGAACGGCATCGTCGAGGCCATCCAGGGCGACCCTTTCTCCGGCAAGGACGTGCTGAAGTCGTTCGCGAACGCTGCGGTCGGCTCGGCGGTCAAGACCGGCGTGAGCCACCTGGTCCACGAGAACCGGATGGCGGGCTTCCGGGAGCTCGGCCAGTACCGGGCCGGCTTGTCCAACCTCGACAGCGGCAAGCACTGGAACCGCCGCCCCGGCAACCACGACAAGTTCTGGGGCAACGAATGGGGCGGCAACGAGAACCCGACCCGCTGGCGCCAGGGCACCTACGACTTCGCCTTCGGTGCCGGCAGCAGTGTCCTGTCCGGCTTCGTGAACGGCTCTATGAACGCGGCGGTGTGGGGCGTGACCGACGCGGACGGCAACAAGGTCAAGCTCCACGGCTGGGCCGCCCTCGGGGACGGCGGCATCAACGGCCTCGCCTCGCTCACGACGTCGAGCGCCACCGGCCTGGCGAAGACCGTGTTCATGAACAGCGCCGCCGGCCGGCTGTTCCACCGGCAGGGCTTCATGGACTTCTGGCTCCAGCTGCCCTTCAAGATCTTCGAAAAGACGATCCAGTCGGTGTACCTGACCAGCATCTTCCGCGCCCGCATCAACCCGGACTGGTACAGGTCGCAGCAGCCGCACCCCGGGGCGTCGTCCGAGGACCAGGGGCGGCAGTGACGCGGTGCGCAGGCATGGCAAGAGAACAGAGGATCCGAACATGACCCGACACACCGTGACCCCCAGAGGACAGGGCGGCCGGGGCTCCTTCCACCGCATCGCCGACGCGGTGCGCGCCGCCGCGCCCGGCGACCTGGTCGTGATCTCCCCCGGCACCTGGACCGAAGCGCTGGTCCTCGACCGCGCGGTGGTGCTGACGGCGGAGCACGGCCGGGGCAGCGTCATCCTGACCGCACCCCCCGGGGACCGGCCCGCGGTGACGGTGGACGGCCCGGAGTGCGGCCTGCACGACATGACCGTGTGGGGCGCCGACGAGTCCGCCCCGGCGGTCGCGGTGCAGCCCGGCGCCGGGCTGGTGATGGAGGACTGCACCGTCGAGGGCGGCCGGTTGCAGGTATACGGCCCGGACGGCGAAGAGGCCGGCACGACCGCCCTGGTGCTGCGGCGCTGCCGTCTGGAGCGGGCCCGGCTGGTCGGTCTCCATCTCGCCGGAGCGGTCCGGGCCCGCGTGGAGGAATGCGCCGTCACCGGCGTGGACGGCACCGGCGTCGTCCTGTCGGGGACGGCCCGGCTGAACGCCGTACAGCTGCGCCTGGACCGTACCTCGGGCTCCGGTGTCCGGCTGCGCGGCAACGCCCGGCTGCGTATCAGCGACTCGGCGTTCATCGGTACCGGCCGAGCCGGGCTGCTGCTGGAGGACGACTCCGAGGCGGTCGGCGGCGGACTGCGCATCGAGTCGCCCGGCGCGGCCGGAGTGCACCTCACCGGTTCGTCGCGGGTCGAGCTGACCGACTCCCGCATTCTCGGTGCCGCCGCCGTCGGCCTCGCCGCGCAGGACAGGACCAGCCTCACCGTCACCGACTGCGCGGTGGTCGAAGCGGGCGCCAACGGCCTGATGATCACCGACGCCGCCAGGGCCATGCTCACGGACTGCCGGATCGACCGCAGCGCCTTCAGCGCCGTGCACGCGTCCGGGAACGCCACCGTCCGTCTGACCGACTCCCTGGTCCGCGGCGGTGCCGAGCACGGCGTCCACGCCGTCGACGACACCCGTGTGGAACTCGCCGGCTGCGGCATCCGGGACGTCGACATGACCGGCGTCGCCGCGCTCGACCAGGCCACCGTCACGGTCACCGGCTGCCGCGTCGAGAACACCGCCACCGGCATCCGCCTCGGGGCGGGCGCCGACGCCCGCGTGGCGCAGACCGTAGTGTCCGGCACCCAGGAGATCGGCATCCAGGTCGCGGGCGGCACCGCCGTCCTCACCGACGTCCACGTCACCGGGACCGGCGCGGCCGGCATCGTCGTCGACAAGGACGCCGACGCCACGGTCGAGGGCGGGACCGTGGCGGACTGCGGTGGTACCGGCCTGGTCGTGTGGACCGGCGCCCGGCCCACCGTGACCGGGACGCACATCCGCCGGCCCGCCAAGAACGGCGTCTACCTCGCCGACGGGGCGGGCGGCACCTTCACCCTCCTGGACGTCACGGGTGCCGGCTTCCCCGCCCTGCACGTGGGCGCCGCCGCCGACCCGCTGTTCCAGGAGTGCCGGATACGGGACTGTGCCGAGGCCCTCGGCACGGACGACGGCGCCGCGCCGAAGCTGCGGGACTGCACCGCCGACAACGCCCCGCTTGTCTTCGGCACGTCCGACGCACCGTCCGCCCGGTCCGGCAACGCCGGGCCGTCCGCGCCGGGCGCCGCCCGCGGGGAGGCGGCAGCCGACGTCGATGACGTGACCGAGGAGAGCCTTGAGGACCTGCTCGGCGAACTCCACGCGTTGGTCGGCCTCGACCGGGTCAAGCGCGATGTCGGCTCCCTGGTCAAGCTCATGCAGACGGTCCGCCGCCGCGAGGAGGCCGGTCTGCCCGCGCCCCCGCTCAGCCGGCACCTGGTCTTCGCGGGCAACCCCGGCACCGGCAAGACCACCGTGGCCCGGCTCTACGGCCGACTCCTCAAGGCGCTCGGCCTGCTGCGCCGCGGCCACCTGGTCGAGGTCGACCGCACCTCCCTGGTCGGCGAGTACGTCGGGCACACCGGACCGAAGACCACCGCCGCCTTCAACCGGGCGCTCGGCGGCGTCCTCTTCATCGACGAGGCGTACTCCCTGGCCCCGGTCGGCGCCGGCAACGACTTCGGCACGGAGGCCGTCGCCACCCTGGTCAAGCTCATGGAGGACCACCGCGACGACGTCATCGTGATCGCCGCCGGCTATCCCGGCGACATGCACCGCTTCATCGGCTCCAACCCGGGTCTCGCCTCCCGTTTCCGCCGCACCCTGGTCTTCGAGGACTACAACTCGGAGGAACTGGTCTCGATCGTCGAGTACCAGGCGGGCGAGCACCGGTACGAGCTCACCCCGGTTGCCCGCGAGGAACTGGGCCGGCTGTTCGATCTCCTCCCGCGCGGCGAGGGCTTCGGCAACGGCCGCTCCGCCCGCCAGATGTTCCAGGAGATGACCGAACGTCAGGCCCAGCGCGTGGCCGAGCTGTCCGACCCCACCCCGGACCAGCTCATCACCCTGGAGAGCGGCGACCTCCCCATCCCTGTCACGGCCCCCGTCGCCTCGGCCTGACCCCGGTACGACTACGGCGGCCGTCCTCCACGCGACGTTGCTCGATGTCTCGAAGCGTGGAGAAGGGCCGCCCTGTTGTTGTTCGGCAGGCGCGCGTCAGCCGAGGGACGAGATGCGGTCGTTGAACGTGTTGTAGCCGAAGAACATCCCGTCGGCGTTGTAGATCCGCACCGAATCAAGGTTGGAGAGGCTCTCACCGTTGGACACTCCGACGTACTTGCCGCCGTGGTTGATGTCCTGGTAAATGAAGGTCACGGTACCCGTGTTGTTGACCAGCGACGACGCAGTGTCGTTCACGCCCGAACCGTTCGGGTACTTGTAGTCCTTCAGGTTGGCGACCGAGGGCTGGTTCCCCTTCTTGGGGACGATGAACATCTGTCCCCCGAAGTTGGTGTTGCTGAAAAGGCACATCTGCCCGGAGGGGCACGCAGACGCGGCGGCGTTCGCCGGGGCGGTCGAGACCAGCGCGCCACCGATGGCGAGGGCCACCGCGGGAACCAGAGTCAGTGCTCGAATCTTCACTTTCCAACCTTCCAGTGCTTCACTTACGCGTGTCGGTATTCCGGTTGAACCGGGAGCCTCTCGTCCGGGCAGTCGAATGTGTAACCACGTCGGCGCGATGGACGAGAATGGAATTTCCGCGCCATGAATTGAAATTCCGTACCGCAGACGGGACAGCCTTGCACAGCAACGGAGTTCTTGGCGCCTTCACCTGAGGACGTTACCGCATGCCGCACGGATGTTCTCCGAGAACCTTCCTCTGCGGTAAATCCCTGACAAGTTGAAAACATTCAACTGCGCCGGCGCCGGCGGCGGAGGAACGGAAGGTACGCAGCACTGTTGCCCCGCCGGGCCTCAACCCGGCGGGGCAACGGATCCTGCGGCCGAGAGCCGGCAGATCCTTTCAGGAGGACAGAGCCTTGACGAGTTCCTTGGCGAGGGGGCCCGAGGACGCCGGGTTCTGGCCCGTGATGAGGTTGCGGTCCACGACTGTGTACGGCTCCCAGGCAGGGCCCCGCGAATAGTCGGTGGGCAGCTTCTTCAGCTCGTCCTCCAGCAGCCACTTGGCTTTGTCGGCAAAACCGACGCCGGCTTCCTCCTCGTTGCAGAAACCCGTCAGACGGTAGTTCGCGAAGGGCGTGTCGCCGTTCGCGTCCCGGGTCGCGAGGAGGGCGGCCGGGGCGTGGCAGACGATGCCGAGGGGACGGCCGGAGGCGAGTGCTTCCCGCAGGAGCGCCCCGGAGTCCGGGTCGACCGAAAGGTCTTCCATCGGGCCATGACCTCCGGGGTAGTAGACCGCGTCATAGTCCTCGAGACGCACGTCCTTGAGGGAGATGGGGTGCCGCAACTCCTCGGCCTTCTCGATGACGGCCTCCTCCCGGAGGGAGTTCTCCTCGCCACCCGTCATAGTGGGCCGCAGGCTCATCGTGTCCACAACGGGAATGACCCCGTTCGGGGTTGCCACGGTGACCTCGTGTCCGGCATCGGTGAACACGGTGTAGGGCGCCACGAACTCCTCTGCCCAGTAGCCGGTGGGATGCCGATGCCCGTCCTTCAGGGTCCAATAGCTTGCGCCAGTCATCACACAAAGGATCTTGGCCATGGGACGCTCCTCCAGAAGACAGCACCCAGAGAGGGCGCAGTAAGACCGTTTTTGAGACCTACACAACAAGCGTGAGCAGACATATCGGAATCTGCAACTTGCGACAGATCGGTGTATGCGTATCGTATATGAGCGTCAAGAAACGGAAATAGAATTCTGACGCCAGAAATAGGATCTGCGCGGCCCCGGCAGTAGAATATTTCGGAGGATTGCCATGATCAAACCCTTTGGCCCCTACGATTTCATGCCGCCGATCAGGACCTTCTCGTTGACCTCGGATTCCGTGACCAACGGCGAGCAACTGGCCCGCGAGCAGGTGAGCGGCATCCTGGGAGCAGGCGGATCGGACATCTCACCGCAGCTGAGCTGGTCCGGTTTCCCCGAGGCGACCCGGAGTTTCACGGTGGCGATGTTCGACCCCGAATGTGGGTCCGTCAGCAAGCCGACGGACCCACATACGGCCGCCCTATTTCACTTCTTCCACATGTAGTCCTCGGCGGCGTCGACGATCAGGTTCTTCACCGCCTGCGGGTGGGAGACGAGGGACACGTGCGAGGAGTTGATCTCCACTGTCTTACGGGCGTTCGCCCGCTTCGCCTCGAACAGTTCCAGGGCCGGGTTGATCGCCTGGTCCTGCCTGCCGACGAGGGCGTACACGGGCTTGTTCCGCCAGGCGGCGCCGGTGAGCTTGTCCGCGAACGCCGACAGCGCGATCGGACGCTGGGTGACTCCCATGAGGTTGGTCTGACTGGTGGACAGGTCCGCGGCGAAAACCTCGTGCAGCTTGTCCGGCTGTACGTAGACGTCCGTGCCGGTGGTGCCGTCACCGTTGCTGAAGGGCACCTGCTTCAGGGCTTTGGTGAGCGGGGCGGGAGCGAACTTCGCGGAGAGGCTGGCGAAGGACTCTCCCGCGTCCGGCATGATCGCGTTGATGTAGACGAGGGCCTTGACGCTGTCGTTTCCGACAGCGGCCTGAGAGATCACCTCTCCGCCGTAGGAATGGCCCACCAGGACGATCGGCCCCTTGACGGACTTCAGGAAGCTTGCGAGGTAGGTCGAGTCCTGGGGAATACCGCGCAGCGGATTGGCCGGTGCGGCCACCGTGTAGCCGTTCCGCTGGAGCCGCTGCACGACCCCGTTCCAGCTCGACGCGTCGGCGAAGGCGCCGTGCACCAGCACGATGGTGGGCTTCGCCCGGCCGGGATCACCGCTCGGCCCACCGGCCTGCGCCGTTTCGACTGTCAGTGCGGAGGTGATACCCGATACTGCCAGAAGAGCCGCAGCCCAGCGGGCCATGTGCACGGTGCGGCGGGATTCGCGGGATATTCGCATGCCGTTCCTTCGGTGCGGGGACGTCGGGCGACGCCCGGGATTCCATATTCGATGGCACCTGTCGGCTTGTCCCGGCGCATGGGCCATCCGAGTGAACTCAGAATCCCGCGGCAGAACTGCCGCGGGCTGTGGTGGACAAGGATTCGTCGCTGAATTCCGGGGAGGCATCCGGCTTCGAGGCCGCTTTATCCCGGTGGTTTCAGATTCCCCGTCTAGCCGACGGCGACAAACTCGAGTTGGATGTTGTCAGGGTCACGGAATACGACCGTCGAGTACACGAACGGTTCCTTCTCGTCCCTGATCGGAGTGTGCTCGATCCCCAACTCGTCCAGCCACGCCATCCAGGCTTCCAGGTCGGCGCGCGCACTCACCTGGAACGATACGTGGTCCAGCCCCGTTCGGGCCTCGAGGAATCCCTCGTGCTGGTTTCCCGTGTTGGTGTGAAGCCCAATCACAAGCCCCGATTCCGGAACCACCAGCAGGATGCCGTAGCCCGTCCTCTCGCGGTAGAGGTGGTTGAACTTGTAATCCACTTGCTCGGCGCGGAAAACTCGCTTGTACCAGTCCAGGCTGTCTTCCAGGTTCGTGACGGTGAAGGACAGGTGGTGAAGGCCAGTGATCGTTGGCCCGGTTCCCTCAGTCATGGCTTACCTCCGGCCGCTTTCCGTAGTCGGGCTGGCCCTAGCCTGCGAAGAACCTGAGCAGTTGGGCGTTGACGTCGTCGGCGTGCGTCCAGCACAGGCCGTGGCCGGCGCCCTCGATGGCCACGTACTCGTTCGAAGGGATGAGCTCGGCCGAGCGTGGACCGCAGGCCTCGATCGGCAGGGCCCGGTCCTCGGTGCCGTGCAGGATCAGCACCGGAACGTCGATCTTCGACAGATCGGTGCGGAAGTCGGTGTGCCACGTGGCCACGCAGGCGACGGTTCCGATGGGTGACGCGCCGACCGCCTGGCTCCACGCGTCCTGCACGGCCTCGGCGCTGATCCGGCTGCCCAGCGTCACGTCGAGGTTGAAGAAGTTCTTGTTCCACTCCGTGAAGTACGCCGCCCGGTCCGCGGTCAGTGCCGCCGCGATCTGGTCGAAGACTTCCTGGGGCACCCCCTGGCGGGTTTCGGGGGTCTTGAGGAGGTACGGCGTCACCCCGGAGATGATCGCGGCCCGCCGCACCCGGCCGGATCCGAAGGTGCCCAGATAGCGGGCGACTTCGCCGGCGCCCATGGAGTGCCCGGCGAGATCGACGTCCTGCAGGTCCAGGGCGGTCAGAAGCTTGTCCAGGTCGGCGGCGAAGGTGTCGTAGTCGTAGCCGCTGGCGGGCTGGCTCGAGCGGCCGAAACCACGCCGGTCGTAGGTGACGACCCGGCGGCCGGCGGCCAGCAGGGCGCGTTCCTGGCGCTCCCAGGCCCGGCCGCTGAGCGGGAAGCCGTGGATCAGTACGACGGGCCTGCCCGCCCCGTGGTCTTCGTAATACAGCTCGATCGGTGCAGAGTTCTCCTGGCCGACGGTCACGAAAGGCATAACGCACCTCGAAATCGCTGTGATGGAGTCATCCTACGTCTGCCGGATTAGCCGTGCCCAAAACGCGACTTGGCGGCCTGATTTCCGGTGGAACACTTCAGAGTCAGGCGTCGACCGCTTTCGAGTACGGAGACATACTAGCCAGCGAAAGACACAAGATATTGTCGGAGAGCGCCAATTGGTTGCACTCGGGCGCCGTTTAATCAACCCTCGCTGTGCATCTGCCGCCAGGAAGCCTCTTCGTCTCCCAATCCGGTCGTGTGGAACCGGTCATTGAGGTCTGCCAGCTGTTCCGGAGTGGGCTGCGGGCCCAGCTCACCCATTTCCAGGAAGAGCTCCTCGTTGCCGGCCGGCGACGAGACGAACAGCGCCCGCCCGCCGGTCGGAGTCGTGAACGTGTGGTAGCTCCCCTTGGGTACCACGACCACGGTGCCCGGCCCCCCGGAGAAGGTCGCATCGCCAACCCGGAAGTCGTAATGGCCCTCCAGTACGTAGATGACTTTCATGAAGTCGTGGTGGGCATGCGGTGGGTTCTCGGTGATCACGTCGTGGGTGAAGACGAACACCCCCAGGGCGTCATCGACCTCCTTGCCGCGCACGATCACCTCGAGCCAGTGATGGCCACCGGGCTCCACGCGCACGCCCTTGCCGGGCGCGACCGCCCAGCCATCGGCTCCCCAGTTGCTCACATCATGTCCTTCCTCAGCGCAGCCGGCCGTGCGCCAGCCAGAGGGTGATCTCGTGCGGGCGCCCCTGCCGGAACATCTGCGGTATGTCCCTGCCGTGCGAGGCGATCTCGTCGGCAATCGTTGTGACGTCCGGCTCCCAGCCGTGCGCCTCCAGCCATGGGCCGGGGGGCAGGACCGGCCCGTCCTGGAAGAAGTTCACGATGCGCTCGATGACCGCGGACTCCGTCTCGTCGGCAGTGGCCACATCGCCCTGGCGGGGGGTGCTGTCGAAGTATTCGAGTGCCAGACGGCTGCCGTGGGCGCTCAGGCGCGTCACGGTGTCGAGCAGACGGTCGGAGTCCTCGGGCGACAGGTACATGAACAGCCCCTCGATGAGCCACATGGTGGGTCGGAGGGGATCGAAGCCACTTGCGGTCAGCGCTTGCACCCAGGGGCCTCGCAGGTCGGCGGCGACCGGCCGCCGTCCGCCGCCGGGCTCCAGCCGGGCGGTTTCCATGACCGTTTCCTTGAACTGCAGTACGGGTTCGGTGTCCACCTCGTAGACGGTGGTGTCGGCCGACAGGCCCAGGCGGTCGGCTCGCGAGTCGAATCCGGCCGCGACGATGACCACTTGGCGGATTCCTGCTGCAACGGCGGCAAGAACGCGTTCGTCGTAGAAGCGGGTGCGGACGCCCAGGTAGGTCGCCAGCATGTACCACGCCTCGGTGAGGTCATCGCTGTCCCGGTCGGGCCCGGTCGGGAGCGCGGCATCCGGATCCGTGCGGATGGCTCCTCGCACGAGATCGACCGTCGCGATGGCCAGCACATCCTCGAAGAGACGGTCCTTCCTGTGGCTCTCGACGGCCCGCATATGAGCGGTCAGCAGGCCGGTCCAGCCGATGCCCGGAGGAAGGGGTTCCCGGTCGCCAAAGGATTCCCGGAGAGGATCCTGCCGCGCTTCACGCTGCTGCACTCTTTGTCCTATTCCTTCTCGAAGTGCGAGAACTCATCGGACGTGCAGCACTCAGTCGCGCCAAGGTCCGGGCGGATAGCCCTGATTCTCTGGCGGTGAGTGTCCGGCTGGATAGAACACAAGCGCCTTGTGGGCCGCCGGCAGCCGAGGGAAACGGCGCCTAAATGATGTTGAGGCGGTCGAGGAACGGGGTCGCGTCGGCCGGGTCGCCCGTGATGCGGCAGTGGTTGCGCCAGGCTTTGCGGGTGGTGGCCCAGGCGATGAAGTCGAGAGCCGTGCTGTGGACCCGGGTGGCGGCGTCCGCGCCGGGTCCAACGGTCAGCAGGCCGTCCGGCCCGGTCGCGGGGAGGATCGTGACGGTGGTGGCGCCCGGACCGGTCAGGTCGAGGACGAGGGGCTGACGGACGGTGGCGGTGAGTTCGGGCCCCTGCATCTGGGGGAGGCCGGCGAGCATGAACTCGATGGCAGGGGCGACCTGGTCGTCGGTCGGTTCCGGCAGGGTGAAGGGGAGCGGGCCGTCCGGGGCGAGCAGGTCGTTGCGCAGGTGACAGAAGACGTTGAACGCCATGGTGTTCGCCAGGAGATGGCGCGGATAGGTGCCGAGCCCGGCCACCTCTACGGGCTCGTCGGCGCCGGACGGATCCTGAGCCGCCTCCAGAAGGTCCAACTGCCGGGGGGTGCTGCGCCGCCATTCGTCGAGGACTTCGGCATGGCTCCGGCCACGGCGTTCGTCGACGCGCAAGTCGTGGTAGCGCTCGCGGTTCTTCGGCAGTGCGGAATCCGGCGGCGGGGGGTGCACCGCCTCGGAGGCGAGGGCGGCGAGGTGGGCCACCACGTCGATGACACGCCAGCCGACGCACGCGGACGGCAGGTCCCACTGACCGTCGTTCAACTGGGGGATGATCTCGGCGAGTTGCGCCGTGCTGGAACGCGCGGCGGCCAAGCCGGCATGGGTCATCGTTTCTCCAGCCTCTCTCGAGGGAACGGCCAGGTCAGGATGCGGCCTGGCGGGACATGCGGTAGGTCGCGGCGACGTCCGCGCGGCCGAGCCCGTCGTCGGCCGCGCGACGGAGGCTCTCGCGTACGACCTCGGCGATGCCCAGGTGCAGACCGGCGGCGCGGGCCGTGTCGGTGATCAGCCCGGCGTCCTTGGCGGCCGCTTCCAGGGGGAAGGAGGGGGTGTCGAGGTCGTCGTCGAGCATCTTCGGGCCCTTGCTCTGGACATACGGGCTGTTGAGGCCGCTGCCGTCGATGACCAAGTGTGGATCTACGCCCAGGGCGTCCGCAAGGGTGAGGGACTCCGCGATGCCCTCGACGGTAGCGAGTACCCAGGCGTTGTAGGCAAGTTTGAGGCTGCTGGGCTGGCCGGCCTCGTCCAGCCACACCGTGCGGGTGCCCACCGCCTCCAGGACCGGTCGCACCTCTTCCCGTACCTCCTGCCGGGGGGAGGCGGTCAGGACGTTCAGGGTGCCGGCCACGGCCGGTTCCTTGGTACCGAGAAGGGGAGCCTCGACGTACGCGACATCGAGACGGGCCGCCTGTTCCGCGAGACGGCGCCCCCGTCCGGGGAGACCGTGCACGTCTGCACCCACACCGGGTGGCCGGCCAGGCCGTCGTGGGCCTGGTCCATCACGTCGGCGACTGCCTTCTCTTTCGCGAGCCCGGTCAGTACGACGTCGGCGCCGCGGCAGGCCTCGGCCGGCGTGTCGCACACCGCGGCTCCGACGGCGGCCAGTGGTTCGGCGGCGGCGCGGGTGCGATTCCATGCCCGCAGCCCCAGTCCCGCCGCCGCGATGTTACGCGCCATGGCATCCCCCCTGGTGCCGGTGCCGAGCACTCCGGCCGGACCGCGGAGGGGGTGCAACCCGCGCCAGCTGTGGCCTTACCCGAAGGCGTCAAACACCCACACCAAGCGGGTCGCGAGATGAACGGACACGGCGGACACGGCGGACTCGACTTCCTCAGCCGTCGCGTCTTCCTGACCCACAGGCACCCGGCGTCACCACCGGTTACGGGCCAGACCCAAGAAAAGGACACCCCGCCCGGGGCGAAGGAGCGTTCGCCCCGGCCTGGTAGACAGCGACTCCGGAGAATGGACCAAGCGTGTCATGCCTCTGGCGGACACGGTTTCTTGGTCGAGAAGCCATCCACCAGGCGCTTCGCATGCCTGTCAGGGCAACCACCCAACCTTCCCGAGTTCACGCTCTGGCAGGGGCGCCGCCTTTATGGTGCATCGAGACCTGTGCTTCGGCCCCAGGATTCCCGTAGGTCCGCAGATATGCGGCTGGACTGGCCCCATAGACTGATTTGAAGGTCCTAATAAAGTGACTGGCGTCAGAAAAATGCCACCGGGCGGCAATTTCAGAGACCCTGGCCGCGCTGCCCAGCCTGATGAGATCGTCGTGAGCCCTCTGAAGGCGATTGCGGCGAACGAATGCCATGATGGAATCATTTGATTCCGCAAATGATCGCTGCAGCGTCCGGAGAGAAACGCCCGCCATGTGGGCAATTACGACTGGAGACAGATCACCTCTCTCCAGATTCTTTTCGATGACATTCCTTGCGACCTCCAGAGTGGTCTGCGGATAATCGGAAAGCGTCGCTTCCGGGTGCTGGGAGAGAATTTCAGAGAACAAGGTTGTGCAGGCACTGAGTGCGAGGTTTCGTGTCGAGGTCGAGCGATCCAAGTCGGCGCTGCTACGCTCGACCACCTCTAGGAAGTTCGTCAGGAATCGAACTTCAGGAGTCTTCGCATCCGCCACATAGGCGTAATTGAAAACTTTTGCTGACCCGATCCGAGAAACGAGGAGGGGTCGTGGAATAGTGACGACGCGGATGCGTGTACCTGGCGCACATGAGAACTTCCACGGCATGTTTGTGTCGCGAATGCAGATCTGGCCGGGCCCTACAATGCTCTCCCCTGCTTTTCCCGAGAATCTGAGGGAGCCTGCAGTGACCAAGTCGGCGACGATCGGGTCCTGCCCCTCGCCGCGCCCGGAGATTCCCGTCAAGGAATCACAGTACACCTCGGCCGATAGCAGATCATCGAACAGGTGCCCGCTTGCGGAAAAATTGAATCCATGAGCAGCGTTAGGTCGGGGGATTTCCAGACCAGTCAGGTGCGCGAACGGGCCACCCTCCCATTCCGCGAAAGGCCGCACAGATTCATGAATTTGCCGAGGGGTCAGATTCATGATGCTTGCATAGTTCGTCGCATGACCGTAATCACCTGACGGATTCGCCGGATTTTGTGGAACTTCACTACGCACTGCAGCGCTTCTCTTTCTCTGCCAACCTGCTGAAAGTCGATCACACACCTGAACCGACGTCGTTGTCAGTGATACGTGGGCTTTATTTGCACGCCCGCCGGAATGTGCCGGCGCTGACGGGTCGAGCAAGACTAACAACCTCACGGCGGGTTACCCATTGGGCCCTTCTGAAGCCTGGCGAGGCTCAGTGGGTCAGTTGCACCGGATTCCCTGTCCGCCGCGGGCCTGCACCGTACCTTTTAGGGATGACCCTGCGCTTTCCCTGAGAGTGAAAAGGAGGTAAAAAAATCCCTATGCCCAGAAGCGTGGCGCCACTTGGCGCGCGGCGTGGCGCATGGATGCTATTCCTGGCGTACATATTCTATCGATGCACATGCATCCATGGTACGCGATGTTGGTCTGGTAGCCGTCTGTCCATCTCACATCCCCGATCCGTGCTCATCCTGAAACGACACTGCTGAAAAGACGCATTGATCAGATTCCCTCTCGCAACGGCCGACACAATGAGGCGAGTTGCCGGCGGGTAATCAGGCAGCAGCCGAGTTCGAGGACGATGGAATCGGTCCCGCGCTGTCGACGGTCAGCCCGGAAGACTGATGGTGAAGATCGAGCCGCTTCCCGGGTCGCTCGACGCCGCAACCTCTCCGCCGTGGGCCTCGGCCAGCTTGCGGACGATCGACAGGCCGAGTCCGCTCCCGCCGTGCTGTCGGCTGCGTGACTTCACCGCCCGCCAGAAGCGGTCGAAGACCCGGGGCAGATCCTCGGCGGCGATCCCCGAACCGGTGTCGACGACCTCGATGACCGTACGGCTTCCTCCCGAGTCCGGGGTGCGGGCGTCACGAGGCCGATCGGCGTCGCCGGCCTCCCCGCGGGCCCGCGGGGTGACGGTTCCGCCGTGCGGAGTGTGGCGTACCGCGTTGGACACCAGATTTCCGACCGCCTGGCGCAGCCGCAGCGGATCGGCCGTCGCGAGCAGTGGACTCCCCTCCGCGGTCCCGACCTCGGTGAGCAGCCGCGCTCCCGCTCCGTCGGCCCTACCGTGATAGGCCGTGGCCACCTGGGAGAGCAGGTCGGCGAGGTCGATCGGTTCGGGGTGCAGCCGCAGCTCGCCGGCGTCGGCAGCGGCCAGGTCGCGCAGGTCGTCGATGACGTGCTGCAGCAGTGCGGCCTCGTCCAGCAGGGAGGACAGCAGCGTCGCCGCCGGCACACGCTGGCCCGCGAGGCACTGGAACGGGTCGGCATGGGGCACCGCGTGGCACACCAGCCGCACCAGCTGTCCGGCGGCGAGCGGCAGCGCGTCGCCATCGCCCGCGCACTGGTCAACTCCCCCGCCCTGGTCCTGGCCGACGAGCCGACCGGACCCCTGGACACCGCCAACGGACAGGCCGTCCTCGGCCTCCTCAAACGGCTCAACGACGAGGGAACCACCATCGCCGTGATCACCCACGACCGCGACATCGCCGCGAGCCTGCCGCGGCGCATCGAGATGCGCGACGGCCGGATGACGGCCGACAGCGCGGCAGGAGTCACCGTATGACGGCCACCAGGGCGCGGACCGCCCGCGGCGGAACCCGGCCGGTACGGCTCTCGCCAGAGGATGTGCTGCGCCTCGGACTGATCGGCGTACGGGTACGCACGGTGCGCGCCGTGCTGTCCGCCCTGGGCATCTCTATCGGCATCGCCACAATGATCATGGTGACCCGCATCCCCTCGTCCAGCCAGCAGGCGCTGCTGCGTCAGCTCACCGCGCTGGGCACCAATCTGTTGCAGGCTCAGCCGCGGCAGGACGGCGGCTCAGCGGTATCACTCCCGCGGAACGCCGACATGATGGCCCGCAGGATCGGGCCGGTCACCCACGCCGCCGCGGTCGCCAACGCCCACCGGAGCATCCAGCGCACCGATCGCTCCGACCCCGACGACAGCATCGGCATCAACGTGCTCGCCGCCCGCGACAACCTGCTGTCCACGGTCAACGGCTCGGTGTACAGCGGCAGGTTCTTCACCACGGCCACCGACCGGTATCCCACCGTGGTGCTCGACTACCAGGCGGCCTCCGTGCTGGGCTTCAAGAAGCTGGTCCCGGGCGAGCCCGCACCGCAGGTCGTCATCGACCATCGCTGGTTCACGGTGATCGGCATCCTCAACCCCATGCCCCTCACCCGCGACCTGGAGCAGTCGGACCTGGTGGGCTGGCCCGCGGCCACCAGGTACCTGCACTTCGACGGACACCCCACGGTCATCTACGTCAAAGCCCGCGAGGACGCCATCGACGACGTGCGCGGCGTGCTGCCGGCCACGCTCGATCCACAGGTTCCCGACCTCGTCCAGGTCAGCCGCCCCTCGGACGCGCTGGCCGCGAAGCGCGCGTCGGAGCACAGCTTCTCCGGGCTGTTCCTCGGCCTCGCCGGGGTGGCGCTGCTCGTCGGCGGCCCTCCGCGAACTGCCAACCAACTACGCAGGGACTGGAGACAGCGATCGACTCCACCACCGCGCCCTCAACTGCAGTAACACAGATGGCAGTTCGACAGATCACAGTGCAGTACCGGCCGTTCTGCCGGGGTGGCCCCGTGGGCTCCTCACGCTCCCCGGGCGGAGGCGTCGGCGATCAGACGCTCCTGCCAGTCGGCCGGCACACGGCCAACCGGGCCAGGGGTCGGCTGGTCGTCCGGGTGGCTTTGGGGTGAGGCCAGCTGCGGACCGTTCTCAAAGAACTGCGACGTGGAATAGTTCCAAAACCATGTCTCGCCCGGTTCGAAGCTTTGGATCACCGAATGGCCGCTCGCCTTGGCGTGCGCGGTGGCGTGCTTGGACAGCGAGTCGTCGCAGCAGCCTATGTGGCCACAGCTGGCGCAACGTCGCAGGTGGAGCCACCAGTTACCCTCTGCGTCACATTCGGCGCAGCCGGTGCCGCTCGGCAGCACGGTGGGGTCGATCGGGTTCTCGGAGTTCACGACGGCTCCAGCAGGTTGTCGGGCTCGGCTGACCGCATCGGGGGACGGCGGCGGGAGTCGGTGTCCCGGAACGCGGATTCGCGTCGCACATCGCCGCTGTGCCGGTGATGCTTCAGTCTCCGGCCAGGAACTTGAGCAGATGCGCATTGACTTCGTCGGCGTGCGTCCAGCACAGGCCATGTCCCGCGCCTTCGATGGTGACGTACTGGGATCCCTTGATCATTTCGTGGGTGCGGGCGCCGGTGGCCTCGATCGGCAGGATGTGGTCGTTGGTGCCATGCATGACCAGGACTGGGATGCCGATCTTCGGCAAGTCCTCCCGGAAGTCGGTGTACCACGTGGCCACGCAGGCGACAGTGCCGGTCGGCGACGCGGCGACGGCGGAGTTCCAAGCGTCCTGCACGACCTCGGGACTGACCAGGTTGCCCAGCGTCTCCTCAAGGTTGAAGAAGTTCTTGTTCCACTCCGTGAAGTACGCGAATCGGTCCGTAGTCAGAGCGCCGGCGATCTGATCGAACAGCTCTTGAGGAGCCCCGTACGGATCCTCCGGCGTCTTGAGCAGGTACGGCGGCACGCCCGAGATGATCACAGCCCTACGGATCCTGCCCGCTCCGTACACACCGAGGTAGCGCGCGATCTCGCCGCCCCCCATCGAGTGCCCGGCCAGGTCGACGTTGGTCAAGTCCAAAGCAGTCAGCAGCTTGTCCAGGTCCGCGGCGAACGTGTCGTAGTCGTAGCCCGTGACCGGCTGGCTTGAGCGCCCGAACCCCCGCCGGTCGTACGTGATCACCCGACGTCCCGCCGCCAGCAGCGCACGCTCCTGGCGCTCCCAAGCCCGGCCGCTGAGCGGGAAGCCCGCGATCAGCACGATCGGCCGACCCGATCCATGGTCCTCGTAGTACAGCTCGATCGGCCCAGAGTTCTCCTGGCCCACGGTCACGAAGGGCATGACATCTCCTTCGAATGTCGCACAGAGTTCTGTCAACAAGCCAGGCAGGGCCCCACGTCCGCAACATGGGACTGCCCCGGTGTATCAGCAGCACGCTCGGTGCGACTCCCTCTCGCGCCTCGGGGATGGTCCCCGAAGCCATCCAGAGCCTGCGCGTCAAGCGCCGGAAACGCCGTGGCCGACCATGGAGAGCGGATCAACAACGGAGTGTACTGGGCAACCGTTTCCCGGTTGAGCTCCGTGCCGCACATGTCCGGTCAGACACTCGGGTTCTGCCCGCGGCGCACCCCAGGCGGCCTTACCGCTCGCAGTCACCCGGGAGGTGATCACCCCACGGGAGTCTCGGGCTGCATCTCGTAGGAGTGCTGGATGGCCGGGTGGCGGGTTCCGAGGCCGTCCGTGACCTTGCGCTCCCACGGAACCTCCTGGAGGCGCTTGGTCTCCTCAAGCATCGACTTGGGTTCCAGGTTGCGGTAGCTGTCGACTTCTCCGGAGGCAACGGCCGTCAGCGTGGCGAAGACCGCTTCAGGATCGAACTGTGGGCGGGGGAAGGCGAGCTTGGAATAGTCGAAGAGCCTCTGCGACGGGTCGTCCTCCCAGCTTTCCCAGGTCTGGAACATTCGGTCGTTGAAGCCTGTCAGGAAGGGCCCCGGGTTGACCGTGGCGACTTCGATGTTGTACTCCTGCAGCTCGTAGGCCATCGTCTCGGCGATCGCCTCGACCGCGTGCTTCGAGGCAGAGTAGATGCCGGTGAACGGGTTGACGTTCAAGCCTTCCCGCGAGGACACCCAGACGATGCGGCCGGCCCCGCGCTTGATCATCTGCCTGGCGATTCCCTGGGTGAGGACGAGCGGCCCCGTGACGTTGACCTCGAACTGGTGCCGAATGTTCGACTCGGGAATGTCGACCGTGGAGCCCCCCTCACCGACACCGGCGTTGTTCACCAGAATCTCCACACCCCAGTCGAGGGCCTTGCGGCGGTCTCCGTCGTTCGTCACGTCGAGCTTCTCGACCCGAAGCCTGACCTTGCGCTCAGCCGCCTGCCATTTCAGCGTCTGCACCTGGGCGTAGATCTCCACCCCGGCGATCACGTCGAAGCCCTTCTTGGCGAGACGCATGGCGGCCTCGAACCCGAAGCCGGTGCCCGCTCCCGTGATGAGGACCTTCTTCAGTGCTGCATTCGCCATGTCGAGTGTTTCCTTTCAAGATCCTGGTCCCGTAGTCATCGACGGCCTCGCAGGGGACCGATGCGTGGCGGCTCGGAGCACGAGCTGGGTCTGTGTGGGGTGACTGCGACCGAACTTCGATGCTGCCCGCCACGCACCGTGGCGACCTCGATCGGAAGGTGCATGGCGAGCCCGTTCCGGGTCTAATAGTCAGTCTCAGCCCGCAAGCGACTGCTAGCAACTCAGAGAACTCAATCTGTCCAGAATTGAATTCAAGTGCCAAAATTCTGCATCTAAGCGCTACCGGCCTCAGAAACTTACCCGGGCCTCCAAGAGGGCAAGAGCCATGATCTGTTGGAGTGCACTGGGCGATTCAGAGTTGCCGTGCCAGTCTGCCCCGACTAATTTCAGACTTCCCGACCGGGAAGATTCGACAGGACGTCAGATCCGCTGATCCGGGTCGGCCCACGGCGCCGTCAAACCTATAAGTGAATTAATGGCCGTCACGCAGGACGGATCTTTGGAGCGTGGGGAGGCACCGAGCCCGTTCGTACCTGCTGATCGGGCTAACCCGGGGACGAGGGCCCGACCCCCGCTGCCCGCACGGCTGGGGCCCTCGCTCCGAAGCGCGGGTCAGCGGCAGGAACTGCCGGGGGTTGCAGCGCCGCCGATAGTGCACGAAAGGCCGCCCGTCCGCGTTCCAGGGGCATGGCGCGCGCGTACGGACAACGTCGCCCCAGACATATGCGGCTTCAAGGCGTTGTGCAGCATGGTCCGCCACAAGACCCTCGCAGTCATTCTCGCCTTGATCGCGGCCGTCCCAAGCGGGTGTGCGGTAGTCCCAGGCCCGGCAACCGCCAACGCTGTGAGCGGCCCGGCCGACGCTCCCAGACCTCGAACTGAGAAGGGAACACCACCGTGAACCTCCGTCAGCTACTCCCCACACGCATCGGCTTCGGGACCGCGCCGATGGGCAATATGTTCCGCGCTATCCCCGACGACGAGGTGGCCGCAACCTTGAATGCCGCCTGGGACCAGGGCATCCGCTACTACGACACGGCCCCGCTCTACGGAGCGGGCCTCGCGGAAATCCGGCTCGGCGGCCTGCTGTCCAGCAAGCCGCGCGATGCCTTCGTGCTGTCGACCAAAGTCGGCCGCGTCATCCTGGACGAGGTGGAGAGCGGCGCCCGCGACCTGGGGGAGAAAGGAACTCTGTTCGAACATGGCCGGCCCAACAAGATGCTTCACGAGTGGACGGCCGAGGCCACCGAGCGTTCCATCGAGGGCAGCCTCAAGCGGCTCGGCGTCGACCGCCTGGACATCGTGTGGGTGCACGACATCGCTCAGGACTTCTACGGTGACGACTGGCTGCAGAAGTTCGAGGAGGCCCGCACCGGGGCCTTCCGGGTCCTGTCCCGGCTGCGCGACGAGGGTGTCATCAAGGCGTGGGGGCTGGGCGTCAACCGCACCGAGCCCATCGAGTTGACGCTGGCGCTGGACGAGCCGCAGCCCGACGGATTCCTCCTGGCGGGCCGCTACACGCTGTTGGACCATGCCCACGCCCTCCAGCGGCTCCTGCCGACTGCGGCCGAGCAGGGCGTAAGTATGGTCGTCGGGGGCCCCTACAGCTCGGGCATCCTCGCCGGCGGAACCCACTTCGAGTACCAGGAAGCGCCCCCGGAGATCCTGGAGAAGGTCCGCCACATCAAGGAACTCACCGCACGGCATGGGGTGAGCATCAAGGCCGCGGCCCTGCAGTTCTCCCTGGCCCACCCCGTGACCGCCGCCGTCATCCCCGGCGCCACCAAACCGAGCCGGATCGCCGAGGACCTCGCCGCGCTCGACGAGCCCATCCCGTCCGCCTTCTGGCAAGAGCTTCGGGAAAGCAGCCTGGTGAGCTCGTGTGCACCGCTGCCCGGCGGCGTCTGAGTCACAGGCGTCGACACCCAGCACCCACCACAGCAGTCGACCTACTCGGAAGGAACCTCATGGCATCGACGTCTGTGAGCCGGATCATCCCGGCCGCCCCGGCCAGCGTATGGGACACCATCGGCGGCTTCGGGTCCTTGCCCGACTGGCTGCCCTACATCCCCGAGAGCACAATGACGGAGGGCGGCCGCGTCCGGCAGCTGAAGGACCCCGACGGAAGCGTCATCGTCGAGCGCCTCGTCGACTTCAACGAGGCGGAGCGGCACTACAGCTACACCATTCTCCAGGCGCCGTTCCCGGTGGTCGGATACGTCTCGACCCTGCGGGCGCACTCGGTGATCGGCGACGACGGCATCTGCGAAGTGCAGTGGTCGGGCCGATTCACCCCCGAGGGCGCGACCGAGAATGAGGTGGTCGACCTCTTCACGGGCATCTACCGCGACGGCCTGGATGCCCTGTACCAGGCCCTCAGTTAGGGCCCGTCTTCGAAGATGATCGGTTGGTGGTTCATGGTGGTGTGATAGGCAACCATGAACGCACCGACCAGGAACGGGAGTTGCTCGCTCCACTGCTACCGGGGGCCGTGACGGGCCTGCGAAGTGCACGCGGGCCGCGGCGAGTGGTACAGCACCCGCGACGACACCTACATCACCGCCCCGACGGCTCGACAACCAGCGAATCCGACCGTGGCCGAAGCGGTGTCGGCTTCATCGGGTCGGTGAGTCCGACACAAGCCCTCGCGCTGACCCGACCGACCCGGAACGGGCCAGGCCAGGCGGTGTGGAACCCCTGCCGTCGAACGTCCTCTCTGCCAGGACTCGGCACCCCCAGCCTCAACTGGAGAGCTCGGGGCGCTCCGCGGCGGACGAGGTGACCGAGGTGGGGCGTGACTTGTTGCGAGCAAGGTGCTCAAGACGTTTGCCGGGGTCGGGGTAGGTCGGGATCAGGTGTCGACCCCAGGTCCCGTTGACGAGGCCGGCGAACGCGCCGTACAGGCCGAGCGCTGCAGTGAGGAAGCCGAGGCCGCCTCCGACCCTGATCAGTGTGTCGGATTGAACAAACTGGCCTACTGTGAGCACGGAAATGGTGACCGTGGTGGAGACGAATGCGGCCAGGAGCACAGCTGTCGTTCTCGCTGCCGCGATCGTGAGTACCAAGAGGAGCACTGCCCATGGCAGCAGAAACAGGCCCGTCCCTGTGTGGGCCTGTCCCTCGGGCAGAGTAACGATGACGTATTTGGCATAGATGACGAAGCACAGCCAGAACGCCCCCAACACGGTGAACGCTGTGGCTCCGAGCCTGCTGCCCTGCCTGAACTCGAAGATTCCAGCGATCATCTGGACAAGGCCGCCCACGATGAACTCGAGCGGGAACGCGGCCGGGAAGAGCGCCGGGTTGACGCCGATGTTGAAGAAGCTCTGGATAATGTTCGCCAAGCTGAACGCGATGAGGCCGAGCGGCGCGGGGTCGGGCGCGGCGAGTCCGGGCGACGGACCCACCGGTGCAGATGACGACGGTTGCGACACGGAATTACCCAATCTGGCATCTCTTAACGCTGTTCGTATCCCAGGCGCTCTAGTCAAGTGCGTTAATCAGCAAGCTGTTTACAGTTCACCGGAGATAACACCGAGGCGATCATGAGACACTAACAGGCTGGCAAGCAAAATCCCGGTACGACGCGTCGGTGGGTAAATGACGCACAGCCAATGAGCACCATGAGCACCCGTCAACCTCAAGCGCTGCGGCCAGAAACGGAACATCCGTCTATCAACGTGTTGCTTTCCATTCTGGAGCTCGTTGAATCTCAATGACCTGTCAAGCGCCAGAAGGGACGCCGCGTCGGCTGAGCGCCGTGGCCGATCTGAGGAGTGATTACGTGGCGAGGGTAGTCGTAGACCATCGCCCACAGCACGTCGACTCGGCGACAGGCGAGGGCAGGGAAAGGAAGAACACGCAGCGCAGACGCCGGTCGTAGCGCTTGGGCCGGTCCCCGCAGGGTCGGCCTCAGCCGTCCGGTCCGTGGACGCTATCCGGTTGTGGATGACCTCGCCGAATGCGAGGAGGAACCTCATGACGAGGGCACACGGAATACGACCGATATACGCGAACGGTTCTGATTCAGCCGACGGTCAAGGCTGAGCCCGTTCGGCCCTGCGAGGCAGAACGGGCGGCCTGACTTCAGCGCTTCGGGCCCGGGTCAGCGCACCGAGTGGACCGGGCCGACCTTGAGGGCGTGGACGCTCGTGCTGCTGCACTCCTGCGTCTTCCACGGCACGTCGATCAGGTCCTTCGAGCCGGGGGCGTAGACGCCGACGAAGGAGACGTCCTTGAGGCGGCACTGGCTGGCAGAGAAGCCGGACTGTCCGTTAGGTGCCGTGACGTCCGAGGCGGCGTGGCCGTTCGGGAGCAAGGTCACCGTCGTGACGGAGGCGCTGGTGTCACGAGCGGCGGCGTTGCCTATCTGAGCGCCGTCGCCACCGTGGAAGGAGACGCCCGGGAAGCCGCTGAGCGTACACGGGCTGCTGCCGGTGTTCTGGAAGAGCAGCTGGAAGTGCGTCGTGCCGGCGCCGGTGTCGATATTCTCCGCCGAGACCTTCAGGTGCGCGGCAGTGCACGTCTGCGGGCCGCCGTCGGTGCCGCTGCTGCTGCCCTGGTTCTGACCACCGGAGCTGTCGGCCGACGTGGACGAGGACGTACCGTCGGCGGCACTGCCGGCCGTCGAGGAGTTGCCCGAAGAGGTGTCGGCGCCGGCTACTGCCGAAGCGGGAGCCGAAGTACTGCTGGAGGAGGCGCCACCGGTTTCCGCGCCGCACGCTGTCAATGCCATGCCGGCCAGAGCCAGGGCGAGAACGGGCAGAGCGCGGCGGGCAGTCGTGGCCTTCATAGAGGATCCGTTTCGTGCTTTGTGACGAGGTCTTTCCCCGTCGTGATCACCACTCTTCTTGATCGCCCGGAGCCAGACCAGCCCGGAGCGGCCCCTGTGACCTCTCCGCCGGAAAACAGTTACCGTTCAACAACTTAATGGCTCCGATATTCTAGATTCTGGCACACCGATTCAATTTTTACGCGTGGGGTCCTCCCTCCCGTCGAAGCCGTGCCTACAGGATGCTGCTGCTCAGTAGGAAGTCTCCCGGACGCCCGCCCAGTCTCCGAGCATTCAGCTAGCGTAATTTCGCTGTAGTGCATATTCCCGATCCCGAAATGCACCCAGGAGACCGCCGGGCCTGCAACCCAGCTTCCTTGGGGTTGCGGAACCCCCTGGTGAAAGCCCGCCGATGCGGCGATTAGCCGCCGACTCGGACACTGGAATCGCCCGCCGCTTGAAGCGCAGCCGAGTTGAACTCCACAGGCGCGAACACATACAACTGCCGCAACTGGGTCTCCTGGATCTCTGTTGGCTTCGCAACCCCGGGCTGCCAAGAGGCTCTGTGCTGACGCCCGCGGTGCTTCCCCTCGCTGCGTGGAGACCCGATCCGGAGAGAAGGTCGGGTCGGGGGAGGTGGCGTCTACAACCGGCTGCGTGCTCACCAGCACGCAGCCGGGGCCCACAAAAAGGGGCCCCGGCAGGCGATCGGCTGGTCACACGGCGGACCGACCACCAAGACATCTCATGTCGTTGGCGGGTCAAGTTGAGTCGTCGGCTATGGGGAGGCTGGGCTTCCTGTGGCTCGCCGCACGGTTACTGACTTCGGCTCGTTAGACGCCATTTCACTTGGTGAGTCTGCGGTGACATATGAGGGTCGCTGCGATGGCGGTGAAGGCGAGGAAGTGTTCCGGCTTGCGCTCGTAGCGGCGATGGAGGCGTCGGCAGCCGGACAGCCAGGACACGGTCCGCTCCACGACCCAGCGGTGCCGGCCCAGGCGTCGGGATGACTCGACACCCTTACGACCGAGACGGTGCCGGATGCCGCGGGAAGCGAGCCATCTCCGCAGGAAGCGGTAGTCGTAGCCCTTGTCGCCATGCAGCTTGCCGGGCCGCCGGCGTCGCGGGCCGCGACGGGAACGGATGGGTGGAATGCCGCGGACCAGCGGGATGAGGGCCTGGCTGTCGTGGAGGTTGGCGGCGGAGATGCCGATCGACAGGGGCAGGCCCTGGCGGTCCACGATGAGGTGGATTTTCGAGCCCTTCTTGCCGCGGTCGGTCGGATTCGGTCCTGTCAGCTGCCCCCTTTGAGGGCGCTGACGCTGACGGAGTCGATCGCGCACCACGACCAGTCGAGCTCGCCCCGGGCGCCGAGTTCGTCCAGGACCAGGCGATGGAGCTTGGCCCACACCCTGGCCTCGGTCCACTCGGTGAACCGCCGGAAAGCGGTGACCCCCGACAGCCCGAAGCCCGGCGGGAGTTGGTTCCAGGTGCAGCCCGAGGTGGCCACGAAGACGATCGCGGCCAGCACCTCGCGGTCCCCTCGCCGGCGGTGCCCTCCACCCTGCGGGCGAACCGGTGCCGACGGCACCACCCGCTGGAATAACGTCCACAGCCCTTCCGGAGCCATCCGCTCGACAAGCGCAGCAGTCACCACCCCAGACTGCCGCAAGATCACGCCAACTGAAATGGCGTCTTAGAGGAGCACCGGCGCGCACGGCATGACGCCTCTCACCTACCAGGCGGCGGCGGTGCCGTCAGGCCCAGGCGAGGGCGTCCTCGACGGGCACGCGGGGCAGCCGCGGGAACCACGGGTCGGCTCCGGGGGGACCCATGTTGACCACCAGTTGCGAGCGCCAGCTGGTACCGGCGAAGAACTCCTCGTCCACGCCGGCTTTGTCGAAGCCCGCCATGGGACCGGCCGCCAGCCCCGCCGCGCGGACGGCGAGCAGGAAGACCCCGGTCTGCAGTGCCGAGTTGTAGGCGGCAAGGCTCTCGCGCCTGTCAGCCTGGTCGGCAAACGCCGCTCGCAGCATCTCGCCGCGGGCCGGGAAGACGGTCGGCATCTGCTCGTGGAAGTCGACGTTGTACGCCAGGATCGCGACGGCCGGCGCGCTGAGCGTCTTGGCCCTGTTGCCCTCGTCGAGATGCCGGACGAGTCGCTCCTTGCCCTCGTGGGTGCGCACGAAGAGCACACGCAGTGGCTGGCCGTTGGCGGCGCTCGGCGACCAGCGGGCGAGTTCCCAGATCATGGCCAGTTCGTCGTCGGCAACGGCCACCTCGGCGAAGGCGTTCGCGGTGCGGGCCTCGGTGAACAGCACCTTTCGTCCGGCATCGTCGAGGACATCGAGGGCCTGCTGTTCGCGGTCGGTCATGCTCATCATTTCTCTCTTACTTCGGTTGTGTGTGGTGCCGGGGGGGGGGGAGCCCCCCCCCCACACCCCCCCCCCCCCCCGCGCGCGGCCCCGGCTCCTGGACGACTCGCCGGTGCCGCCCACCCTCCCCGACCGGCCGCGCGT
>NZ_JBEOYD010000064.1:0-38637 GCF_040296885.1 Streptomyces sp. NPDC001980 | reverse complement strand
TCGTACCAGGAGCCGTACAGGGCCCGTTCACGCTCCACGAGCAACGGCAGCGGCTCCGAGGCGGTCACCAGCTCCCGCAGCGGATGCCGCGCCAGAACCTCGTCCACCTCGGGGGCCAGGGCGTTCGCCAGCCGCGTGTGCAGGGGGAGGGAGTCGTCGCCCAGGGCCCGTGCCGCCGCCAACACCCGCTCGCGCCCAGGCCCTTCGGGGACTCCGGCGGCCGCCCGCCCGTACAGCTCGGCGCCCTCCTCCAGGACCAGGCCCGTGTCGATGCCCGCGGGGATCTTCACGCGGGCGTGCTGCCGCCAGGTGACGAGCGGGGCGCTCCAGGCCTCCACGTGGTACGTCCAGCGGCCCGTCGCGTCCGGGGTGACCTCGGCGCCCCAGCGGTCGGTTCCGGAGCCCAGCTCCCGCATCGGCGTCCACGGGCCGGGGCGCCCCTCGGGGTCGCACAGCACCACATTGGCGCCGACGGCGTCATGCCCCTCGCGGAAGACGGTGGCGGTGACCTGGAAGGTCTCGCCGGGGACCGCCTTCGCCGGCCGCCTGCCGCACTCCACGGCCGGCCGGACGTCACGCACCGGAACGCGGCCGATGGCCTCAGTCGCCTTCATGGGTCTCACCTCCGCCGTGCGCGGAGCCGGGCCCGGGGCCCGGCTCCGCGGTCCGTAGTGTGCCGGAAGACCGGTGTCTTCCCGCGGGTCCGCCTGCGGGATCACTGCCTCGCGGAACGCCGTTCCGCCGGCGGCCCCTGCCGGACCTTCCCGCTCAGCTGGGACCGCCCACCCTGTTCCCGCACATAGGTGACGAGGCTGGTGCGCAGGTAGCGCTCGGCCGCGTCCACCGCCTCCCGGGCGCAGCGCTTGCCCATCAGCACGCACAGCGTGTAGCCCGAGTCCTCGAAGGTGGACCGCACCTCGCGGTCCTGCGGCGAGGCGAGCATGACGCGCTCCCACGCCCGGTAGCGCCGCAGCTGCCGGGCCACCTCGGCCTTCGCGGGTAGCAGCATGGCCGTGTCGTTCCTTCCGACGCTCTCGAATGGGCACGTGTCCCCGGATCGGGGGAGCGTCCGGGCACGGAAGGGCACGGAGCCGTTACGGCGAATCGAGGCTTTCACTCATGGTGCACGCACGATGACCGAGCGTCTTGTTGGATCTTCAACCACCTCTGGAGTCTCTCGTGTTGCACGAATGGCGTAGCGCCCGCACAGTGAAGGTGACTCAGGAGCGATCAGCGCTCACGCTGCGCTTCCGGAACGGATTTCCGGACGGGCGAGGGGGAGCGGGAGCTTCGCGGGTGAGGAGCTAGCGACAATGAAGACCGCAGTGCCCTGCTACTACCACCTCGACGTGGAGGTCAGCCCGGAACGGGTGGGACAGGTCAGCCGCATACTGGCCGCCCATCTGCGTTACTGGGATCTCGACAACCTCGTGGACCCCGTCTGCCGCGGTGCCGAACTGCTGCTGACCGCCATCGACCAGCACGCGACGGACAAGCACACGTCCATCGAGATGTGGTGGAACGGGCAGCACCTCATCACCGCCATCGGCGACGACGACCGCGATCTCCGCCCCGACCAGGACCTGCGCGGGTGCCTGGCGCACCTCGCCGCGACCAGCGACGGCTGGGGCTGCTGCGCCCCGGAGACCGGCAGCAAGATCATCTGGTTCTCGCAGCGGGCCCGGTCCGGGGAGCGCGTCCCGCTGGTCCCGACCGGGCCGGCGCCCCGGCTGCGCCAGGTCCTCAAGGTGCCTCGCGACCTGCCGGTCGCCCAGCTGGCCGCATCCGCCGACGGCGTCCTGGCGGGCGCCCGGTGACCGCGAGGAAGTCCCGGAAAGGGGTGCCCGTGTGGAGCGGGCACCCCTACCCGCTGGGGGCCTCCTTCGACGGACAGGGCACCAATTTCGCCCTGTTCAGCGAGGTCGCCGAGCGGGTCGAACTGGTGCTGGTGAACGACGCCGCCACCGAGACGACGGTGCCGATGACCGAGGTCGACGGCTTCGTCTGGCACGCCTACCTGCCCGGCGTCGGGCCCGGACAGCGCTACGGCTACCGGGTGACCGGCCCATGGGCCCCCGAGCTCGGCCACCGGTGCAATCCGGCGAAGCTGCTCCTGGACCCGTACGCCCGGGCGATAGACGGCCAGATCGACAACCACGCCTCCCTCTACGAGCGCACCCCCGGCGGGCCCGCCCCGGCCGACAGCGCCGGGCACTCCCTGCTCGGCGTGGTCACCGACCCCTACTTCGACTGGGGCGACGACCGCCCGCCCCGGCGGCCGTACTCCGACTCGGTGATCTACGAGGCCCATGTCCGCGGCCTGACCCTCACCCATCCGGAAGTACCCGAACGGCTCAGGGGCAGTTACGCCGGTCTCGCGCACCCGGCGGTCCTCGACCACCTGACCTCGCTCGGCGTCACGGCGGTCGAGCTGATGCCGGTGCACCAGTTCGTGCAGGACGGGGTGCTCCAGGACCGGGACCTGTCCAACTACTGGGGCTACAACACCATCGGCTACTTCGCCCCGCACAACGCCTACGGCGCCTTCGGCAGCCGGGGCCAGCAGGTCAACGAGTTCAAGGCGATGGTGAAGGCGCTGCACGCGGCCGGGCTCGAAGTGATCCTCGACGTGGTCTACAACCACACCGCCGAGGGCAACGAGATGGGCCCCACCCTGTCCTTCCGGGGCATCGACAACGCCTCCTACTACCGGCTGGTGGACGGCGACTGGGCGCACTACTACGACACCACGGGCACCGGGAACAGCCTGCTGATGCGGCACCCCTACGTGCTCCAGCTGATCATGGACTCGCTGCGGTACTGGGTGACCGAGATGCACGTCGACGGCTTCCGCTTCGACCTCGCGGCCACCCTGGCGCGGCAGTTCCACGAGGTGGACCGCCTTTCGGCGTTCTTCGACCTGATCCAGCAGGACCCGGTGATCAGCCGGGTCAAGCTCATCGCCGAGCCGTGGGACCTCGGCGAGGGCGGCTACCAGGTCGGCAACTTCCCCCAGCTGTGGTCGGAGTGGAACGGCCGCTACCGGGACGCCGTACGGGACTTCTGGCGGGCCGAGCCGGGCTCGCTGGGCGAGTTCGCCTCCCGGCTCACCGGCTCCTCCGACCTGTACCAGGCCAGCAGGCGCCGGCCGCGGGCGAGCGTCAACTTCGTCACCGCGCACGACGGTTTCACGCTGCGCGACCTGGTGTCGTACAACGACAAGCACAACCAGGCCAACGGCGAGGGCAACCGGGACGGCGAGAGCCACAACCGGTCCTGGAACTGCGGGGCGGAGGGCGAGACCACCGATCCGGCCGTGCTCGAACTGCGGGCCCGCCAGCAGCGCAACCTCCTCGCCACCCTGCTGCTGTCCCAGGGCATCCCCATGCTCAGCCACGGCGACGAACTCGGCCGCACCCAGCGCGGCAACAACAACGCCTACTGCCAGGACAACGAAGTCTCCTGGATCGACTGGGAACTGACCGAGGAGCAGCAGGGCCTCGCCGACTTCACCCGGTACGTCATCGGGCTGCGCGCCGCCCACCCCGTGCTGCGCAGGCGGCGCTTTTTCCTCGGCGAGACCACCACGCATCCCGGGCAGCCGCTGCCCGACCTGGTGTGGCTGCTGCCCGACGCCCGCGAGATGACCGACCGGGACTGGCAGCGGCCCGACGCGCACTCGGTCGGTGTCTTCCTCAACGGCGACGCCATCGCCGAACGCGACCCCTACGGGCGGCGCCTGATCGACGACTCGTTCCTGCTGCTCCTCAACAGCCACTGGGAACCGGTCGACTTCCGGCTGCCCGACGACTCCTACGGCGAGCGCTGGACGACCCTCATCGACACGGCCGACGCGGACGGGATGCCGGACGAACGCGAACGCAAGGCGGGCACGAGGCTGCGCGTGGAGGCGCGAAGCATGGTCGTGCTGTCGCGGCCGTCGAGGTAGTACTTCGGGTGCGGGTGCGTGGGGGTTGCTCGCCAGCCACGACGCACCCGCACCCGACCACCAGTACGAACCCGGCAGCGGCTCAGCGCGCCCCGCGCGCCGTCGTCACCGTGAACTGCGCGCCGTCCGGATCGCGCAGGATCGCCTCGGTGTCCTCCTCGCTCAGCACGCTGCCGCCGTGCTTCTCGGCGATCCGGGCGCAGGCCGCCACGTCGGTGACGGCGAAGTGGATCTGCCAGTGCGGCCGCACCGACGGATCGGGGGCCGTCTCCACCGCCCCCGAGTCGATACGGGCCACGGCATCGCCGCGGCTGCGCAGCACGACCTCGCCGCCCTCGTACTCGACCTCGCAGCAGCCCGGCTTGCCGGAGGCCCAGCCGAGGACCTCGCCGTAGAAGATCGCCGAGTCGAAGGCGTTGCGGGTGTGCAGGCGGATGAAGGTGGGGGCGGCCCGCCGCCAGGTCTCCCAGTTGGAGACCAGTTCCCCCTCCCAGATGCCGAAGACGGCGCCGTCCCGGTCGGCGATCAGCGCCGCCCGGCCGGGCGGGAAGGAGAGCGGCCCCACCGCGGGGGTGCCGCCGCGCTCACGGGCCCGGGCCACCGCCTCGTCCGCGTCGGGTACCGCGAAATACGGCGTCCAGGCCACCGCCATCTGCCACATCGCGGCGACCGCGGCGATGCCCGCCACCGGCACCCCGTCCGCCAGCGCGATCCGGAAGTGGTCGCCGAGCCGGACGCTGCGCCATCGCCAGCCGAGCACCGCACTGTAGAAGTCCTCGGTCGTCCGGAGGTCGCGGCTGGTCAGGCTCACCCAGCACGGGGCACCGAAGACCGAGTGCGTGGAGACCACCGTCCGCTTCTTCTGCGTGGGTCCGGGGGGAGGCGTGTCGTGGTTCATGGCACTCGCGTCCTGGTGTCGGGGCCGGCGGGGGGACCGGTCTGCCACCAGTCTCCAACCCGAGGCGGTGGGAATGCCTGCCGAGTACCCCGGTGGCGCGGGGCCAGACGGGTGACAGGATGGATGGATGGGCGAAAGCGAGCCGGACCGGATCTTCCGCCTGCAGGAAGAGGTCGACCAGCTCAAGGAGGCCGTCGCCTCCCATGCCGTGGTGGACCAGGCCATCGGGATGGTCGTCGCGCTCGGCCGGGTGACGCCCGACGAGGGCTGGGAGGTGCTCAAGGAGGTCTCCCAGCACACCAACATCAAGCTGCGCAAGGTCGCGGACCTGATCCTGCTCTGGGGGCGCACCGGTGACATGCCCGCCGAGATCCGCGTCGAGCTGGCGGAGGCCCTCGAACGGTACGGCCCCACCCAGATCCCCGGCGCGCCGCCCACCGGATGAGCCTCAGCCGGCCTCGGCCAGCAATTCCTCGCGCAGCCGGTCGAAGCAGGCGCTGAGCAGGCGGGACACATGCATCTGGGAGATACCCAGCTGTTCGGCTATCCGGCTCTGCGTCATACCGCGGAAGAACCGCAGGTAGAGGATGAGCCGGTCGCGCTCGGGCAGGCCCTGGAGGCAGGGTTCCGCTGCCGCGCGGTCGACGATCAGGTCGTAGCCGGGGTCCGTGCCGCCCAGGGTGTCGCCGAGGGCGTAGCCGTCGCCGCCGGGCACCTCGGCGTCCAGCGACAGCGCCGAGTAGCACTCCAGGGCCTCCATCCCGGCCCGCACCTCGTTCTCGGTGAGCTGGGCCAGCGCGGCGATCTCGGCGACCGTGGGCGCGCGCCCCGGGGTCGTCTGGTCCAGCTCCTTGAGGGCGACCCGGACCCGGTTGCGCAGCTCCTGGACCCGGCGCGGCACGTGCAGGGTCCACATGTGGTCCCGGAAGTGCCGCTTGATCTCGCCGGTGATGGTCGGCACGGCGTAGGCCTCGAAGGCCCGGCCACGCGCCGGATCGTAGTGGTCGACGGCTTTCACCAGCCCCAGCGCGGCGACCTGGTAGAGATCCTCCAGGGTCTCCCCCCGGCCGCGGAACCGCACGGCGATCCGCTCGGCCATGGGCAGCCACAGCTCGACCAGCTCGTCCCGGAGCGCCCGTCGCTCCGGGCTCTCGGGCAGCTCGGCCAGCCGTACGAAGGCCTGGGCCGTGTCGGGGGCGTCGTCGTGCGGATGGGACTTGGGTGTGCAGGTGGTACGCATCGCGCGCACCTCCCTCGACGGTGCTGGTGGACGGACACCGTGGGAGAAATGCGCTCGGACCCCGGGGAGGACACGGGGCGACGAGCGGACGTCGACTCCCACGCACACGTGCCTCCGGTCCGAAGCACTGTGCTACGGATGCCCCGAACGGCGTATAGATAAACAATGCCGACAAAAGGGTTATATGGCTCTTATTCTCCGAGCGGTCTTCTCGTCGGCTCGTCCTTTGACCGCCCCTTGGGGGAGATACCTCTGTAGCAGAGGTAATCTTCGAGGTGTGGAATCGGAGACCTTTCCGGAAGAACTCGCCGACGCTTTGGTCGGCATCCAGCGGCTGATCCGCCGCAGACTGCGCCGCGGGCTCACCCGGCCGCGGCTGCGCGGCGCCGAGGTGGAGCTGCTGCGGCTGGTGGAGTCCCGGCCCGGGATCGGGATCTCGGACGCCGCCAAGGAGCTGTACCTGGCGAGCAACTCGGTGTCGACGCTGGTCAACCAGCTCGTCAAGGACGGCTTCATGCGTCGGGAGACCGACCCGGCCGACCGCCGGGCCGCCCGGCTGCTGCTCACCGAGGACGCCGAGAAACGACTCGCCGACTGGCACCGCCGCCGCGCGGAACTCGTCGCCGGTCACGTCGCCCGGCTGGACGAGGCGGACCGGGAGGCGCTCAGGGCCGCGCTTCCCGCGCTGCGGAGGCTGGCCGACACCCTGCACGAGGAGGCCGGGGAATCATGACGCCGGACACTACGCCGGACACCGCCGCAGTCGCCTGCACCGGGCTCTCCTACTCCTTCGGAGAGACCAAGGCCGTCGACGGACTCGACCTGACCGTCGGCGAGGGCGAGGTCTTCGGCCTGCTGGGCCCCAACGGCGCCGGCAAGACCACCGCCATCCGCTGTATCACCACCCTGCTGCCCGTCCCCGCGGGGATGGTCCGCGTCTTCGGCCACGACACCGGCCGGGAACGGATGGCCGTGCGCCGGCTGCTCGGCTACGTCCCGCAGCAGCTGTCCGCCGACAGCGGGCTCACCGGACGCGAGAACGTCGAGCTGTTCGCCCGCGTCTTCGACGTCCCCCGGCGCGAGCGCGCCCCGCGGGTCGCCGAGGCGCTGGCGGCCGTCGACCTCACCGACGCCGCCGACCGGCTCGCCGGCACCTACTCCGGCGGCATGGTCCGCCGCCTCGAACTGGCCCAGGCGCTGGTCAGCGCGCCCCGGCTGCTGATCCTCGACGAACCGACCATCGGCCTCGACCCGATCGCCCGCACCAGCGTGTGGGACCAGATCAACTCCGTACGCGAGGCAACCGGCATGACCGTCCTGGTCACCACCCACTACATGGACGAGGCCGACCAGCACTGCGACCGGATCGGCCTGATGCACCGCGGCCGCATCCGGGCCCTCGGCACCCCCACCGAACTCAGGCGCGGCCTCGCCGAACGTCAGGGCACCGACGCCCTGCCCACCCTCGAAGACGTCTTCCGCGACGTGGCCGGCAGCGGCCTCGACGACCAGTCAGGAGGTTTCCGCGATGTCCGAAGCACCCGCCGCACCGCGAACCGTGTCGGCTGAGCGCACGGGCACGTCCCTGCTGCTGACCCCGCCCCAGCCGCGGTCCGGCTGGCGGCTGCTGCCCGCCCGGGTGGTCGCCATGTGCGCCGTGGAGCTGCAGAAACTGCGCCACGACCGCACCGAGCTCTACACCCGCGCGATCCAGCCCGCCCTCTGGCTGCTGATCTTCGGCCAGACCTTCACCCGGATACGGGCGATACCCACCGGCGGCATCCCCTACATCGACTACCTCGCGCCCGGCATCATCGCCCAGTCCGCGATGTTCATCGCGATCTTCTACGGCATCCAGATCATCTGGGAGCGCGACGCCGGCATCCTCAACAAACTCCTCGTCACCCCGACGCCACGCTCTGCCCTCATCACCGGCAAGGCCTTCGCGGCCGGCGTGAAGTCCCTCATCCAGGCCGTCGTGGTGATCGTCATCGCCGCCGTCCTCGGCGTCTCGCTCACCTGGAACCCGCTGAAACTCCTCGGCGTCGCACTGGCCGTCGTCCTGGCCTCGGCCTTCTTCTCCTGCCTGTCGATGAGCATCGCCGGCATCGTCCTCAGCCGCGACCGGCTCATGGGCATCGGACAGGCGATCACCATGCCGCTGTTCTTCGGTTCCAACGCCCTCTACCCGCTGGCGATCATGCCGGGCTGGCTCCAGGTGGTCAGCAAGATCAACCCGCTGAGCTACCAGGTCGACGCCCTGCGCGGCCTGCTGCTCGGCACGCCCGCCCACCTCGGCCTCGACTTCGGTGTGCTGGCGGTCGCCGCCGCTCTCGGCATCACCGCGGCCTCCTCGCTGCTCGGCCGTCTGGCCCGCTGAGCCGGCCGCAGGTGCCGGGTACACCGACGTGATGTGCGGCACGCGCCCGCGACCCGCCCCGGACCCCGGGGCGGGATAACCGCTGCGCAACGCTTGATCAGCGATCAAAGCGGGCGAACCCCCTGGCCACAGCGCATTCCGCTCATTTGACAGTGCGCTGAGCACACAGATAAACAGCGGGGGTCGAGAGGGGCACTGTGTACGAGCCGAACGTGGTCGGGGACTGGCACGAGTACGACGAGCATGCCGGTCTGCGGGTCCGCGTCCACCGCCTGGAGAAGTCCGAGCCGCCGCGCGGCCGGGACGACGCCGCGGCCGGGCTGACGTACTTCAGTGCCCGGGTGACCATCGAGAACCGCGGCTCCGGTCACTTCAGCGTGCAGCTGGAGGACGGCCAGATCGACGTCCGGGTCGGCCCCGACGGTGAGGGCGCGTTCATCGACTGGCGCAACTCCCAGTTCATCGAGGGCTTCGACGTCTACCCGCTGCGCCGCGCCACCGCCGTCCTCTACGCCGCCGGCCCGGAGGCCGCCCTCACCCAGGTCGACATCCAGGTTCAGCTGCGCGTCGACGAGGAGTGGACCGAGCGCCGGCTGTGGGCGGGCGGCATCGGCGTACTGGAGTCCACCACCGCCACGGCCTGCCAGGGGGCCGGCCCGGGCAGCCTGGCCCACCAGGTGACCGCCTTCCTCAAGGACCAGACGGAACCGGGTCCCACCGCTTCCTGAACGGCAGGACAGCGCCCCCGAAGGGGCGCTGGGGGAGGAACCGCGCGCCCAGCCACGACGGCGCCGCGGACGAACCACGACACATCCCGGCGCCACCCAGCGGAGCGCCTAGTGCGGGATGCCGTCGATGATCTCGCGGGCACCCTGGCGCAGCAGGGCCACGGCGACCGAGGTGCCGAGGGTGGCCGGGTCGAGGCGGCCCGCCCACTCGTGGGCGTTCAACCGGGTCTTGCCGTCCGGGGTGAACACGCAGGCGCGCAGCGACAGCTCACCGCCGCCGTCGACCCGGGCGTAGCCGGCGATCGGGCTGTTGCAGTGGCCCTGGAGCACGTGCAGGAACATCCGCTCGGCGGTGGCCTCCCGGTAGGTGGCCGGGTCGCCGAGGCCGCTCACCACGTCGATCAGCTCCGAGTCGCCCTCCCGGCACTGCAGGGCGAGGATGCCCGCGCCGATGGGCGGCATCATCGTCTCCGGGTCCAGCACCTCGGTGATCACGTCCGTGCGGTCGATCCGCTCCAGCCCCGACATCGCCACCAGCAGCGCGTCGGCCTCGCCGGCGGCCAGCTTCTCCAGCCGCCGGTTGACGTTGCCGCGGAAGGGCACGCACTCCAGATGCGGGTGGGTCGCCGACAGCTGGGCCACCCGGCGGACCGCGGAAGTGCCGACCCGGGTGCCCGGCGGCAGCTCGTCCAGGGTCAGCCCGCCCGGGTGGACGAGGGCGTCGCGGATGTCGTCCCGCTTCAGGAACGCCGCGAACACCGTTCCGGCGGGCAGCGGCCGGTCCGCGGGCACGTCCTTCACACAGTGCACGGCGAGATCGGCCGCACCGGCCAGCAGCGCGGCGTCCACCTCCTTGGTGAACGCCCCCTTGCCCTCCACCAGGGAGAGATCGCCCAGCCACTTGTCGCCGGTCGTCTTCACCGGCACGACCTCGGTGCGCACCTGCGGATACAGGGCAGCCAACTCGGCCCGGACCCGGGCCACCTGAGCGAGCGCCATCGGTGAGTCGCGGGAGACGATACGGATCAACTCGGGTACCGACATGGGGACACGATAGACCTTCCCGGCGGCCACCGATTCCGACATCCTGTCGGCCACCGCCCGGTCCGGCCTCGGGCCCCAGGAGGTGTTTTCGAATACCGACTCCTTCGGACCGCTGACGTTTCTGCCGGACGGGCTGGGGCTGCTGCCCGGCTCGGTCTGCCCGCACTACGACAGTGAACCGGGCCGCCGCTCCTCCTACCGGGCGGCCGTGGCCACCGGCGCGCTCCCCGCCGGGTGGGCGCTGGAGGACGGTGCCGGTGCCCTCTTCGTGGACGGCCTCCTGAGGGAAACGGTGACCCGCACGCCGCAGGCCAAGCTGTATCGGGTCGAGCCGGACGGGGAGAGAGGGGCCAAGGAGCGAGCCCTGCCGTGCTTGGTGCTGCCTGCAGCGCGGTGACCCTCGGCATCGCCTTCCGTCAGGCTGCCGGGACGTGCGCTCTTCGAGGCCGCCCGGCCGTCAGCCCATGTCCTCCGGCAGGTCCGCCGCCGACTCCTCCGGTGCGAGGTCCGGGCGCAGCCGGAGCCAGGACGGCTGGCGGAGGAGTCCGGCCCGGGTCCGGGTGCTGTAACCGACCTCGCCGACCAGCCGGGGCAGCACCCAGCGGGCGCCCGGGACGGCCGGGACGGGGTCGAAGGGGCACGAGTCGGTCGCGGCGGCCCGCAGCAGCGCGGCCAGTTCGGTCCGCTCCGCCGCACTCCAGCCGGTGCCCACTCCGCCGACGTACCGCAGCCGCCCGTCGGCGGACCGCTGGCCGACCAGCACCGCGCCCGGCAGCCCGGTCAGCCGCCCCTTGCCCGGCAGCCAGCCGCCGACGATCACGTCCTCGGCGCGCATGTTCCGGATCTTGATCCAGGCGCGGGACCGCACCCCCGGCTCGTACGCCGAGTCGAGCCGCTTGCAGACCAGGCCCTCCAGACCGTGTTCCCGGGTCGCCCGCAGCGCCTCGGCGCCGTGTCCCACGACGGCCCTCGGCGTCGACCAGTACGGCCCCTGGAGGGAGAGGGACTCCAGGCGCGCCCGGCGGTCCGCGTACGCCATGGTGAGCAGCGGGTCCGACAGCAGCAGGGCGTCGAACAGCACCAGGTGGACCGGGATCCGGGCCGCCATCCGGGCCGCCCGGGCCGGGGCGTGGGCCAGACCCATCCGGCTCTGCAGCAACTGGAAGTCGGCATGCCCGTGTTTGTCGACGGCCAGCACCTCGCCGTCCAGGATCGCCGGCCTCCGGCCCAGAGCCTCCGCCAGCGGGCGTAGCTCGGGATAGGCGGCGGTGATCTCCTCGCCGGAACGGGCGCGCAGCAGCACGCTGCCGTCGCCGGGCAGGTAGACGACGACGCGCTGGCCGTCCTGCTTGGTCTCGTAGGCCCACCGGGCGTCCTGCGCGGCGGGCGGCAGCCTGCCGGCGGTGGCGAGCATGGGCGGGATCACGGGGAGGGCGGTCACGCAGGAGATGTGAACCCGGCACGGCTGCCGCACGCGCCCTCCGGGGCCGGTTCCCCCGAACAGGCTCAGGGCTCCGGCGCCGGCGGCGGGATCTGCACCAGCCCCGACTGATAGGCCATCACCACCAGTTGGGCCCGGTCCCGGGCTTCCAGCTTGGTCATCGCCCGGTGGATGTGGGTGCGCACGGTCAGCGGGGAGACGAAGAGCTTTTCGGCGATCTCCTCGTTGGAGCGGCCCTCGGCCGCCAGCGCCATGACCTCGCGCTCGCGCGCGGTGAGCACGCGCAGCTGTTCGGGGGCGGCGAGCCGGGCACCGGGCGCGGGCGTGGCCAGGAACCTGGTGATGAGGGTGCGGGTCGCGGTGGGGGAGAGCAGCGACTCGCCGGCCGCCACCGTACGGATCCCCGCCAGCAGCGCCTCCGCGGTCACGTCCTTGCCGAGGAAGCCGCTCGCCCCCGCCCGCAGCGCCTGCGCCACGTACTCGTCGACCTCGAACGTGGTGAGGATCAGCACCCGCACGCCGGACAGCTCCGGGTCCGCGCAGACGGCGGCCGTGGCGGCGAGCCCGTCGGTGCCGGGCATCCGGATGTCCATCAGGACGATGTCGGGCCGGTGCAAGCGGGTGAGCGCGACCGCCTCGGCGCCGTCGGTGGCCTCCGCCGCCACCTCCATGTCGGCGCAGGACTCGATCAGGATCCGGAAGGTGGCCCGCAACAGGGCCTGGTCGTCGGCGAGGAGCACGCGGATGGTCATGGTGTCCCTTGTTCTTCCGGCTCGGTGGCGCTGGGGTACAGCGGCAGTCTGGTGGTGACCTCGTAGCCGCCGCCGTCCCGGTGCCCGGCGGCGAAGGCGCCGCCGACCGACCGGGCCCGCTCCCGCATCCCGATCAGCCCGAAACCCTGCCCGGCGGCGGGCGCGGCCGCGGCCCCGGCGGTGCCGTCGTCGGTGACCGTGAGGGACAGGCTGTCCTGGGCCCACCCGATCCGGACGTACGCGGCCTCGGCCGCGGCGTGCTTGGTGACGTTGGTCAGCGCCTCCTGCACGATCCGGTACGCCGTCAGGTCCACGCCCGCCGTCAGCGGCCGCGGGGTGCCCTCGACGCTGACGTGCACGGTCAGCCCGGCGGACTCGCAGGATTCGGTCAGCTCGGGCAGCCGGTCGAGGCCGGGGCTCGGCGCGAGCGGCAGGTCCGGGTCGCCGGTCTGCCGGAGCAGGCCCACGGTGGCCTTCAGCTCGCGCAGCGCGGAGGCAGTTGTACCGGCGAGGTCCCCGAGGATCCGGTGCACCTGGTCGGGATGGGTGCGCGACAGGTGGGCCGCCGTGCCGGCCTGGGCGTTGGCCAGGGCCAGATGGTGGGCGACCACGTCGTGCAGCTCCCGCGCGATCCGCATCCGCTCCTCCGCGACCCGGTGCCTGGCCTCCTCCTCCCGGCCGCGCTCCGCGAACTCGGCCCGCGCGTGCACCGCTTCGAGATACGCGCCCTGCAGCCGTACGGCATCGCCGGCGACGACCGGCAACAGCAGCCAGGCGGCCGGACTGATCGTCTCCAGCGGCCAGGGGACGCCCGCCGGGGCGAGCACCATGGCGGCGGTCACCACGAGGGCGAGGCTCGCGACGTAGTACCGGCGCGCGGTGGGCCGGTCGGTGTCGACCGCCAGCCGGTACAGCGCCAGCATCAGGCCGCCCAGCAGCAGCGGGGTCGGCAGCTGCCCGAGCCCGGCGGCGGCCGCGGTGGCCGCCGCGCCGACGGCGACGACCGTGCGCGGCCGGGTGCGCTGCCAGAACAGGGCACCGCAGCCGACGGCGGCGAGGGCGATGGTCAGCCCGACCGCGTTCGGCCGGGACTCGGTGGTCATGGTGATCTCGCTGCCGAGCAGGAACGAGGCGAACAGCAGTACCGCCGCCATGGTGTCGACGGTACGGGCGTGCTCTTCGGCGTAGCGCTGCCAGGGGGTGCTCATCGGTCGCTCCGGTCGGTCTCCTGTGACCATGGTCCGTGTCACGGCGGGCGGGGCGGGCCGCCCGCCGGGGGCAGGGCCCGCCCCGCCGCGGATCACCGTCCGCGGCTCAGTGCACGGACTCGGCCGCGGGCGCTGCCGGGGCCGGAACGGACTCCGTCTCCGCCGGGCGGCGGCCAGGCAGGAAGGAGGCGAGGACGAAGGCCAGGACGGCCGCGCCCGCGCCGATCGCCATGACCACCTTGAAGCCGTTCTCCGAGGGCAGGGTGGTGCCGCCGAGGCTGATGGTCATCTGGGCCAGGATCACCCCGGCGACGGCGCTGGCCACCGACGTGCCGATGGACCGCATCAGGGTGTTGAGGCTGTTCGCGGCGGCCGTCTCCGACGCCGGGACCGCGCCCATGATGAGCGCGGGCATCGCGCCGTACGCGAAGCCGACACCGGCGCCGATGATGCAGGAGACCAGGATCAGGTGCCAGACCTCGGACATCAGGACGATGTTGAGGCCGTAGCCCGCGGCGACGATCACCGCACCGATCATGAGCGTGACCTTCGGCCCCTTGGCCTTGGTGATGGCGGCCGAGAGCGGTGCGAAGGCCATCATCACCAGACCCTGCGGTGCCATCACCAGGCCGACCGTCAGCATCGACCTGCCGAGGCCGTAGCCCGTCTGGGTGGGCAGCTGCAGCAGCTGCGGGAGCACCAGGGACATCGCGAACATCGAGAAGCCGAACGCGATCGAGGCGAGGTTGGTGAACAGCACCTGGCGGCGGACGGTGGTGCGCAGGTCGACCAGCGGCCGGGCGGTGCGCAGTTCGAAGAAGCCCCAGGCGAGCAGCACGACGACCGCGAGCGCGAACAGGCCGAGCGTGGTGCCGCTCGCCCAGCCCCAGTCGGCGCCCTTGGAGACGGCGAGCAGCAGCGAGACCAGGCCGACCGCGAGGCCCACCGCGCCGACCGCGTCGAAACGGCCGCCCGAGCGCACCTTGGACTCCGGCACCAGCAGCATGACCAGCGCGAACGCGACGACACCGAGGGCGGCGGAGGTCCAGAACAGCACATGCCAGTCGTAGTGGTCCGCGATGAACGCCGCGGCCGGCAGACCGAGCGCGCCGCCGACGCCCAGCGAGGCACTCATCAGCGCCGTCGAGCCCGCGAGGCGCTCCGGCGGCAGCTCGTCGCGCATGATGCTGATGCCGAGCGGGACCACGGCGGCGGCGAGGCCCTGCAGGGCACGGCCGACGATCATCGGGACCAGCGTGTCGCTCAGCGCGGCCACCACCGAGCCGCAGACCAGCAGCACCAGGCTGACCAGCAGCATCAGCCGCTTGCCGAACATGTCGCCGAGCCGGCCGGCCACCGGGGTGGCCACGGCGGCGGCGAGCAGGGTCGCGGTCACCGCCCAGGCCGCGTTGGACGCGGAGGCGTTGAGGTACTTCGGCAGCTCCGGGACGATCGGGATCACCAGGGTCTGCATCAACGAGACGGTGATACCGGACAGGGCCAGCACCGCCACCACCGCGTTCGGCTTCGGCTGTGCCGGTCTCGTGGACCCGGCGGGCTGGAGAGGGGCTTCGGACATGGAACAGGGCCTCCGTAGGCAGGACATGTGCGACTGAGCATTGTTTAAGTCAGGCGCTTGACTTACTTTACTGGCAGGGTGTTTCCGCACTCCGCGGCCCTGCCGCGTAGGCTTCTTCGGCTGGACCCCGCCGCTTCGGGCGGGGCCCCGGTGCGGCTCGCGGGACCGGCCGGACCGGGTGGTGGCCGGTCCCGGAGCGGTGGTGGGCATGGCGGGCAGGACGGCGCGGGCGGACCAGGTCAGCGCGACGCGGGAGGCCATCCTGGACTCGGCGGAGCGGCTCTTCGCCGAACAGGGCGTGTACGCCGTCTCCAACCGCCAGGTCAGCGAGGCCGCCGGCCAGGGCAACAACGCCGCGGTCGGCTACCACTTCGGCACCAAGGCCGACCTGGTCCGCGCCGTCGCCGCCCGGCACTTCGACCGGATCGAGGAGATCCGGGTCCGCCTGCTGACCGAGACCGGCGATTCCGACGACATCCGCGACCGGGTGGACTGCCTGGTCCGCCCGATCACCGAACACCTCGCGAGCCTGGGCAGCCCGACCTGGTACGCCCGCTTCTGCGCCCAGGTCATGACCGACCCCGCCCTCTACGACATCATGGTCGAGGAGTCCCTGACCTCGCCGTCGCTGCGCCGGGCCGTCGACGCGCTGAACCGGCGGCTGCCGGAACTGCCCGCCGAGGTCCGCGCCGAACGCGGCCTGATGGCACGGACGTTGATCCTGCACACCTGCGCCGAGCGGGAGCGCGCCCTGGCCGACGGCACCGCCACTCCGCGCGCCACCTGGAGCGACGCGGCCACCGGGCTCACCGACGCGCTCCTCGGGCTGTGGCTGGCGCCCGTCTCCGCTACGCGTCGAAGGTGACGACGACCTTCTCCGCGGCCCCCGGCGTCAGCGCCAGTTCGAAGGCGCGGTGGACGTCGGCGAACGGGACGCGGTGGCTGATCAGCTTCGCGAACCGCTCGTGGTGCTCGACCAGTTCGGGAGTGACCTCGAAGATCTCCGTCGGGTAGCCCTGCGAGGCGACCAGGGTCAGCTCGCTGCGCAGCATGCCGCCGAGGTCGATCTCGCCCTTCTTCTGCACGGCGACCATGACCAGCCTGGCGTGCCACTTGGCGTTGGCCACCACGGTGTTGAAGACGGCCGGGGCGCCGGCCGCGTCGATGAAGACGTCGGTGCCCGGGCGGGGCTGGCCCAGTGCGTTGGCGCTCTGCCCGTGCAGCTCGGTAAGCCGTGCGGTGACGTCCTCCTCGGCGGAGTTGATCACGGCGTCCGCGCCCACGGCCAGCGCCTTCTCCAGCCGGGCCGGGATGACATCGGCGACGACCACGTGCCGGACGCCCCGCAGCTTCAGCCAGATCGCCGCGCCAAGACCGATCGGCCCGGCGCCGAAGACGACCACCTTGTCGTCCGGCGTGGCCTGAGAGCGGTTGACGGCGTGCCGGGAGACGGCCATCGGCTCGTTGAGGGAGGCGACCTCGAACGGCACGGTGTCCGGGAACACCGCGACACTCCGGCCTACCTCGGCGTTCTCGATCAGCAGGTACTCGCTGAGGGCGCCGTACCGGCCGCCGCAGCCGATGATCCCGGTGGGCGCGTCCTGCGGGTTCACCACCACCCGGTCGCCCGTCTTCAGCCCCGTGACCTCGGCGCCGGCCTCGACGACCTCGCCGGCCGGCTCGTGGCCCAGGGCGATCGGGACCAGGTCGCCGCCCAGGTGGGCGCGGGCGGGCATGCCGCCCATGTGCAGGAAGGTGACGTCGGTGCCGCAGATACCGCCCGCGCGGATCCTCAGCAGCACGTCCTTCGGACCGGGCACCGGACGCTCGACGTCCACGACCTCGATCCTGCCGACGCCACCGGTCTGTACGGACTTCATCGTGGCCATGGGGTGACTCTCGCTTTCTGGTGGTGCGTGCGCTTTCCGGTGGTGGAGGTTCGCCGGGCCGTGCGGCCGAGGAGACGCCCGCGGGCCGGCCCCGGACCGGGGGGAGTGAGCCGGCGTCCGGCCCGCGGGCCGCGCCGGCTCCCGTCCCCACGGGTTCCGGCGCGCGGGCCCGCCGGGGGCAGGCCCTCGGGGCGGCCTCCGCTCAGGACGACCCCGATTACTTGAGTTAGGCAAGCACATGTGGCTTACTTGAGTCAAGCAAGCGAATTGCCGACGCCTCGAACGAATGGGTCACCCCGTGAACGGCGGCTCTCCCTCGCCCCTCTTGCTCGCCCGCGGCAGCGGACAGCGGCTGCTGGTCGCCGTCGGTGACCGGGACGCCACTGAACTCCTCACCTCCACACTGGAGTTGGCGGGCTACCGGACCGGTGCCGCGGGCAGTGGAGCCGAGGTGGCGCGGCGTCTCGTGGAGCACCGGTTCGACCTGGTCGTCATCGACGCCGAACTGCCCGGCCTCGACGACCTCGCCCAGGGGGGCCGCCTCAAACCGGCCTACCGGCCGCCGGTCCTGCTGCTGGCCGCCTGTGAGTCCCTCGCCGGACTGGTCCCCGAACTCGGCGCCGGTGAGCGGGACTACGTCACCAAGCCCGTCCGGATCGCCGAGGTTCTCGCCCGGGTCAAGGTGCTGCTCCGAGGCGTGGGCGGCGCCGGCCGCCGGGGCGGCACGCTGGACCACGCCGACCTGGTCCTGGACGACGGCACCTGCCGGGCCCGCCGGGGCGGCCGCACCCTCGACCTCACGCCCGCCGAGTACCGGCTGCTGCGCCACCTCCTGGTCAACTCCCCGAAGGTGCTGTCCAAGGAGCAGATCAGCCGGTACGTCCGGGGCGAGTTCCGGGGCGACAACGCCATCGAGCAGCTGGTCTCCCGGCTCAGGCGCAAGGTCGACCGGGGCGGCCCCTCGCTGATCCACACCCGGAGGGGTTTCGGTTACTGGCTGGGGGAGCTGTCGGGGCCCGGGTGACCGCTTCGCGAGGGAACCCATGAGCAAATTGCCCGGGTGGTCGTGTGGCCCGTCCGGCAGGGCCGCGGGGGTGGGGGAGCGGCCGACCGGCCGGGCGGTTGCGTGGTATCACCCGTGACGTCAAGGTCCGCTGTCTATAAAGGAGTTTACGATGTCTGTCCGATGCACGGGTTATGTCGACGACATCGTGGTGTGACCTGGGCCACGTCAGCTTGGTGTCAGGGAACTGACCGGAAGTGGTCAGCCCACGCTGTTTGCATGTGCTCATCCCCCCACCTTGAGGAGACAGAGATGGCCGACACCCTGACCGGCACCGAACCCGGCCCGTCCGCACCGGTCCCCGAGTTCCCGATGCCCCGGGCCACGGGATGCCCCTTCGACCCGCCCCCGGCCCTGAGCGCCGCCCAGGAGGAGGGTCCCCTCACCAAGGTCAGGCTCTGGGACGGCAAGGACTACTGGCTGCTCACCCGGTACGCCGACCAGCGTGCCGTGCTGCTCGACCCCCGCGTCAGCGCCGACCTCACCCGGCCCGGTTATCCGCTCCAGGCCCCCAGCAACGGCAAGAACAACATCAGCTTCATCCTGATGGACGACCCCGAGCACGCCCGGCTGCGCCGGATGGTCACCGCGCCGTTCGCGATCAAGCGCGTCGAGGCGCTGCGCCCGGCCGTGCAGAAGATCGTCGACGACCTGATCGACGAGATGCTCGCCGGCCCCAAACCCGTCGACCTCGTCGAGGCGTTCGCACTCCCGGTGCCCTCGCTCGTCATCTGCGCGCTCCTCGGAGTGCCCTACGACGACCACGACTTCTTCCAGGAGAACAGCAAGATCCTCATCAAGCGGGACGCGGCCATGGAAGACCGGATGGCCGCCCACGGGAAGCTGATCGGCTATCTCGACGAGCTCATGGGCGAGAAGATGACGCACCCCGGCGACGACCTGCTCTCCGGGCTGGTGGCCCGGGTGGAGTCGGGGGAGCTGACCCGCACCGACGCGGCGCAGATGGGTGTCCTGCTGCTGCTCGCCGGGCACGAGACCACCGCCAACATGATCGCCCTCGGCACCCTGGCCCTCCTCGAACACCCGGAACAGCTGGCCCTGTTGCGGGGCACCGACGACCCGAGGCCGATCGCCTCCGCGGTGGAGGAACTGCTCCGCTACCTGAGCATCGTGCACGGCGGCCGGCGCCGGGCGGTCCTGGCCGACATCGAGGTCGCCGGACAGGTGATCCGGGCCGGGGAGGGCGTGATCATGCCGAACGACATCGCCAACCGCGACCCCGAGGCCTTCCCCGACCCCGACCGCCTCGACCTCACCCGCGACGCCCGCCGTCATGTCGCGTTCGGCTTCGGCGTCCACCAGTGCCTGGGCCAGCCGCTGGCCCGGATGGAGCTCCAGGTCGTCTACGGCACCCTCTACCGCCGCGTCCCCGGGCTCCGGCTCGCCTCCGGCATCGGCGAACTGCCCTTCAAGCACGACGGATCCGTCTACGGCGTCTACGAACTCCCCGTCACCTGGTGACCGGCTCCCCTCCACGCACAGCCCCCACACCCAGCAAGGAGAACACCATGCATGTCGAACTGGACGAACCGAAGTGCGTCGCATCCGGGCAGTGCGTCCTCGCCGCCCCTGAGGTGTTCGACCAGCGGGACGAGGACGGCATCGCCTTCGTCCTGGACGCGACACCCGCCGAGGACACCCTCGACGCCGTCCGCGAGGCCGTGGCGATCTGCCCGGCCGCCGCGATCCGGCTGGTGGAGCAGTGAACCGGATCGTGGTCGTGGGCGCCTCGGCGGCCGGACTCGCGGCGGCCGAGACACTCCGCCGCGAGGGCTACGACGGCACGCTGACCCTCGTCGGCGACGAACTCCGCACCCCGTACGACCGGCCCCCGCTGTCCAAGCAGGTGCTGTCGGCCGAGTGGGAGCCGGACCGGGTGACACTGCGGGCGCCGAACGAACTCGACTCCCTGGGGCTGGACCTGCGGCTCGGGGTGGCGGCGAGCGGGCTGGACGTGGCGGACCGTACGGTGCGTCTGGCCGACGGCTCGGCGGTGCCCTACGACGGGTTGATCGTGGCCACGGGGGTGCGGCCGCGCCGGCTGCCCGGGGAGGGCGCGCATGTGCTGCGCACCCTCGACGACGCGCTCACCCTGCGGGAGCGGCTCGGGCCGGGGCGGCGGCTGGTGGTGGTCGGCGCCGGGTTCCTCGGCGCCGAGGCAGCAGCCGTCGCCTGGAAGCTGGGTGCGCGGGTGACCCTCCTGGAACCGGCGGCGGTGCCGCTCGCGCACGCGGTCGGCGAGGAGGTGGGCCGGGTGCTGTCCCGGGCCCACCTGGAGCGGGGCGTCGACCTGCGGACCGGGGTCGCGGTGCGCGAGGTGACCGAGGAAGGGGTGCTGCTCGCCGGCGGGGAGGAGATCGAGGCCGACGAGGTGCTGGTGGCGATCGGCTCGCTGCCCAACGTCGAGTGGCTGGCCGGCAGCGGGCTGACCGTGGGCGACGGGGTCGTCTGCGACGAGTACTGCGAGGCCGCGCGGGGGGTGTACGCGGCGGGCGACGTCGCCCGTTGGTACAACCCGCTGTTCGGGGTCCCGATGCGGATCGAGCACCGGACGAACGCGGCGGAGCAGGGGATGGCCGCGGCCCGCAATCTCCTCCACCCCGAGGCCCGCAAGGTGTTCGCGCCGGTGCCGTACTTCTGGTCCGACCAGTACGAGATGAAGATCCAGGCGTACGGGTATCTGCGGGGACATGAGGAAGTGCGGGTCCTGGAGGGGGAGTTGGGGGAGGGGAGGTTCGTCGCCGGGTATCGGAGGGGGGAGCGGTTGGGTGGGGTGCTTGCGGTGGGGGTGCCGCCGAAGGTGATCCGGGGGTGGCGGCAGGCGGTTGCGGTGGGAGCCGCTTGGAAGGAAGCCGTGGGCTGAAGGGCGGGGTGGGACCGGTTGGGGTGAACTGCGGGCCGGTGGGGGCTGGTCGCGCCCACGCGGCGGAGCCGCATATTGATACAGCCCCGCGCCCCTAATGGGGCGCCAGGCTGACCGCGTTTGCAGCGACCACCGCTCCTATCCCCGCCCACTCCGGTACCCCCAAGCTCTGCCCCAGCACCACCCACCCCACCACCGCCGCCAGTACCGGGTTGACGCTCATGAACAGGCCGAAGGTCTGGGCCGGGACCTTGCGCAGGGTCAGCAGGTCGGACAGGTACGGCACCGCCGAGGACAGAACGCCCGCCGCCACCGCGCAGAGCACCGCACCGGCCGTCGGCGGGTGCCGTACCGCCACCGCGATTCCGATCGGCAGGAACGTCAGCGCCGACACGCTCGCGGCTGCTGCCGGGCCCTGCGCCCCCGGTATCCGGCGGCCGACCACCCGGTTGAGCAGGATGTACGACGCCCAGCAGCCCGCGGCGACCAGGCCCAGGCCCATCCCCGCGTAGTCCGTCGACGGCTGCGGGCGCATCAGCACCACCACACCCGCCGCGGCCAGGACCGCGCACCCCGCGTCCAGCCGGCGGCGGGACGCGGCCAGGGCGATGGTGAGCGGGCCCAGGAACTCCAGGGTGACCGCCAGGCCCAGGCCGACCCGGTCGATCGCGGTGTAGAGGGTCAGGTTCATCGTGCCGAAGACCACCGCGAGCAGCAGCACCGGCCACCACTGCCGCCAGGTGAAGGCGCGCAGGCGAGGCCGTCCGACGGCCACGAGGACGAGCGCGGCCACGTACTGCCGTACCGCCACCACGCCGAGGGGGCCGAGGACCGGGAAGGCGAGGGAACCGACGGCCGCGCCGGTCTGGTTGGACAGGCCGCTGCCGAACATGGTCGCCACGCCGGAGAGCCGATGCGGGGCGGCGGGTGGGATCGCGGGGGAGGAGAGCGGGCGTTCGAGGGCTCGTCGTCGCATGGGAGGAGAGTCCGTCCGGCCGGCGGTTGCGCACAATGCATGCGTGCCGGGATCTATACGCTTGGTGCATGAACGAGGTCGAGCTGCGGCAGCTGCGCTGTCTCGTCGCCATCGTCGACGAGGGCACCTTCACCGACGCCGCGATCGCCCTGGGGGTGTCCCAGGCGGCGGTCTCCCGCACCCTGGCCGGTCTCGAACGCGCCCTGGGGGTACGGCTGTTGCGGCGGACCTCGCGCGAGGTGACGCCGACGGCGGCCGGGGTGCGGGTGGTGGAGCGGGCCCGGCGGGTGCTGGCGGACGTCGCCGACCTGGTCCAGGAGGCCGCCTCGGGGCCGTCCCGGCTGCGGATCGGGTACGCCTGGTCGGCGGTGGGGCGGCACACCGTGGCCTTCCAGCGCGGCTGGACCGCCGCGCACCCCGGGACCGAGCTGCATCTCGTCCGGGTGAACACGGCCTCCGCGGGGCTCGGCGAAGGGGCCTGTGACCTCGCCGTCCTGCGGCGGCCCTTGGAGGACCGGCGGTTCGACTCGGCCGTCGTCGGGCTGGAGCGGCGGCTGTGCGCGCTGGCCGCCGACGATCCACTGGCCCGGCGCCGGACCGTCCGCCTGGCCGACCTCACCGGCAGGATCCTCCTGGTCGACCGGCGTACCGGCACCACCACCCCGGAGCTGTGGCCGCCGGAGTCGCGGCCGGTCGTGGCGGAGACGCACGACGTCGACGACTGGCTCACCGCCATCGGAGCCGGCCGCGCGGTCGGTGTGACCGCCGAGTCGACCGCCAACCAGTACCCGCGGCCCGGCATCGCCTACCGGCCGGTCCGGGACGCCGAGCCGGTCGTCGTCCGGCTGGCCTGGTGGCGGGACGATCCGCACCCCGCCCATCAGGCCGTTCTCGAACTGCTCAGCGAGCTGTACCGCACCGGCTGAGCGCGCCGGGCACCGGATTGTCCCGGCAATACGGCAGACAAAATTGTTGACAATCTTGTTTGGCTAGATTTACGTTCGACAGGCACTCACTCAGGGAGGGCGCAATGCCGAAGGAAGCCCGTCCGAGCACCGGAGAGCAGGCCAAGCAGCATGCGTTCACGCAGCTGCGGCAGGCGATCCTGCACGGCGAGATGGCCCCGGCCCAGCGGCTGGTGGAGAACGAGCTCGCCGAGGAGTTCGGTGTGACGCGGGCCAGTATCCGTGCGGCACTGATCGATCTGGAGGCCCAGGGACTGGTCGAGCGGATCCGCAACCGCGGCTCGCGGGTGCGGGTGGTGACCGTGGAGGAAGCGGTCGCCATCACGGAGTGCCGCATGGTCCTGGAAGGACTCTGTGCGGCCAAGGCGGCCGTCGCGGCCAGCGACGAGCAGCTCGCCGACCTCGCGGACCTCGGTACGGCCATGACCAAGGCCGTCGCCGACGGCGAACCGGTCACCTACTCCGAGCTCAACCAGGAACTCCACGCCAGGATCCGGCTGATCTCCGGCCAGCAGACCGCCGTGGAACTGCTGGAGCGGCTCAACGCCCAACTGGTGCGGCACCGCTTCCAGCTGGCGCTGCGCCCGGGACGTCCGCAGCACTCCCTGAGCGAGCACCTGGCGATGATCGAGGCGATCAGGGCCAGGGACCCGCAGGCGGCCGAGGCGGCCGTCCGCGCCCACCTCACGAGCGTGATCGAAGCACTGCGCGACTGAGCACGCCCGGGGCCGGGTGGGCGCACACCTGTCCACCAAGGAGAGTTTTTCAATGACGCACGCCAACGCGCCGGCCACAACTCCACCGCGATCCGCCCTGGTCGTCACCGCGCACGCCGGGGACTTCGTGTGGCGGGCGGGTGGAGCCATCGCCCTGGCCGCGTCCCGGGGCGAGAAGGTCACCATCGCCTGCCTGACCTTCGGCGAACGCGGGGAGTCCGCCAAGGCATGGCGCGAGGGCAGGAACCTGGCGGAGATCAAGGCGATACGCCGGGAGGAGGCGGAGAAGGCCGCCGCCGCCCTCGGCGCCGAGGTCCGGTTCTTCGACGCCGGTGACTACCCGCTGGTCGCCACCGCCGAGCTGACCGACCAGCTTGTCGCCGTCTACCGGGAGACCCAGCCCGACGTCGTGCTCACCCACCCCGTCGAGGACCCCTACAACGGCGACCACCCGGCCGCCAACCGCATGGCCCTGGAGGCCCGCATCCTCGCGCAGGCCATCGGCTACCCCGGCGAGGGCGACATCATCGGCGCCCCGCCGGTCTTCTACTTCGAGCCGCACCAGCCCGAGATGAGCGGCTTCCGGCCCGAGGTCCTGCTCGACATCACCGAGGTCTGGGAGACCAAGCGCAAGGCGATGGAGTGCCTCGGCGCCCAGCAGCACCTGTGGGCCTACTACACCGACCTCGCCGTCCGCCGGGGCGTCCAGCTCAAGCGGAACGCCGGACCCAACCTGGGCCTGGCGCACAACACCATGGCCGAGGCGTTCATGCGGCCGTTCCCGCAGATCGCGAAGGAGCTGGCATGAGCGGCGTGATCGTCACCGACCCGCCGAAGGCGGAGCTGAAGGACGTCGACGCCCTCGCCGGCTTCGGTGTCGCCACCGTGAGCGAGGCCATGGGGCGAACCGGGCTGCTGGGCCCGGGGATCCGCCCGATCCAGCAGGGCGTGCGGGTCGCGGGCACGGCCGTCACCGTGCTCAGCTGGCCCGGCGACAACCTCATGATCCACGCGGCCGTCGAGCAGTGCGGCGAGGGTGACATCCTGGTCGTCACCACGACCTCGCCGTGCACGGACGGGCTGTTCGGCGAGTTGTTCGCGACCGCGCTGAAGCAGCGCGGGGTGCGCGGGGTCGTCCTCAACACCGGCATCCGCGACACCCAGGAGCTGCGCGACATGGGCTTCGCCGCCTGGTCCCGGGCGGTCTCCTCGCAGGGCACGGTGAAGGCCACCGGCGGCTCGGTCAACGTGCCGATCGCGATCGACGGCCAGGTGATCAACCCGGGCGACGTCGTCCTCGCCGACGACGACGGGGTCGTGGTCGTACCCCGCGAGCGCGTCCGCGAGACGGCCGAGAAGTCCGAGGCCCGCGAGGCCAAGGAGGCCGCGACCCGCGCCGCGTTCATCGACGGCCAGCTGGGCCTGGACCGCTACGGGCTCCGCGAGACCCTCAAGCGGCTCGGCGTCGAGTACAGGACGTACGAGGAGCACGAGGAGCAGGGCACATGACCGGGCCCGCGGAGGTGCGCTGCATGCTGATGCGTGGCGGCACCTCCAAGGGCGCGTACTTCCTGGCCGAGGACCTGCCCGCGGACCCCGCCGCCCGGGACGACCTGCTGCTGCGGGTGATGGGCAGCCCCGACCCGCGCCAGATCGACGGCCTGGGCGGAGCGCATCCCCTCACCAGCAAGGTGGCGGTCGTCTCGGTGTCGGACGACCCGGCGGCGGACGTCGACTACCTCTTCCTCCAGGTCGCAGTCGACCGACCGGAAGTGACCGACCGTCAGAACTGCGGCAACATCCTCGCCGGGGTCGGGCCGTTCGCCGTGGAGCGGGGGCTCGTGGCCGCCGGTGACGGCGAGACCTCGGTACGGATCCGGATGCTCAACACGGGGGAGCCGGCCATCGCCACCTTCCCGACCCCCGGTGGGCGCGTCGACTACACCGGGGACGCCGAGATCTCCGGGGTGCCCGGCACGGCCGCCCCGGTGGTCATCGAGTTCCCCGCCGCCGAGAGCCCGCTGCTGCCCACCGGCAACGTCCGCGACACCGTCGCGGGCACGGCGGTGACCTGCGTCGACAACGGCATGCCGACCGTGCTCATCGCGGCCGACGCCCTCGGTGTCACCGGCTACGAGACGCCCAGGGACCTGGAGGAGAACCTGGCGCTCGCCGACCGCCTCCACGAGATCCGGCTGGCGGCGGGGAAGCTGATGGGCCTCGGCGACGTCGAGACCGCCACCGTGCCCAAGCTCAGCCTCCTTGCACCGCCCCGCGACGGCGGCGCGGTCACCACCCGGACCTTCATCCCCGTCCGCTGCCACACCTCGATCGGCGTCCTCGGCGCCGCCAGCGTGGCCGCGGGGCTCAGGCTGTCCGGCAGCGTGGCGGAGGGGATCGTCCGGCTCCCGGACCACGGCGACCGTGTCCGCATCGAACACCCCACCGGATTCCTGGAGATCGACACCAGCGTCGACCCGGGCTCCGACGGCTCCCCGCCGGCCGCCCGCCGCACCGCGGTCGTCCGCACCGCCCGCAAGATCTTCGACGGCACCGTCTTCCCGCGCGCCGCCGCCCTTCCCGCACGACCTCAAGGAGGCAACGATGGCTCCGCCCCTCGGTGACATCGCCCATATCGGCCACGCCCAGCTGTTCACCCCGGACCTGGACGCCAGCGTCGCCTTCTTCACCGACTACCTCGGACTGACCGTCAACGGCCAGGACGGCGACACCGTCTACCTGCGCACGTACGACGACTACGAGCACCACAGCCTGGTCCTCACCGCCCGCGACCGGCCGGGCCTCGGCCGGCTCGCCCTGCGCACCTCCAGCGAGGAGGCCCTGCACCGCCGTATCAAGGCGGTCGAGGACGCGGGCGGCACCGGCCACTGGGTCGAGGACGAGCCCGGCCTCGGCAAGCTCTACGTCACCACCGATCCGGACGGCCACGAGCACGCGCTCTACTGGGAGAGCGAGCACTACCGGGCGCCGGACGAGCTGAAGCCCGCGCTGAAGAACCAGCCGCAGGCCAAGCCCAATCGCGGCGTCGGCGTGCGCCGCCTGGACCACGTCAACTTCCTGGCCGCCGACGTGCTCGCCAACGCCGAGTTCCAGGAACAGGTGCTGGGCGCCAGGTCCACCGAGCAGGTCCGTCTCGACAACGGGACGATCGCGGCCCGCTGGCTGACCTTCACCCACAAGTCGTACGACGTCGTCTACACCTCCGACTGGACCGGCTCCACCGGGCGGCTGCACCACATCGCCTTCGCGACCGACACCCGCGAGGACATCCTGCGCGCCGCCGACCTCGCCATCGACACCGGCGTGTTCATAGAGACCGGCCCGCACAAGCACGCCATCCAGCAGACGTTCTTCCTGTACGTCTACGAACCCGGCGGCAACCGCATCGAGCTGTGCAACCCGCTCACCCGGCTGGTGCTGGCCCCCGACTGGCCGCTGGTCACCTGGACGGAGGCCGAACGCGCCAAGGGCCAGGCCTGGGGTCTGAAGACGATCGAGTCCTTCCACACCCACGGGACACCACCGGTGGGCTGATCCGGTCACGGCAGACATCCGGGGGGTGGGCGACGCGGCATGGCGCGTCGCCCACCCCCTTTGCCACCTGGGGTGTCCGGATTGTTGCTGTGATTGTTGACAAAAGTGTTGACGTTTTTGGTCGCCAATCCTTAGCGTCTACGCACCACGGGTCAGCCGCACGAGCCGCGTCGACCCCCCTCTACCGCTTCCCCTCCAGGGAACGCATCCTGGACGAGAGGAAAACAAAGATGTCCTCCTCAACCGCCCTGTCCGCTCGCGGCAGCAGACTGGCCCTGCTGGTCGTCGGCCTGTGCTGGCTGGCCGTGCTCTTCGACGGTCTCGACATGTTCATCTACGGCTCGGTGCTGCCCCACCTGCTGGAGACCAAGACTTTCGGCATCACCCCGGACAAGGCCGGCGACCTCGGCTCCTACGCCACCTTCGGCATGCTGGTGGGCGCCCTGACCGCGGGCACGGTCGCGGACCGGATCGGCCGCAAGCAGCTGATGATCGCCTGCGTCACGCTGTTCTCGCTCGCCTCCGGCATCTGCGCGATCTCCGGGAGCCTCGCGGTCTTCGGCCTCGGCCGCACCCTGGCCGGCGTCGGCCTCGGCGGGCTGCTGCCGACCGCGATCAGCATGGTCTCGGACTACGCCAAGGGCGGCCGGATCGCGATCACCATCGGCGTGCTGATGACCGCCCACCACGCGGGCGGCATCCTGTCCGCGTACGTCGCCAAGTGGCTGGTCGACCCGTTCGGCTGGCGCTCCGCCTTCTGGGTCTGCGTGCTCCCGTTGCTCTTCGTCCCCGTCCTGCTGAAGCTCCTGCCCGAGTCGCTGAGCTTCCTGGTCGCCAAGGGCCGCACCGAAGAGGCAACCGCGCTGGCCGACCGCTACGAGGTCGAACTGCCCGCCGTCGCCGCCAAGAAGACCGCCGCCGACCGCTGGGACGCGCTGCTCAACCTGTTCCGCGGCGGCGAGTGGCTCCAGACCCTGCTGTACTGGCTGGCCTCCTTCGGCGGTCTGCTCCTGGTCTACGGCGTCGCCACCTGGCTGCCGACCCTGATGCGCACCGAGGGCTACGAGCTCACCAACGCCCTGACCTTCGTCGTCGTCTTCAACCTCGGTGGCATCGTGGGCATGCTGGTCGCGGGCCGCGCCGCCGACCGGTTCGGTGCCCCGCGCATCGCGGCGATCTGGTTCGCCCTCACCGCCGTCGGCGTCTACCTGCTCAGCGCCCATATGCCGATGGGTGTGACCACCCTGGTCGTCTTCCTCACGGGTGTCTTCCTCAACAGCGCCCAGACGATGATCTACGCGACCGTCTCCATCCGCTCCACCCCGGACAACCGCGCCACCGCCGTCGGCTGGACCTCGGGCATGGGCCGCTTCGGCGCGGTCTTCGGCCCGTGGCTCGGCGGCCAGCTGCTCGCCGCGGGCAACGGCGAGTGGGGCTTCACCGCCTTCGCGCTGGCCGGTGTCTCCTCGATGGTGTTCATCGGCATCGCCGCCCTGCGCTCGGCCAGGCAGCCGCAGGCCGGCAATGACCGGGAGAAGCTGGTCGCCGCCCACTGACCGGCCCCCGGACCGGTCCGGCGCCGCGCTCCTTCCACGGGCGCGGCGCCTTCCTACGGTTCTCCGGTGGGCTCCGCCTCCAGTCCGGTGCACGCCAGCTGTCCCGCCACCTCGGCGCACGCCTCCACGCCCCGGGGAGCCGGCACCGCGAGCATCGGGCTGGTGTAGCCGACCGCGTCCGAGGCGGGATAGCTCGCCGAGAGCACGTCCTCCCCGGCCCGGACCGAGACCTCGCGCGCGACCGGGGTGCGCAGCCGCACCTCGGACCAGGCGGTGCCGCAGGCCGGGGACCAGCGCAGCCGGACGTCGTAGGCGACACCGGTGACGCGGCTCTTGGTCCGCGCGTCCCGGTCGCACGCCGACGCGTCGGGCAACTCGCCCTGGCAGGACCGGCCGTGGCAGCGCGGCGCCGCCGACACCGGCTGCGCGGCCGGTGTGCCGCGCCGGTCCGAGACGGTCACGGCCGCCGCCGTCACCCCGGCCACGGCGAGCAGTGCGAGCGCGGTCAGCGGCAGCCGCCACGACCGCCTCGCCGGCCGCTCCTCCCGGGGTGCCTCGGCGGCCGGCGGCCCCGCGGGGGCCTCGCACAACGCCAGTACGGCGGCGGGATCGGCGCCCGCGAGCCGGGCCAGGGCCTCCACGGCCGCGCGCGGCGGCCGTTTGTCGCCGGAGAGATAGCGGTGCCACGCGGACTTGCTGTACGGGGTGCGGGCGGCCAGTGCCGCGAGGCTCAGTCCCGTACGCTCCTTCAGTTCGCGCAGCCTCGCTGCCGGCGACTCGTCCGACTGGGTGGTTCTCGCTCCTTCGGAGTGCGGCATGTTGCGTGCCTCGACTTCATTACGCTATGGGCGTTTCGCCCCTGTTGTCGGAATGGCTTCCCATCGGGACCGGGCCCGCAATCGGCGAACAGGTGTGAAGTCGGTGATTCAGGGGGTGCATGTCGAAGGCCTGTTCGGGAACGCGGGTTCCCGAACAGGCCTCTGCGGTCAGGGAGTACGGCGGTGACGGCCCGTCAGCACCACGGGACGGCGTGGCCGACCCGGACGTAGTGGGCGGAGACGTACCCCTTGTGGTGCGGGAGCCGGTACCAGGTGTGGTTGCCGCGCACCGAGCCGCCGTACGTCTTGCAGGCCAGCGGGACGAGCCGGTTGTGGTGACGGTGGCCCACCACGTGGTAGCGGGTGCTCGGACCGGAGCGGACGTTGAGGCGGACGCGGTGGGTGGTCACCCGGCCCACGGTCCGGTACGTGTAGTGCCGGGTGTGGAGGCGGTGGCCGGCCGGTGCGGGCAGGGTGGTGTAGTTGTAGTACTGCACGATTCCCTGGGGCGCGGGGACCGGGGTGGCGGCGCTCGCGGTGGCGGCCCCGGCCGTGGGCAGGAACGCGAACACCGCGACCGTGGCCAGGAGGCCGTTCTTCAGGATCCGACGGGACATGGAAACCTCCGTGCTGTCGTGCTCGTGACCACGAAGCGTGATCACGACTCGGAGCGTTTCCGTGCCGGACCGTCACCATGTCGTCCCCGCGTGCCCTGGGACGCCTGGGACGTCCCAGGGCACGCCGGCCTCAGCCCATCTGGTCCTCGGCCGACAGGTGCTCGACCGTCTTTCCGGTGGCTGTGAAGGTCCGCGTGACATACCCCGACGAATACACCCACAGGATCCGCAGCGGGGTGTCGCCGACGTTGCGGAACAGGTGTGGGACGGGGGACGGGACGTACGTGGTGTCGAACCGCTCCAGCCGGGTCACCTCGCCGTCGACCCACACCTCCGCCTCGCCCTCCAGGACGGTCACGTGCTCGTCGCAGTTGTGCGAGTGCAACGGCGCCCCGGAGCCGACCGGGTAGACACTCATCCCGCTGGTGATGAGGTTCTCCCCGCCCGCCGACGGCGTGGTGATCAGCGGTGTCGACAGCACCGCACCGCCCCGGTCCAGCAGGGGCACGGACGCGGCCTTGATGATCGTGGTCATCCGGGGGTTCCTCTCCACTACGACGTACCCGGTACGCCGACCGACGCTAGGCCGCGTGGACGCGAACGGGTGCCCCCTGGCGTGCAGTTTTACCTTGCGCTCCGGGAGGTGTGAGCGGCCGCGGAGCGGCTGTAGCGTCCTCACCCGGCAATCCACGGCCGCCGGAGAGAGAAGGCAGGTACCGGCCCCATGAGGCTCCCCGTTCTCGGTGAAGACGACATGAACCCCCGCCAGCAGGAACTGGCCGCCCGGATCGCGGGCCGCCGCGGCGCCGTCCGCGGCCCGTTCCGGGTCTGGCTGCACAGCCCGGAGATGTGCGAACGCGCGGAGTCCCTCGGCGCCTTCGCCCGCTTCGACTGCAGCCTCCCCGAGCACCTGCGCGAACTGACCCTGCTGATGGCCGCCCGCAACTGGGACGCCCAGTACTCCTGGAACGCCCACGTTCGCCAGGCGATCGAGGCCGGCATCCCGGAAGCGGCCGTCCAGGCCATCGCCGAGAAGCGTGAGGCGGTCTTCGAGGAGGAGGCCGACCAGGCGTTCTACCAGTTCTGCCGGGAGGTCCTGGAGGAGCACTTCGTCACCGACGGGACCTTCGCCCGCGCCCTGGCGCACTTCGGTCCCAAGGGACTGGTCGACACGATCGGCGCGCTCGGCAACTTCACCATGCTCGGCATGTGCCTGAACACCTTCCAGGTGGACCTCCAGGCCGACCGGGAGCCCCCGTTCCCGGACGTTCGCGGTTATGGCCGGATCACCCCGACCGGAGCCCGATCCAGGTCCTGACCATGAGAAACGCGGCCGATCTTTTAAGCGAAGAACCGTTGACAGAATTGCCGACATTCGATTTGTGTGGGTGACCAGCGCGAGCGAGCCGCACGCGCGTTCGGAGGAAAAATGGACCGCTTGCTCCTCATGCACAGCTTCGTGACCGTCGCCCAGGTCGGCAGTTTCAGCGGGGCCGCGAAGAAACTCGGCTCGTCCGGCTCCCTGGTGTCCCGGCACGTGGCGGAGCTGGAGCGGCAGATCGGCGTACGGCTGGTCAACCGCACCGCCCGCTCCGTCAGCCTCACCGAGCCGGGCCAGCGCTACGCCGAGTTCGCCGCCCGCATCCTCGACGAGATCGAGGCCGAGGACGCCGGCATCGCCCAGCTCCACGACCGGCCCGAGGGCACCCTCAGCGTCATCTGCCCCAAGTGGATAGGCAGCCTCGACCTCGGGGACGCCATCGCCGCGTTCTCGGCGACGCATCCGAAGATCCAGGTCCGGTTCGAACTCGGCGGGATGTCGGACCGTACCTACGACTTCCTGGACAGCGGATTCGACGTCGCCTTCCACACCCGGGACCTCAGGGACTCCAGCGTCCGGCTGAAGAAGATCGCCTCGCTGCCGTTCGTGCTGTGCGCCTCCGCGGAGTACATCGAGCGGTGCGGGACGCTCGGCCACCCGAACGACCTCGCGGCCCACGACTGCCTGGTCCATCTCAACGACCCGGTCTGGCGGATCGGCCACGGGCACACCAGCACCCTGCACAAGATCCGCAACATCGCGTTCTCGTCCAACTCCTACATCGCCCTCCAGAAGGCGGCGGTGCACGGCCGCGGCATCGCGCTGCTGCCCCAGCGCCCGGTCTACGACGACCTGGTCTCCGGTGCCCTCCAGGTGCTGCTGCCCGGCCTCGCCGTACCCGACCGCCCGCTGTACGCGATCTACGGACCGGGACAGGACACCCCGCGCAAGATCAGCGTCTTCCTGGACTTCCTCGCCGAGTGGTTCGCGCAGAACCCGATTCCCGCGATCCGGTCGTAGGCCGGGCGGCCCGCGGCCCGAGTGGCCCATGCCGCAAGAAACGCTTGCGCATTCCGTAGAGCTCAGGCCATTGAGCCCCTCGCGAGCCGAAATCTACGCTCGCGAGGCGACCCGGAAACGAGGAATCCATGGGAATCCAGAGAATCGAATCGGTCACCTACGCCGTCGACGACCTCGGCGTATGCGTCCGGTTCTTCGACGACTTCGGGCTGTCGATGGTGGAACGGACCGACGAGCACGCGGTGTTCGAGACCCGTACCGGCCAGACCCTGCACCTCGACACCCAGCCGTCGCCGCTGCTTCCGGCGCCCGTCGAGAGCGGGCCCACGCTGCGCGAGGTCGTCTGGGGCGTCGACACACCGGAGGAACTGGCACGGCTGGTGGCGGAGGCGGGCCGGGACCGCGCCGTCCGCGAGAGTGCCGACGGCGTCCACCACACCGTCGACGAGACCGGCTTCGGCGTCGGCCTGGCCCTGGCCCGCCCGACGCCCGCCCCGGTCACGCCCCGCCCGGCCAACACGCTCGGCAGCGTCACCCGCTGGAACACCGCCCTGGAGCCGATCACCCGGGTCCGCCCGCTGCGCATGTGCCATGTCGCCCTGAACATCCCCAAGGAGGGCCGCGAGGCAGCCGTCGGGTTCTACGTCGACCGGCTCGGGTTCCGGCCGACCGACGTGGTCGAGCCCATGGGCGTCTTCATGCAGGCCCCGGGCGACGACGACCAGCACACCATGCTGCTGTGCCACCGCCCCGACAAGGCAGGGATCAACCACATCGCCTACGAGGTGCCCGGCTTCGACGACGTGATCGAGGGCGGCAACCACATGATCGAGCACGGCTGGCGCGAGGCCCGCAGGCTCGGCCGGCACACCATCGGCTCCAACGTCTTCCGCTTCCTGCACGCCCCGTGCGGCGGCCGCGTCGAGTACGCGGCCGACATGGACCGCGCCGACGAGAAGTACGGCACCCGGGTCCACGAGACGACCCCGCCGCACCACATCTGGGCCCTGCGCACCAACCGCGACCAGGAAGCCCCCACCGCGTCCTGAACCTGGTCCTGAACCTGAGAGGGCACCCCTTCATGACCACCGACCACGGCTACCCCGCCGTCCGCATGTACATAGCGGGCGAGTGGTGCCAGGGCGGCTCCGGACGGACCGCCCCCGTCGTCAACCCCGCCACCGGGGAGACGATCGGCGAGGTCCCCCTCGCCACCCCCGCCGACCTGGACCGCGCACTCGAAGCCGCCGAGCACGGGTTCACGGTGTGGCGCGCGACCTCGATCGCCAAGCGTTCCGCCGTCCTCGACCGGGCCGCCGACCTCATCGCCGAGCGCGCCGCCGAGATCGGCCGCGTGATGACCCTGGAGCAGGGCAAGACCCTCGCCGAGTCGACGGGCGAGGCCAGGCGCACGGCCGACACCCTGCGCTGGCACACCGAGGACGCCCGCCGCGCGTACGGCCGTATCATCCCGTCCGCGCCCGGCACGGTCCTCACCGTCCGCCGCGAACCGATCGGCCCCGTCGCCGCCTTCGTGCCCTGGAACTTCCCGGTCGGCGGCCCCAACCGCAAGATCTCCTCGGCCCTCGCGGCGGGCTGCTCGCTGATCATCAAGGCCTCCGAGGAGACCCCGGCCACGGCCGCCGCCCTGGTGGAGTGCTACGCGGACGCGGGCCTGCCCGCCGGAGTACTGAACCTGGTCTTCGGCGAACCAGCCGAGGTCTCCGCCCACCTCATCGCCTCCCCGGTCACCCGCATGATCGCCTTCACCGGCTCGGTTCCCGTCGGCAAACTCCTCGCGGCCGAGGCCGGCAAGGTCATGAAACCCACCCTGATGGAGCTCGGCGGCCACGCCCCGGTGATCGTCTGCGCCGACGCCGATCCCGGACAGGCCGCCCGCCGCGCCGCCCAGGCCAAGTTCTTCAACGCCGGCCAGGTGTGCACCTCGCCCAGCCGCTTCCTCGTCCACGATTCCCTGGTCGAGGACTTCACCGCCGAGTTCGTGAAGGCCGCCGAGTCGGTCGTCGTCGGCGACGGACTGACGCAGGGCACCACGATGGGCCCCCTCGCGAACGAGCGCCGGCTGCGGTCGATCGAGCGGCTGACGGCGGACGCGGTGCGCAAGGGAGCCACGGTCCGCACCGGAGGCGAACGGCTCGACCGCCCCGGCTACTTCTTCGCCCCGACCGTCCTCACCGACGTACCGGCGGACGCCGACCTGCTCTCCGAGGAGCCGTTCGGGCCCCTCGCACCGATCGTGCCCTTCAGTGACCTCGACGACGCCCTGACCACCGCCAACTCCCTGCCGTACGGCCTGGCCGCCTACGGCTTCACCAGGTCGGCCGCCACCGCCGAGAAGCTCTCCGACGGACTGGAGGCCGGCATCCTCTCCCTCAACCACTGCGGCGGCTCGGTCCACGAGGCGCCCTCGGGCGGGGTCAAGGACAGCGGGTACGGCCGGGAGGGCGGCCCGGAGGCCCTGGACGCCTACCTGATCACCAAGCGTGTCTCCCACCTGCTGACGCCATGAGGTACGCGCGAGTCTCGATGGAGGGCCGGGCGGTCTGGGGCCGGGTGCGGGACACCCGCGTCGAGCTGCTCTCCGGGTCACCGCTGGAGGGCGAGCCCGACGTCCTCGGCACCATCCCGGTCGTCGGCGCCGAGTGGCTGCCGCCCGTCGTGCCGGGCGTGTTCTACGCCGTCGGCTACAACTACCCCCGCCACATCGCACACGCCGGTGCCGCGACGCCCGAGCGTCCGGAGGTCGGCTACCGGGCCAACAACGCGCTCACCGGCCACGGTTCGCCGATCGTCAAGCCGGCCGAGGTGACCGGACGCTTCGAGGCCGAGCCGGAACTCGTCGCCGTCATCGGCCGCACCGTCCGGTACGCCGACCACGACGAGGCCCGCAAGGCGGTGTTCGGCTGGACCATCGGCAACGACGTCAGCGCCCGCACCTGGCAGCACGAGGACCGCACGTTCTGGCGCAGCAAGAACAGCGACACGTTCAAGCCGATGGGGCCGTGGATCGAGACCGAGGTCGACGCGCTCGCCCAGACGACCACCCTGAGCGTCAACGACGAGGTACGCGCCACGTTCCCGACCGGGGACATGGTCTTCGACCCCTTCGACTTCATCGTCGAGATCACCCGGCACATCACCCTGCACCCCGGTGACGTGCTGTGGATGGGCGCCGAGTCCACCTGCCGGCTCGAACCCGGCGACACCGTCGAGGTCGCCATCAGCGGTATCGGCGTGCTGTCCAACCCCGTACACCTGGAAGGCAACCACTCATGACCGCGGAACCCCGCTACATCCACCACGTCAACTTCCCCACCACCGACCCCGACCGCACCGCGGCCTGGTACACCAAGGTCTTCGGGATGAAGCGCATCATGCCCAAGTCGAACACCCGCGTGGTGCTGATGACCCGGGGCACCTTCGACCTGCACTTCACCCCTGTCGAAGAGATGGAGCGCATGGCGCCCTACCACTTCGCCGTCGAGGTCGACGACTGGGACGACTTCCTCGCCCATCTCAAGGAACTGGGCATCCGGCACACCCGGCCGATCGAACGCCCCGAGAACCAGTCCAAGTTCTGCTACATCCACGACCCCGACCACACGATGATCGAGCTCGTCTACCACAGCCGCCGCCCCAACTAAGCGCGTTAATACGGGAGTTCACCCCATGCCCATCGCCGACTCCGACGGCACCTCCATCTACTACGAGCGCCACGGCAGCGGCCCGGCGATCCTGTTCGTGCACGGCAGCGGCGGCCACCACGCCGCCTGGTGGCAGCAAGTGGCCGCACTGCGCGAGGAGTTCACGGTCCTCACCGTCGACCTGCGCGGCTTCGGCAAGTCCGACTCGTCCATGGCGGAGTTCGACGGCCAGGACTTCCCCGGCGACGTCGTAGCCGTCCTCGACCAGGAGGACATCACCGACGCCATGCTGGTCGGCCAGTCCATCGGCTCCGTCGCCGCCCTGCGCGCCGGCCTGCTCCGCCCCGAACGGGTCTCCTCGGTCGTCCTCGGCCACTCCCTGGGCGGCATCAGCCACCCCGAGCTGCGGGAACTGGCCGCGGCCGACCGCGCGGAGGCCGTGAAGCTCCCTGTCATCGACCGGCTGTTGACTAAATCGTTCCAGCAGGAGCGGGCCGACCTGACCTTCCTCTTCCAGCAGATGGGCACGTTCAACGTGGCCAGGATGCAGGACCTGCGCAACCTCGACACCGACGGCCCGACCCTGGACGAGATCCGGGCCTCCGGCGTGCGAGTCGCCTTCCTCGCCGGGGAGAAGGACGCGGTTCTCAGCGTGAAGACCGTCACCCGCGCGCACGAACTGCTGCCCGGCTCCCACCTGGAGATCGTCCCGGACGCCCCGCACTCCATGTACTGGGAGACGCCCCAGCCGTACAACGCGGCCGTCGCCCGGCTCCGTCGCACCCTCACCGCACCGAAGGAAACAGCATGACCAGCCTCCCCCTGGCCGCCGCCGAGGAGATCATCGGCGCCGCCCACCAGCGCGCCCAGGAGATCGGCAAGGCGGTGAGCGTCGCGGTCGTGGACGCCGGCGGCTTCCCGATCGCCATCCGCCGCCCCGACGGCGCCCGCCCGCTCACCCCCGACATCGCCCGCGCCAAGGCCTACACCGCGGCCGTCATGCAGCGTCCAGGACCCATGCTGAAGAAGTGGCAGGAGAGCCAGCCGGTCTTCTTCGCCCAGCTCTCCCAACTCCCGGGCGCCGCCCTTCCCATCATGGCCGCCGAGGGCAGCGTCACCATCAAGAAGGACGGCGAGATCATCGGCGGGCTCGGCATCGCCGGCGGCACCGCGGACGAGGACCAGCGGATCGCCGAGGAGGTCCTGAAGGCGCTCGGCTACGAGCTGGAGTTCGCCGCATGGGGCGTCACCGGCTCCGGCGGGAAGGACTGACACCATGGCGGACACGTTCAACTACCGCATCGACCACCACGGCAGCCTGGTCCGCCCGGCAGGCCTGTCCACCGCCGACCCGGAGGCCGTCGACGCGGCGGTCCGGGAGGCGGTCGCCTACCAGCGCAAGCTCCGCTCCACCGTCGTCACCGACGGCGACTTCCCGCGCGAGGACTTCCGTAGCGCGGTCCTCGACGGTGTGTCGGGGTTCCGCCGTACCGACGGGGCGGCCCCGGACGGCCTGGTCCACTGGGTCGCCGAATCCCTGCCCAAGGCCAACGGCCCGCTGCTCGCCGACCGGGCCGCCCAACTCGCCGAACTGACGGTGATCGCCCCGAAGGCCACGTTGCCCTCCCCGGCGTACCTGGCGGCCACCACCTTCCAGCCGGGCCTCGGCGTCTCCTCGGCGCGCGAGCTGGGCGAGGCCCTCGCGGAGATCGTCCGGGCCGAGATCGAGCTGCTGGTGTCGAAGGGCGTCCGCCTGATCCAGCTCGACAACCCGCTCCTGCTGGCCCAGGTGAGCACCGACCCGGCCGAATCCGGCGCACTGTCCTTCACGGACGCGCTGGCCGTCGACGCCCTGGCGGTACGACTGGACGACCGCCCGGAGAGCGTCCGCATCGGCGTCGCCCCCGGCTGGTCGGCCCCGGCCGAGGTGGACCGGGCACGGGCGGAGGAGCTGTACGCCACGGTCGGCGCCGACCGCTGGATCCTCCCGTTCGACCAGGGCACGCAGGCCGAACTCGACCTCGTCACGGCACTCCCGGACGACAGGGACTTCTGCCTGGGCGTGGTCGACGCGACGGTGCCGGAGCTGGAGGACATCGACACCGTGATGTCCCGTATGGACGCGCTCGGTGAGTTCAAGGACCTGGAGGACGGCGCGGTATCCCCGTCGCGGGGCTTCGCGGACGTGGCGAGCCGGCCGCTCCTGGGAGCCGAGGACCAGCGCAAGAAGCTCGTGCTGGTCGAGACCATCGCCCGCTATTGCTGGGGCAACGAGTTCTGACCGCTGATCTGCCGACTGCGGCGCCGTCGTGGTTGCTCGCGCAGTTCCCCGCGCCCCTAAAGGGGCGCTTGTGCAGCGCCCCTTCTTTTAGG
>NZ_JBEOYD010000063.1:0-39854 GCF_040296885.1 Streptomyces sp. NPDC001980 | reverse complement strand
TCACTAACAACCACATATTCCAGCTTCCACCATTTTTTTGCGTTGTTCCTTGGTTGTCTTAGAGCTGGGGCGGCCCCCCCCGCAGGGGGCCCCCCCCCCCTCTCCCCTGTGTCCGTCCCTGCTTACTTCTTCTTCGCGCCGCGCTTCTCGCGCACCCGTACGGAGATGTGGATCGGCGTGCCCTCGAAGCTGAACTCCTCGCGCAGCCGGCGTTCGATGAAGCGGCGGTAGCCCGCCTCGATGAAGCCGGAGGCGAACAGGACGAACCGCGGCGGCTTGGTGCCGGCCTGGGTGCCGAACAGGATGCGCGGCTGCTTCCCGCCCCGGACCGGGTGCGGGTGGGCCGAGACCAGTTCGCCGAGGAAGGCGTTGAGGCGGCCGGTGGGGACCCGGGTCTCCCAGCCGGCGAGGGCGGTCTCGATGGCGGGGACCAGCTTCTCCATGTGCCGGCCGGTGCGGGCCGAGACGTTGACGCGGGGTGCCCAGGCGACCTGGCCTAGCTCGGTCTCGATCTCGCGCTCCAGGTAGTAGCGGCGCTCCTCGTCGAGGGTGTCCCACTTGTTGAAGGCGAGGACGACCGCGCGGCCCGCCTCGACGGCCATGGTGACGATGCGCTGGTCCTGCACCGAGATGTTCTCGGAGGCGTCCAGCAGGATGACCGCGAGCTCGGCCTTCTCGACGGCGGCCGCGGTGCGCAGCGAGGCGTAGTAGTCGGCGCCCTGCTGGAGGTGGACGCGCTTGCGGATGCCGGCGGTGTCGACGAACTTCCAGGTGATGCCGCCGAGTTCGATCAGTTCGTCGACCGGGTCGCGGGTGGTGCCGGCGATCTCGTTGACGACGACGCGCTCCTCGCCCGCCACCTTGTTGAGGAGGGAGGACTTGCCGACGTTCGGGCGGCCGATGAGGGCGATCCGGCGGGGGCCGCCGACCCCCGTGCCGCCGAAGGTCTGCTCGGGCGCCTCGGGCAGCGCCTCCAGGACGGCGTCCAGCATGTCGCCGGTGCCGCGGCCGTGCAGGGCGGAGACCGGGTGCGGCTCGCCGAGACCGAGCGACCAGAGGTAGGCCGCGTCGGCCTCGCCGCTGGGTCCGTCGACCTTGTTGGCGGCCAGCACGACCGGCTTGCCGGCCTTGCGCAGCAGCCGTACGACCGCCTCGTCGGTGTCGGTCGCGCCGACCTTGGCGTCGACGACGAAGACGACCGCGTCGGCCGCCTCGATCGCGTACTCGGCCTGGGCCGCCACGGAGGCGTCGATGCCGAGGACGTCCTGCTCCCAGCCGCCGGTGTCGACGACCTTGAAGCGGCGGCCCGCCCACTCGGCCTCGTAGGTCACGCGGTCCCGGGTGACACCGGGCTTGTCCTCGACGACGGCCTCGCGGCGGCCGATGATGCGGTTGACCAGGGTCGACTTGCCGACGTTGGGGCGGCCGACGACGGCGAGGACGGGCAGCGGACCGTGGCCGGCCGCCTCGATGGCGCCCTCGACGTCCTCGATGTCGAAGCCCTCTTCGGCGGCGAGCTCCATGAACTCCGCGTACTCGGTGTCACCGAGCGCCCCGTGGTCGTACTCGTGCTCAGCCGAGTCGCCGGGCTGGATGTGGTCGTTCATGAAGTCCGTACCTCGTCGTTCATCGTGGTGATCGGTGGATCAGCCGCAAAAAGGTCTGATCCACTACTCAGTGTCGCTTAGCGTCCGGTCAGACGCCTGGCGTTTTCCAGGTGGCCGGCGAGCTGCTTCTGGATGCGCTCGGTGGCCTCGTCCAGGGCCTTGCGGGTGCGCCGGCCGGTGCCGTCGCCCGCCTCGAAGGGGTCGCCGAAGACGACGTCGACGCGGGAGCGCAGCGGGGGCAGCCCCTTCACCAACCGTCCGCGCCGCTCGGAGCTTCCCAGCACGGCCACGGGGACGATCGGCGCCCCGGAGCGCACCGCGAAGTAGGCGAGGCCCGCGCGGAGCGCGGCGAAGTCGCCGTCGCCGCGGCTGCCCTCGGGGAATATGCCGAGCACTCCCCCGGCCTCCAGGACGCCGAGCGCCCGGGTGACCGCCGTGCGGTCGGTGGACTGCCGGTCCACCTTCAGCTGCCCGATCCGGGTCAGGAACGGGTCGAGCGGGCCGACGAACGCCTCCTTCTTGATGAGGAAGTGCGTCGGCCGGGGCGCCACGCCCATGACCATCGGGCCGTCGATGTTGTGGGAGTGGTTCACGGCGAGGATCGCCGGGCCCTGTGCCGGCACCTTCCAGGAGCCGAGCACGCGCGGCTTCCACAGCCCGTACATCAGGCCGACCCCGATGCGGCGCCCGGTCTCGGCGCCGCGCTGCGACGGAAGGCTCACTTCCCGGCCCGCTTCTCCTCGACGAGGGTGACGACGCACTCGATGACCTGGGCCAGCGTCAGCTCGGTGGTGTCCACCTCGACCGCGTCGCCGGCCTTGGCGAGCGGCGAGGTCTTGCGGGTGGAGTCGGCGGCGTCGCGCTTGACCAGGGCCTCGCGGGTGGCGTTGACGTCGGCGCCCTTCAGCTCGCCGCTGCGGCGGGCCGCGCGGGCCTCCGGGGAGGCGGTCAGGAAGACCTTCAGGTCGGCGTCGGGCAGCACGGTCGTACCGATGTCCCGGCCCTCGACGACGATGCCGTCCACGGCGGCGCGGGCCAGCGACCGCTGCAGCTCGCTGATCCTGGTCCGCACCTCCGGTACCGCGCTGACCGCGCTGACCTTGGAGGTGACCTCCTCGGTGCGGATCGGGCCGGAGACGTCCACGCCGTCGACGGTGATCGTCGGCTTGACCGGGTCGGTGCCCGAGACGATCTCCGCCTTGCCGGCCACCGCGGCGATCGCGGTCGGGTCGGTGAGGTCGATGCCGTTGGTCACCATCCACCAGGTGATGGCCCGGTACTGGGCGCCGGTGTCCAGGTAGCTCAGGCCGAGCTGCTCGGCCACGGCCTTGGACGTGCTCGACTTGCCGGTGCCCGAGGGGCCGTCGATCGCGACAATCACGGGCTTTACGGCGCCGTTTTCCACGGGGGGACACCTTCCGGGTGCAGGGTGGTGGGTGGTGCGCGGGCGGCGGTGCGCCCCGCACAAGGTTACCGGCCCCCGGGACCGCCGTTTCCAGCGCTACTGCCGCAGCGCCCAGCCCCGGTCCCGCAGCGCCGACGTGAGCACGGGCACCGCCTTCGGCTCCACCCAGAGCTGGACGTGACCGGCCTGCTGACCGGTCGCGTGCTCGATCCGGACGTCCTCGATGTTGACGCCGGCCGCCCCGGCGTCGGCGAAGATCCGGGCCAGCTGGCCGGGCTGGTCGTCGATGAGCACCGCCACGACCTCGTACGTCCGCGGCGCCGAGCCGTGCTTGCCGGGTACCCGCACCTGACCGGCGTTGCCGCGGCGCAGCACGTCCTCGATGCCCGCGCCGCCCGCGCGCCGCTTCTCCTCGTCCGAGGACTGCAGGGCGCGCAGGGCGCCGACCGTCTCGTCGAGGTCGGCGGAGACGTCGGCGAGCAGGTCGGCGACCGGGCCGGGGTTCGCGGCGAGGATGTCGATCCACATCCGGGGGTCGGAGGCGGCGATCCGGGTGACGTCCCGGATGCCCTGTCCGCACAGCCGTACGGCCGTCTCGTCGGCGTGCTCCAGGCGGGCGGCGACCATGCTGGAGACCAGGTGGGGCATGTGGGAGACCAGGGCGACGGCGCGGTCGTGGGCGTCGGCGTCCATGACCACCGGCAGGGCCCGGCAGAGCGAGACCAGTTCCAGGGCGAGGTTCAGCACCTCGGTGTCGGTGTCCCGGGTCGGGGTGAGCACCCAGGGCCGGCCCTCGAAGAGGTCGGCGGTGGCCGCCAGCGGTCCGGACTTCTCCCGGCCCGACATGGGGTGCGTCCCGATGTACGACGACAGGTCCAGGCCCTTCGCCTCCAGTTCCCGGCGCGGGCCGCCCTTGACGCTGGCCACGTCGGCGTAGCCGCGGGCCACGCCCCTGCTCATCGCGTCCGCGAGGACGGCGGCGACATGGGCGGGCGGGGCGGCGACGATGGCCAGGTCGACCGGGCCGTCGGGGGCCTCGTCGGTGCCGGCGCCGAGCGCGGCCGCGGTGCGGGCCTGCTCGGGGTCGTGGTCGGCGAGGTGGACGACGACGCCGCGCTGGGCGAGGGCGAGCGCGGCGGACGTACCGATGAGCCCGGTACCGATGACGAGCGCGGTTCTCACTGGGCGATGTCCTTGCGCAGGGCGGCCGCGGCGCCGAGGTAGACGTGGTTGATGCCGGCGCGGGGCCGGTCGGACTCGATGTGCGCCAGTATCCGCACGACGCGGGGCATGGCGCCCGCGATGTCCAGCTCCTGGGCGCAGATCAGCGGCACGTCGACGATGCCGAGCTTGCGCGCGGCGGCCGCCGGGAAGTCGCTGTGCAGGTCGGGGGTGGCCGTGAACCAGATGCTGATCAGGTCGTCGGCGGTCAGGCCGTTCCGCTCCAGGATGGCCGTGAGCAGCGCTCCGACCTGCTGGTCCATGTGACCGGCCTCGTCCCGCTCCAGCTGGACGGCCCCCCGGACCGCTCGTACCGCCACGGCGCTGCTCCTGTTCTGACGTCGCCCTCTTGCTCCGTCCAGCCTAGTCAGACCGCCGCCGGGCCCGTGCGCCGTGCCCGCCGGCTGAGACGGCCCCTGGCCCTGCCGGTCTCTCTAGTCCTTCCGGGCGGCGGGAGCGGACTTCGCGAGGGTCTCCAGGAGCCCGCCGAGCGAGCCGCCGCCCTGGCCGTGGCTCATCGCGCCGATCAGCGTGGTCAGCATCTCGGCGCCCTCGCCGTCGTCGCCCAGGAGGCTGCCGAGTATGTTTTCGAGGTCATTGCCTGCCATGGCCTCAATGTCACGCATATGACCCAATTCCGCTACTTGGGGTGAAACACCCCTGTGCGCCTCTTTACGCCGGGCCCGCCGGTCCGCTCTGATGGCAGGCAGACCCGCCTCGGGGAGGTCCGCCATGAAACGCCCCGGTCCGTTGCTGACCCTGCTCGCGGGTCTGCTGCTCGGCCTGCTCACGCTGACGCTCGACGCGACGGCGGGGACGAGTCACGCCTCGTCGTCGTACCAGGAGAAGCCACCGAGTCCGACGCCGACGAGCAGCACGGCGTCCCCGGCCCCGGCCCCGTTGCCGTCGAAGATCGCCGACGCCTCCTACGCCGGCCGCACCGACGACGACTCGTCCTCCGTCGCCGTCTCGGTCCGCGACGGGAGGGCGATCGCGTACTTCTGCGACGGGCGCAGCAAGGAGTCCTGGCTCAAGGGCCGGGTGCTGCCCGACGGCAGCATGAGGCTGACCGGCGGCCACGGCGCCGCGTTGAACGGCACGCTGCAGGACGGCAGCCGCATCCGCGGGGCCGTCGACCTGGACGGCGGCCACTACGCCTTCACCGCCCGGAAGGCCGTCAAGGGGTCGGGCCTGTACCGGGCCACGGCGACCGTGCGCGGGGCGAAGGTCGAAGGCGGCTGGATCGTGCTCGCCGACGGCCGCCAGGTCGGCATCGTCGACCGCGAGGGCACGCCTTCGTCCGCACCCCGCATCGACCCGGAGACCGGCGCCGTGACGGTGGACGGACAGCCGCTGACGGCCAGCCCGGTCCTCCCCTGACATCCGGCCGTGACCCGAGGGAGCCGACCATGACCGTCGACCCGAACGCCGCCACCCAGAGCTGGCCGCCGCAGGAGCCGAACCACCACAACCCGCGCCCCGCCCGCTATCTCGTCCCCGTCCTGGTGGCCGGCGCGGTCGCGGTCGCCCTCGGCGTGTACGGCAGGATCCACCACCCGACCGGGAGCGTCTTCGGCCTCGGCGCCTTCAGCAGCACATTCGCCGGGAAGTCGTGGCTCGCCTCGATCGCGTTCTTCTTCGCGCTCGTCCAGCTGGTCTCCGCGCTGATGCTGTACGGCAGGCTGCCGGGACCGCGCTGGGCCTCGGGCCTGCACCGCTGGTCGGGGCGGATCGCCTTCCTGGTCGCCGTCCCCGTGGCGGTGCACTGCCTGTACGCGTTGGGCTATCAGACGTACGAAACACGCGTTTTGTGGCACTCCATCCTGGGTTGCTTCTTCTTCGGTGTTTTCAGTGCCAAGATGCTGCTGCTCCGCTGGGAGCGACTCCCTGGCTGGCTGCTGCCGATCGTCGGTGGGCTGGTGTTCGCCGTGCTCACGCTCGTCTGGCTGACGTCCGCATTCTGGTTCTTCCGCACGTTCGGAGTGAAGACATGACCGACGGCTCCACTCGGCGCAGCATGCTCACGACGGGTACCGCGGCGCTCGCCGCGACCTGCGTGGGCTGCGGCAACAACAACGGCAACGGCTCCTCCAGCTCGTCCGGGACGCCCACCTCGTCCGGGACTCCCGCCTCCCCCGCGTCGCCCACCGCCGGATCGTCCGCCTCCGAGTCGGCGAGCGCGGCCGCCGGGAAGGCGCTGGCGCAGACGAGTGACATCCCGGAGGGCGGCGGCACGATCTTCAAGGCCCAGAAGATCGTGGTGACCCAGCCGACGAAGGGCGAGTTCAAGGCCTTCTCGGCGATCTGCACGCACGAGGGCTGCACCGTGAGCCAGGTGGTGGACGGCACCATCGACTGCCCCTGCCACGGCAGCAAGTACCACATCGCCGACGGCTCGGTCGCCCACGGCCCGGCGACGAGGCCGCTGCCGGCCGAGTCGATCACGGTGAGCGGAAATTCGATCACCATGGGCTGACCGGCCACGTACGCTCCCGGGCATGCAGCCCGAGGACCTGGTACGCGACCACACGATCTACACCTGTGTCATGGGGTCGCGGGCCTTCGGCCTGGCCACCGAGGACAGCGACACCGACCGCCGGGGTGTGTTCCTCGCCCCCACTCCCCTGTTCTGGGGCTTCGAGAAGCCGCCCACGCATGTCGAGGGGCCGGGCGAGGAACGGTTCTCCTGGGAGCTGGAGCGGTTCTGCGAGCTGGCGCTGCGGGCCAATCCGAACATCCTGGAGTGCCTGCACTCGCCCCTGGTCGAGCACCTCGACGACACGGGCCGCGAGCTGCTCGCCCTGCGCGGCGCCTTCCTCTCCCGGCGCGCCCACGGCACCTTCACCCGCTACGCCCTCGGCCAGCGCCGGAAGCTCGACGCGGACGTGCGGACGCACGGCGCCCCGCGCTGGAAGCACGCGATGCACCTGCTGCGGCTGCTGACGAGCGCCCGCGACCTGCTGCGCACCGGCGAGCTGACGATCGACGTCGGCGACCGGCGCGCGGAGTTCCTGGCGGTGAAGCGGGGCGAGGTCCCCTGGGCGGAGGTCGAGTCCCGGATGGCCCGGCTCGCCGCGGAGACCGAGCGGGCCCTGCCCGGATCCCCGCTCCCCGCGGAGCCGGACCACGCGCGCGTGGCCGACTTCCTCTTCCGGGCGCGCCGGGACTCAGCCCTCCAGACGCACGCGGATCACCAGGTCGTGCAGGGCGTCGTGCGCACTGGGCGCGTCGGGCAGCGCTGAGCCGTTCTGCGCCTCGTCGAGCAGGAGGTGCAGCCGCTCCACGTCGGCCTCCACGCGCGCGTGCCCGACAGCGGCCCTGCCGTGCTCCTGCTCGGCCTTGGCGGCGATCAGCTCGGGCAGGTGGGCCGGGACCTCGGGCACCTCACCGAGGAGCGTGGGCAGATGGGCCTGCACCTCGCCGCTGCGCATCAGGTGGATGCCGGTGAGCAGCACCCGGAACGTGTAGAGCAGCGGTTTGAGTTCGCCGGTCTTCTCGAACAGCCGCCACTGGGTGACCGCGAACCCGCGGTAGTGGTGGGCGTGGTGGCTGGTGAGCACGCCCGGGGCGAGAGCGACCAGCTCGCGGTGCGTGTCGCCGGTGTGCACGACGAGCGGCGACAGGAGCTGCTCCAGGACGTAGCCGTTGCGGCGCAGCATCAGCCGGGCGAACTTGCGCAGGTCGTGGGTGACGAGGTCCATCTCGACGCCGTAGCGCACCCAGGTCTTCGAGCGGGTCTCCTCCGGCTCGCGCAGCCCGACCAGGTCGGCGGCGGGCAGCAGATGGACGCCCCGCAGGTCCAGGTCGGAGTCCCGGGACGGGAAGCCGTACAGGTGCGCGCCGGAGACGGTCGCGAACAGCAGGGGGTCGGGCTGTTCGGCGACGACGGGCGCCAGGTCGAGGTCCGGATCAAGGTCGTCGATCATGCGCTCAAGCGTCCCAGAGCGCGCCCAGGGTCAGCAGGTCGCCCCCGTACTCGATCCGGTCGGCCCACTCGGTCGGCCAGGCACCCGCGCCCAGCCAGGCGCCCGCGAACGCCCCGGTGAGGCAGGCGATCGAATCCGAGTCGCCGGAGGAACAGGCTCCCCGGCGCAGGGCGAGCAGCGGCTCGCCGGGGAAGAGCAGGAAGCAGAGCAGACCGGTCGCGAGGGCCTCCTCGGCGATCCAGCCGGCGCCGGTGGCCAGGCACGGATCGGCCTCCGGCGAGGCGGTCCGCGCGGCCTCCTGGAGCCGGTCGAGGATCTCCAGGCACTCGTCCCAGCCGCGCGCCATGAACTCCTCGGGGGTCGCGTCCTGGCTGCGGGTCCACAGGTCGCCGAGCCAGGTGTGGTGGTAGCGGGCGCGGTTCTCGCGGGCGTAGGACCGCAGCCGGTCGACGAGCCCGTCGGGTTCGGTCCCCTGCGCGAGCAGGTGTACGGCACGCGCGGTGAGGTCGGAGGCGGCCAGCGCGGTGGGGTGGCCGTGGGTGAGGGCGGCCTGCAACTGGGCGGCGCCGGCGCGCTGTTCGTCGCTCAGTCCCGGCGCGAGCCCGACGGGCGCGACCCGCATGTTGGCGCCGCAGCCCTTGGAGTCGATCTGGCTGGCGTCCTGCCAGGCGCGCCTCTCGTCCTTCAGGAGCGCGCACGCGCGCAGACAGGTGTTGCCCGGCGCCCGGTTGTTGTCCGGCGACTCGTACCAGGCCACGAACTCCTTGCGCAGCGGCCGCTCCAGGTGCTCGGGCGCGAGCACCCCCCGGTCCATCGCGGTGCGTATCGCGTGGCCCACGGCGAGGGTCATCTGGGTGTCGTCCGAGACGACGGCAGGCCTCGGCAGCCCCATCTCCCGCCACGGTCCGGACTTGGCGAGGATCGAGGGCACGTCGTTGAACTCGGTGGGGAAGCCGAGCGCGTCCCCGAGGGCGAGACCGATCAGGGAGCCGGTGGCGGCGCGCTTGTCGCCGATGTTCGTGGTCATGCGGGGCGTCCTTCCCGGGACGGGCGGAGCAGGGGCGGGTGGAGCGCGGTGGCGGTGCCCGCGCGATAGAGGGCGGCCGGTTTGCCGCGGCCGCCGGTCAACCGGGCGGCGCCCGGGACGGGTTCGACGAAGCCCGGGGTGGCGAGCACCTTGCGGCGGAAGTTGGGGCGGTCCAGTGCGACCCCCCACACGGTCTCGTAGACGTGCTGCAGCTCGCCGAGCGTGAACTCGGGCGGGCAGAAGGCGGTGGCGAGACAGCTGTACTCCAGCTTCGCGCCGACCCGTTCATGGGCGTCGGCCAGGATCCGGTCGTGGTCGAAGGCGAGCGGCCGGCCCGGGTCGTACGGCAGCCAGCGCGCCTGGGCCGCGTCACCGCCGCCGTGCGGCTCGGGGGCGTCGGGCAGCAGCGCGGTGAAGGCGACGGAGACGACCCGCATCCTCGGGTCGCGGTCCGGCTCGCTGTAGGTCCGCAGCTGCTCCAGGTGCAGTCCGGACACGTCCGACAGTCCGGTCTCCTCGGCGAGTTCCCGCCGGGCCGCCGTCTCGGCCGACTCCCGCGGCAGCAGGAAGCCGCCGGGCAGCGCCCACTGTCCGGCGTACGGCTCCTGCCCGCGCTCGACGAGCAGCACGTGCAGGGCGCCGGCGCGGAGGGTGAGGACGGCGAGGTCGACGGTGACGGCGAAGGGTTCGAAGGCGTACTTGTCGTAGCCCTGCATGCGCCCGTCCACCCCCTCGATGATCGATGCGACTAATAGTCGTCACGACTATAAAGAGTCGGGGGAAGCCGCGCAAGCCCTCAGTGGTCGCTGGAGCCCCGTTCGCGGATACGACGGCGGCCGGTCCCGGAGTGCCCGGGACCGGCCGTCGGAGAGCCGCACACGCCGCCTTACGGGGTTGTGCGGCCCCGGAAGCGTCTAGAGGTCGACTTCCTTCATGAGCATCCCGACCTCGGTGTTGGACAGGCGGCGCAGCCAGCCCGACTTCTGGTCGCCGAGGGTGATCGGGCCGAAGGCGACCCGCACCAGCTTGTCGACCGGGAACCCGGCCTCCGCCAGCATGCGCCGCACGATGTGCTTGCGGCCCTCGTGCAGGGTGACCTCGACGAGGTAGTTCTTGCCGGTCTGCTCGACGACCCGGAAGTGGTCCGCGCGCGCGTACCCGTCCTCCAGCTGGATGCCGTCCTTGAGCTTCTTGCCGAGGTCGCGCGGGATGGGGCCCACGATGTGCGCGAGGTAGGTCTTCTTCACGCCGTACTTGGGGTGGGTCAGCCGGTGCGCCAGCTCGCCGTGGTTGGTGAGCAGGATGACGCCCTCGGTCTCGGTGTCCAGACGCCCCACGTGGAAGAGCCGGGTCTCCCGGTTGGTGACGTAGTCGCCGAGGCACTGCCGCCCGTCCGGGTCCTCCATGGTGGAGACCACGCCGGCCGGCTTGTTCAGCGAGAAGAACTGGTACGACTGCGTGGCGACGGTCAGCCCGTCGACGCGGACCTCGTCCTTCTCCGGGTCGACGCGCTTGCCCTGCTCCAGGACGATCTCGCCGTTGACCTCGACCCTGGCCTGCTCGATCAGCTCCTCGCAGGCGCGCCGCGAGCCGTAGCCCGCGCGGGCGAGGACCTTCTGCAGCCGCTCGCCCTCCTCCTCGGCGCCCGGGAAGGTCTTGGGGAGCTTCACGTCCGGCTTGCCGGCGTACCGCTCGCGGTTGCGCTCCTCGGCCCGGGCGTCGTACTCACGGGAGCTCGCCGGAGCCGTCCGGCCGCGCCCGGTGCCCTGGCCCTGCCGGGGTCCGCCCTTGGCGCCGCCGCGCGCCGAGGCACCACGGCCCGACTTCGGGCCGTCCTGGGTGGCGCCGGGGCCCACGTCGTAGCGCCGCTCCTCCGGGCGCGGCTTCTTCGGCCGGCCGGCGCCCTGCTTGTCGTCGCGGGCGTTCCCGGCGCCGCGGTAGTTACCGCGCCCACCGCTGCTCCCGCCGCGGCCGCCGCTGTTGCCACCACGGCTCCCGCCGTTGTTTCCGCTGCTGTTCCTGCCGCTGCTGCTTCGCATCAAAGTTCCGTCTAGTCGTCTGCGTCGTCTGTACCCGGCGCATCGGGTGCGTCCGGATCGAACGACGGTACGCCCTCCTGGGTCTCGGCCTCGATCGCCTCCGCCTCCGGGAGGAAGGGCGCGAGCTCCGGGAGCTCGTCCAGGCCGCGCAGGCCCATCCGCTCCAGGAAGTAGTTCGTCGTCCTGTACAGGATCGCACCTGTTTCGGGTTCCGCGCCCGCCTCCTCGACCAGACCGCGCTGGAGCAGGGTGCGCATCACACCGTCGCAGTTGACCCCGCGGACGACGGAGACCCGGCTGCGGCTCACCGGCTGGCGGTACGCGACGACCGCGAGGGTCTCCAGGGCGGCCTGGGTCAGCCGGGCCGTCTGCCCCTCCAGGACCAGCCGCTCGACGGCGGGCGCGTACTCGCCGCGCGTGTAGAAGCGCCAGCCGCCCGCGACGAACCGCAGCTCGAAGCCGCGGCCCTGTGCGGTGTACTCCTCGGCCAGCGCCCGCAGCGCCTTCGTGATCGTCTGCTTCGGCCGCTCCAGGAGCTTGGACAGGTGCTCGGCGGTGGCGGGCTCGTCCACGACCATGAGGACGGCCTCCAGGGCCGGCTTGAGGTCGAGGTCGGCGACGGGCCGCAGCCCCGCCGGCAGCTCCGTGGTGTCCTCGCTCACGCCTTCTCCTCCTTGGGCGGCTCGGGCGGCCGGTCGAACTCGTCGGTGACCGTCGGCCGGGTCTGCCCGTCCCCGCCGGTCCACCGCACGATCAGATCGCCGAGCGCGGTCTCCTGGTCCAGGGCGACGGCCTTCTCGCGGTACAGCTCCAGGAGGGCCAGGAAGCGGGCGACGACGGTGAGCGTGTTGTCGGTGTCCTCGATGAGCACCCGGAAGCTGGCCTCCCCCAGCTCCCGCAGCCGCGCCACCACGATCCCGGCCTGCTCCTGCACGCTGACCAGCGGGGCGTGGATGTGGTCGACGTACACCTGCGGCTTGGGCTTGGGCTGCATCGCCTTGACCGCGAGCTTGGCGAACCCCTCAGGACCGATGCTGATGACGACCTCGGGCAGCAGCTCGGCCAGATGCGGCTCCAGGCCGACGGTACGGGGCCAGCGGCGGGCCTCGTCGTCCAGGCGCCGGTTGAAGATGTCGGCGATCTGTTTGTACGCCCGGTACTGCAGCAGCCGCGCGAACAGCAGATCCCGCGCCTCCAGCAACGCCAGGTCGGCCTCGTCCTCGACCTCGGCGGCGGGCAGCAGCCGGGCGGCCTTCAGGTCGAGCAGCGTGGCGGCCACGACGAGGAACTCGGTCGTCTGGTCCAGGTCCCAGTCCGGCCCCATGGCCCGGATGTGCGCCATGAACTCGTCGGTCACCTTGGACAGCGCGACCTCGGTGACGTCCAGCTTGTGCTTGGAGATCAGCTGGAGGAGCAGATCGAAGGGCCCCTCGAAGTTGGCGAGCCGGACCTTGAAGACGCCGTCCCGCTGATCCTCGGGTTCTGGAGCTTCGGCGACAGGGGGCTGGGGTTCGACAGCACCGGGCACCTCTTCAGGCTCGCCCGCGTTGTGTCCACCGGCCTCAGCAGGAGCCTCGACCTCAGCCGACACCGGCCCCTCGTCCGCCAACGGCACGGTTTCCGGCGCCGGAGGCGAAACCCCCGGCCCCCTCCCCAGCGCACGCCTGCGCCCGGCGCCGGGGCCGGAAGCGGAAACGTCGTTCGAGGTCATAGCCCCCGCAGGCTACCCCTACCGCCCACGCAGCCGTCGTACGAGGATGCTCGCGTCCCCGCGGGACTCCAGGTCGGCCAGGACCACGGCGACCGCCTCGCGGACGATCCGGCCCCGGTCCACGGCCAGCCCGTGCTCGCCCCGGAGCACGAGACGGGCGTGCTCCAGGTCCATCAGCTCCTCGGCCGAGACGTACACGGTGATCTTCTCGTCGTGCCGCTCCCGCCCGCTGGGCCGCCGGGCGGGCGCCCTGCCCCCGCGCTTGCGCGGCTGGGCCTGGGGGTCGACGCCAGAACCTTCCTGCACCCCCTGCCGGCGCGGCCCGGAGGGCGCCACCGTGGCCGACGCGGCGCGGTTGCGGGACTCCCCGGCGTCGGCCGGCTCGGCCTCCGCCGCCACGTGCTCCGCGCCTTCCCCGTCGCCGCCCTGCACGGGCACCGACTGGGGCGCGTCCTCGGCGGCCCCGGCCGCCGTCTCGTCGCTCTCCCCCGCGGGAGCCGGCACCCGGGCCTCGCCGTTGGCCGGGCGCCTGGGAGTGGACGGCTGCAACGCCATCCCCCCGGTCGTACGGAACAGTTCGTCGGCCCCGGGCAGACTCACTCGGCGTGACACCGGGCGAGCACCTCCCTGGCGAGCTGGCGATAGGCGGCGGCACCGACGGAGTTGGAGGCGTACGTGGTGATCGGCTCGCCGGCGACCGTGGTCTCCGGGAAGCGGACCGTGCGGCCGATGACCGTGTGGTAGACGTGGTCGTCGAACGCCTCGACCACACGGGCCAGCACCTCACGGCTGTGGACCGTGCGCGAGTCGTACATGGTGGCGAGGATGCCGTCGAGCTCCAGCTCCGGGTTGAGCCGCTCCTGGACCTTCTCGATGGTCTCGGTCAGCAGGGCGACACCGCGCAGGGCGAAGAACTCGCACTCAAGCGGCACGATCACCTTGTGAGCGGCCGTCAGCGCGTTGACCGTGAGCAGGCCGAGCGAGGGCTGACAGTCGATCACGATGTAGTCGTAGTCGGGCAGCAGCGGCTTCAGGGCGCGCTGCAGCGTCGACTCGCGGGCCACCTCGGAGACCAGCTGGACCTCGGCGGCCGACAGGTCGATGTTGGAGGGCAGCAGGTCCATGTTGGGGACCGCGGTCTTCAGGAGGACCTCGTCGGCCGCCATGCCCCGCTCCATGAGCAGGTTGTAGACGGTGAGGTCGAGCTCCATCGGGTTGACGCCGAGGCCGACCGACAGCGCGCCCTGCGGGTCGAAGTCCACGAGCAGCACCCGCCGGCCGTACTCCGCGAGCGCGGCACCCAGGTTGATGGTCGACGTGGTCTTGCCGACGCCGCCCTTCTGGTTGCACATCGCGATGATCGTCGCGGGGCCGTGACTGGTCACCGGGCCCGGGATCGGGAAGTACGGGAGCGGGCGCCCGGTCGGGCCGACGCGCTCGCGGCGCTGGCGGGCCGCGTCGGGCGCGAGCGTGGCCGCGTACTCCGGATCGGGCTCGTACTCGGCGTCGGGGTCGTAGAAGTGCCCGTCGGGCAGTTCGTCGTAGTCGGCGAATTGGTTGTGGGGCGCGCCACTTCCGTCGCCGGCCAGGGCGTTCACGTGATGGCCATCCATGCTCTGGTGTGCTGTCCGCGTGGTCAGCGGACTCCGGGCTGCTGCGAAGGTACGCACGGCGACGGAGCCGACAGCCTCGAACCCCGCGGAACCCTGGTCCCGTACCGGCATTCCTGGTTGACCACCCCCGGGAGAAAATGTCGACTCATTCACAAGTCGTCTTACCTCCTTGGTGACCAGGAAACTTCTAGACAGGTCAGCGTGGCACTATGCCGACGGTTGGCGACTCTATGGCGTGTCGGGCGTTCGCAGCAACACAATCCGCCGGACCCGGCAGGATGTGTCGGCAATGAAACATCCCGCTGTCAAGGGCGTACGGCCGTCGCACAGCAGGTTTCACCGGTGTGCGAATCGGTCGAAGGGTTACGTTCGAGGCGAGTTGACCGCAAGTCGCAAAGTGACCATACACACATCTGGCCGGACCTTGTCGGGCAAGGTCCGGCCGGATGTGCGCGATTGACGCGGCTTGTTGACGTATCGCCTTTACGAAAAGGTGACTTGCCCGTCCGGGCCTGCTCAGCCGATGAGCGTGTCGAGGTCCACGTGCTCCAGGCCGTGCGCCTCGGCGACCTCCTTGTAGACGACCTTGCCGTCATGGGTGTTGAGGCCCTTGGCGAGCGCGGCGTCGCGGCGCAGCGCCTCGGCCCAGCCGTTGTCCGCGAGCGAGACGATGTACGGGAGCGTGGCGTTGGTCAGCGCGTAGGTGGAGGTGTTGGGCACCGCGCCGGGCATGTTGGCGACGCAGTAGAAGACCGACTCGTGAACCTTGAAGGTCGGCTCGGCGTGCGTGGTGGGGCGGGAGTCCTCGAAGCAGCCGCCCTGGTCGATCGCGATGTCGACAAGGACACTTCCCGGCTTCATGCGGGAGACCAGCTCGTTGGTGACGAGCTTCGGGGCCTTGGCGCCCGGGATGAGCACCGCGCCGACCACGAGGTCGGCCTCCAGGCAGGCCTTCTCCAGCTCGAAGGCGTTGGACATGACGGCCTTGACCTTGGTGCCGAAGATCCGGTCGGCCTCGCGCAGCTTGTTGATGTCGCGGTCGAGCAGGGTCACGTCGAAGCCCATGCCGATGGCGATCTGCACGGCGTTCCAGCCGGAGACGCCGCCGCCGATGACGACGGCCTTGGCGGGCAGCACGCCCGGGACACCGCCGGGCAGGACGCCACGGCCGCCGGCCGCGCGCATCAGGTGGTAGGCGCCGACCTGCGGGGCGAGCCGGCCCGCGACCTCGGACATGGGCGCGAGCAGCGGGAGCGCGCGGCTGGGCAGCTCGACGGTCTCATAGGCGATCGCCGTGGTGCCGGACTCCAGGAGGGCGTCCGTGCACTCCTTGGAGGCGGCCAGGTGCAGGTAGGTGAAGAGGGTCTGGTCCTTGCGGAGGCGGTGGTACTCCTCCGCGATCGGCTCCTTGACCTTCAGCAGCAGGTCGGCGGTGGCCCACACCTCGTCGGCGGTGTCCAGGATCGTGGCGCCGGCGGCGACGTACTCGTCGTCCGGGATCGACGAGCCGAGACCCGCGCCGCGCTCGATGACGACCTGATGGCCGTGGCGCACCAGCTCGTGCACGCCGGCCGGGGTGATGGCCACCCGGAACTCGTTGTTCTTGACCTCGCGGGGGATGCCGACCTTCACGTCGATCACGGTCCTTGGCTCAGAGGGTGTGGGGGCATAGACGCACATACCCGGCATGCGATGGCATACCAGGAGACACCGCGGAAGAACCGGCGGCAGAGCCAGTTTAATGAAGGCGTTCCGACTGTCTAGCCTTTCATTGCATCAATCTTCGCCGGACACACTACGGATTTCGCAGGCATTAGCGCCGTGTTCCGGGTCGGAGTCGGGGTCCGAGGGCCCGAAGAGGTCCGGTGGCTCCTCCCCCAGCATGCGCTCGGCGGCCGAGCGGTGCAGGCTCGCGGCCGTGGAGTCGCCGAGGCGCTCCAGCGTGTCGGCGAGTCGCAGCTGGAGCGCGGCCTGGAGCCGGATGTCCTCGGCGCGGCGCGCCCACTCCACCGCCTCCTGGCAGGTGCGCAGCGACTCCTCGGGCCGTCCCGCGTACTCCTGGACCCGGGCCAGCTCGCTCAACGCCCTTGCCTGCGCGGGCACATCACCGTTCTTGCGGTGGCCGGAAACGGCCGCCCGCCACGCCCGCAGCGCCTCGCCGTACCGGCCCGCATAGGTGTGCGCGCCGGCGATACGGCCGTAGAGCCGGGCCGCCTCGGCGCGCTCGCCGCGGGCCAGGCGCTCGGCGAGGGCGCGGCCGAACCAGTCGGCGGCCCGGTCGTAGTCCCCGAGCTCCTGGTAGGTGCCACCTACGGATTCCATTGCGCGACCGGTCGCGTACGGGTCATTTGCTCTGCGTCCCGCGTCCAAAGCAGACCGATACCGCATCAGCGCGTCCGCTGTCCGCCCGGTCTGCGCGTCCAGGTCGCCGAGGTTCAGCAGCGCGGCGGCCTGCTCGCGGGGCAGGTCCCGGCGCCGGGCGACATCGAGGACAAGGCCGTGGATGCCGTACAGGTCGGGGGCCGCGGCCTGGGTGCCGAGATGCGCCACCATGGCCTTGACCAGCTGCGCCATCAGGCGGCGGGCCAGCGTGTCGAGCTCACCGTCGGCGACCGCCGCGCGGGCGGCGGCCAGCAGGGCCGGACGCCGGACGCGCAGCCAGTCGGCGGCGGCCCTCGGGGTGGGGAAGCGCAGCTCGCGCGGCAGCGCCTGGAGCTTCTCGCGGGCCTGCGGGTTGTCGGTCTCGGTGATCGCCCGGCAGGACTGCAGCAGCCGTACCGTGCGCTCCAGCATCCGGGCGCGGGCCAGCTGGAGCTCGCCGGCCCGCTCGTGGCTCTCGGCCAGCAGCAGGAGCAGCGGATGCAGGCAGCCGGGGACCTCGTACTGGGGCAACAGGGAGCCCACGGGGTGCAGCAGGCCGAAGCGGACCAGCTCGTCCAGGGTGGTGCGGGCGGTGTCGACCGAGCAGCCGGCCAGGGCGGAGGCGGTGTGCGGGTCGGCCAGACCGGCCGGGGCCAGGCTGAGGAGGCGCAGTATCCGCGCGGACCGGTCCGGCAGCTGGTCGTGCACGAACCGGAAGACGCGGGCCAGCGCCGTGCCGTCGTCCGGCTCCGCGTGCAGCCGTTTGGCGAGGTCGGAGACGGCCGCCTGGGGGCGGGCGGCGAGCCAGCCGCCCGCCAGGGCGAGCGCGGCGGGCTGCGCCTGGCAGACCTCGACCAGCGACTCGGCGGACCGGGGGTCGACGGTGATGCGGACCGAGCCGGTGTGCCGGCTGAGCAGTTCCACGGCCGACTTGGTGTCGAGGCCGCCCAGGGTGCAGGGGCGGACGTCCGAGATCCCGGTGAGCGGGCCGCCGGAGACGGCGACGGCCAGGCAGTCCGGGCTGTCGGGGAGCAGTACGTCGACCTCTTCGGCGCCGGGCGCGTCGTCGAGGAGGAGCAGCATCCGGCGCTTGGCGAGGGCGGTGCGCAGGGCGTGGGTGAGGTCGTCGGCGGCGGCGCCGGGCGGGGTGGGCAGCCGCAGGGCGGTGAGGAGGTCGCGGGCGGTGCGCTCGACGGGGACCGGGGTGCCGTCGGGCTCGGTGAGGCGGGCGCGCAGCACTCCGTCGGGGTAGCCGGGGGCGACCTGCCGGACGAGTTCCGCGGCGAGGGCGGTGCGGCCGGAGCCGGGTCTGCCGGCGATCAGCAGCACCCGGGCGCGGGGGGCCTTGCGGCCGGCGATGGTGTCCAGGCCCGCGCGCTCGATGTCGGCGCGCAGCTCCTTCAACTCCCTTGTACGGCCCAGGAACCGGTCGTCCGTGGCCGCAGGCGCCGACCGCCGTACGCCGCCTGTGTCCACCGCCTGATCCGTCACGGGCCACACTCCCGTCCCACCGCACACGCAGGCCCGCCGGGGCTCCGGTTCGGGCGTTTCGGCTCAATCGCATCGAGCCTAGTTCACGTGCGCGGACGTTCCCGGCGGAGCACGGCGGACGCATCGCCCGATCGGATCAGGCGATGGTCACACCGGTATACCCGGAGGGTGGGCTCAGGAGTCGAAGGGGCGGGCCGGCCAGGGCGCGTCGGCCGGGCGCAGCGCGTCGAGGCCGTCGCCGGTGCGGGCGGCGACCAGGGAGAGGACGCCCGTCACGAGGCAGTTGTTGTGCAGGTCGCCGGCGAGCAGCAGGCGCACCAGTTCGTCGACCGGCACGCGCGCGTACTCCAGGTCGGTCTCCTCGTGCTCCGGCGCGAAGCGCTCCCCCTCGGCCTCGGACAGGTCCCGGGCGAGGAAGATCCGTACCGCCTCGTCGCAGCCGCCGGGGGTGGTGTACAGGTCGGTCAGCACCCGCCAGTCCTCGGCCTTGACGTGCGCCTCCTCGTAGAGCTCGCGCTGGGCGGCGTGCAGCGGGTTCTCGCCGGGGATGTCGAGCAGGCCGGCCGGGATCTCCCAGAGCTTCTGCCGGACCGGGTGCCGGTACTGGCGGATGAGCAGCACCCGGTCCGCCTCGTCGAGGGCCAGGATGGCGACCGAGCCGGGGTGGACCTGGTAGTCGCGGCGGACCACCGAGCCGTCGGGCATGACCACCTCGTCCGTGCGGACCGAGGTCTTGTTGCCCACGAAGGGGGTCTCCGTCGCACGGATCTCCCACTCCTCGGGGGTGTCCTTGATCGTCATGCCGAACCCTTCCAGACGTACACGGGAAAAACCGGGGTGCGCACCTTTGAAGATATGCACCCCGGCCACCGTACAACTGGTGTGTTACTTCGAAATCTCCTGCTCGACGGCGCCCTGCTGACGCGCGACCGCGGCCTTCACCAGGCCCGCGAACAGCGGGTGCGGGCGGGTCGGGCGGGAGCGGAGCTCCGGGTGGGCCTGGGTGGCGACCAGGTAGGGGTGGACGTCGCGCGGGTACTCGACGTACTCGACGAGCTTGCCGTCCGGGGAGGTGCCGGAGAACTGCAGGCCGGCCTTCTTCTCCAGCTCCGCGCGGTAGGCGTTGTTCACCTCGTAGCGGTGCCGGTGCCGCTCCTCGACGTACTCCTTGCCGTCGTAGACCTCGCGCACGATGGAGCCCTCGGCCAGCTTGGCCGGGTACATGCCGAGGCGCATGGTGCCGCCCATGTCGCCCTCGCCGGCGACGATGTCGAGCTGCTCGGCCATGGTGGAGATGACCGGGTGGCCGGTGGCGGAGTCGAACTCGGTGGAGTTGGCGTCCGGGATGCCGGCCAGGTTGCGGGCGGCCTCGATCACGATGCACTGCAGGCCCAGGCAGAGGCCGAGCAGCGGGATCCGGTTCTCGCGGGCGTAGCGGATGGCGCCGACCTTGCCGAGCACACCGCGGTCGCCGAAGCCGCCCGGGATGCAGATGCCGTCGACGTCGGAGAGCTGCGCGGCGGCGCCCGCCGCGGTCTTGCAGTCGTCCGACGTCACCCACTTGATCTTCACGCGGGCCTTGTTGGCGAAGCCGCCGGCGCGCAGCGCCTCGGTGACCGAGAGGTAGGCGTCGGGCAGGTCGATGTACTTGCCGACCAGCGCGAGGGTGATCTCGTGGTCGGGGTTGTGGACGCGGTCGAGCAGGTCGTCCCAGGTCCGCCAGTCCACATCCCGGAACGGCAGGTCCAGCTTGCGGACGACGTAGGCGTCCAGGCCCTCGCCGTGCACGGTCTTCGGGATGTCGTAGATCGAGCGGGCGTCCGGGCAGGCCACGACGGCGGCCTCGTCGACGTCGCACATCAGCGAGATCTTGCGCTTGATGGCGGTGGGGACCTCACGGTCGCAGCGCAGGACGATCGCGTCCGGCTGGATACCGATGTTCCGCAGGGCGGCCACGGAGTGCTGGGTGGGCTTGGTCTTGAGCTCGCCGGACGGGCCGATGTACGGCAGGAGCGAGATGTGCACCACGAAGACGTTGTCCCGGCCGACCTCGTGCCGGACCTGGCGGACCGTCTCCAGGAACGGCAGCGACTCGATGTCGCCGACCGTGCCGCCGACCTCGGTGATGACCACGTCGACCTCGTCGGTGGCCATGCGGCGGATGCGGTGCTTGATCTCGTTGGTGATGTGCGGGATGACCTGGACCGTGTCGCCCAGGTACTCGCCGCGCCGCTCCTTGGCGATCACCGTCGAGTAGACCTGACCCGTGGTGACGTTGGCGGAGCCGTCCAGGTCGCGGTCAAGGAAACGCTCGTAGTGGCCGATGTCCAGGTCGGTCTCGGCACCGTCGTTGGTGACGAACACCTCACCGTGCTGGAAGGGGTTCATCGTGCCCGGGTCGACGTTCAGGTACGGGTCGAGCTTCTGCATCACGACGCGCAGGCCCCGGGCCTTGAGCAGCATGCCCAGGCTGGAGGCCGTCAGGCCCTTGCCGAGCGAGGAGGCGACACCCCCGGTGACGAAGATGTGCTTGGTCGTCGTAGATTTCGGCGGCATGGCCAAGAGGGGGCTCCCGTGGTCGCGGTCTGTCGTGCGGTACGGCTGCCGTCCGGGAGTTTCCGGGGGTGGTGCCGTCGCTGCGGTTCGGGGGATTCACGCCCACCGGTCCACGGGCTACCAGGGTATCAGCGCCGCGGAGAGATGGCTTCCGGCCACGCTCCGTACACACGTCGGCACGGACATGGGGCCTCCCTTACCGGCTTTTCACCCAGGGCTCACCCGTTCGGCCCACACGGGTTGCCCGGAGCGGCACGCAGATCATCTACGTGCGTCGTATCCTGCTCGGACACTCGCTGCCGAGCCCGGCCGGAAAACACGGCACACCCCCGCTCGTACTCCCGGAACAACGAGAGCTTGGCAGTTCGTTGAGCTATGACTGTCGTTTTGCCTCAGGGCACGGCGGGCTGCTTTGCTTCACCGCTCAACGACGCACAACAACAACCCCCCTTGACCGCACTAGCGACAGCCCCCCGTTTGCCTGGGGGGTGACGTGGCCGTTCGACTGGAGTTGCACGTGGCCGGGCGCATCGAAGACTACGCACTCATCGGAGACATGCAGACCGCTGCCCTGGTCTGCCGGGACGGCACAGTGGACTGGCTGTGCCTGCCCCGCTTCGACTCGCATGCCATCTTCGCCGGTCTGCTCGGCACCGAGGAACACGGCTTCTGGCGGCTCGGCCCGGCACACGCGGCCGACTCCCAGCCGCCGACCGCGGCGCGGCGCAGCTACCGGGGCGACTCGCTGATCCTGGAGTCGGAGTGGGACACCCCGCGCGGCACGGTCCGGGTCACCGACTTCATGCCCCCGCGTGACGGCGCCCCCCAGCTGATCCGCATCGTCGAGGGCGTCACCGGCCGGGTGCCGATGCGCTCCGTGCTGCGGATGCGGTTCTCCTACGGCCGGGTGGTCCCCTGGGTGCACAAGCACGAGGGCCGTACGGTCGCCGTCGCGGGCCCCGACTCGGTGTGGTTCGACACCTCGGCGGAGACCTACGGCAAGGCGCTGACCACGTACGCGGACTTCACGGTGGCCCCGGGTGACCGGATCGCGTTCACGATCTCCTGGGAGCCCTCGCACAAGCAGCCGCCCGCCCTGCCGGAGCCGGAGCAGTCGCTGCAGGCGACCGAGGACTTCTGGCGGGAGTGGGTCGAGCACTGCACGTACCACGGCCCGTACCGCGAGGCCGTGATCCGCTCGCTGATCACGCTGAAGGCCCTGACCTACGCCCCCACGGGCGGCATCGTCGCGGCCCCCACCACCTCCCTCCCGGAGGACATCGGCGGCGTCCGCAACTGGGACTACCGCTACACCTGGCTCCGCGACGCGGCCATCACCCTGTCCTCGCTGCTGCGCACCGGCTACCGCGAGGAGGCCCGCGCCTGGCGCGAGTGGCTGCTGCGCGCGGTCGCCGGCGACCCCGAGAACCTGCAGATCATGTACGGCATCGCGGGCGAGCGCGAGCTGGGCGAGGCCGAGCTGGACTGGCTGCCCGGCTACGAGAACTCGACCCCGGTCCGGGTCGGCAACGGCGCGGCGCACCAGCTCCAGCTGGACGTGTACGGCGAGGTCATCGAGGCCCTGCACCTGGCCCACATGACCGGCCTCGCCCGCAACGACTACGCGTCCCTCCTCCAGCTCAAGCTGATCCGCTACCTGGAGGACCACTGGGACGAGCCGGACGAGGGCATCTGGGAGGTACGCGGGCCGCGCCGGCACTTCGTGCACTCCAAGGTGATGGCCTGGGTCGCCGTCGACCGCACCATCAAGCTCATCGAGTCCGGGGACGCGGACGGCCCGCTGGAGCGCTGGAAGGAACTGCGCGACGACATCCACCGGGACGTCTGCGAGCGGGGCTACGACAAGGAGCGCAACACCTTCACGCAGTCGTACGGCTCGCAGGAGCTGGACGCGTCGCTGCTGCTGATCCCCCAGATGGGTTTCCTGCCGCCGGACGACAAGCGGGTCATCGGCACCATCGAGGCGATCCAGCGGGAGCTGTCCACCTCGGACGGCTTCATCCTGCGCTACCCGACCTCGGGCGGCGAGGAGGGCGTGGACGGCCTGCCCGGCGACGAGGGGGCCTTCCTGGCCTGCTCGTTCTGGATGGCCGACGACCTCGCGATGATCGGGCGCGTCGACGAGGCCCGCAAGCTGTTCGAGAAGCTTCTCGCGCTGCGGAACGACCTCGGGCTGCTGGCGGAGGAGTGGGATCCGCGGCTGAAGCGGCAGGTGGGGAACTTCCCGCAGGCGTTCAGCCATGTGCCGTTGATCGACACGGCGCTTCGCCTCACGGCTTCGGGGGCGTACGGGGGATAGCCGCCCGGGGGGCGTGCGGACGTCGTCGGCTGCGGGTGCGTGGGGGCTGTTCGCGCCCACGCGGCGGCAGCCGGATGTCAGCTGCAGCCCCGCGTCCCTGCGGGGCGGTACCCGTTCCGGCGGAAGGTGCCGTGCAGGCGTTCACCCAGGTAGCGTCCGCTCCATGGACAGCGGTAGGGGCAGCGGACCCGACACCCAGGGCGCCGGGATCACCGTGCAGCGGGCACTGGAGCTGCCCGCGCTGCGCAGCGGGCTGCCGGAGATCCTGGCGGGCGCCGACCGGCTGAGCCGCACCGTGCGCTGGGTGCACGCGGGCGAGGTGCCGAACATCGCCTCGCTGCTGAAGGGCGGCGAACTGCTGCTGACCACCGGCTACGGACTGGGCACCCGCCCCGCCGAGCAGCGGGCGTTCGTGCGCACGCTCGCCGAGCGGGGCATCGCCGCCCTGGTGGTGGAGCTGGGCGCGCGTTTCTCCCGGCTGCCCGCCACCCTCGTCGACACCGCCCGGGCGACCGGTCTGCCGCTGGTCGTCCTGCACCGCGAGGTGCCGTTCGTGACGGTGACGGAGGAGATCCACACCGAGATCGTCAACCACCACTACACCCTCCTCCAGCGCGCCGAGGAGGTGCACCGCCGCTGCACCGAGGCCCTGCTGGGCGGCGGCGGGGTCCCCCAGGTGCTGGCCATCCTGGCCGACTTCGGCGGCAACCCGGTCTTCCTGGAGACCGCCGACGGCCAGCTCCTGTACGCCGCCGGGTCGGGCCCCGAGGGAGCCGATCCGCTCCAGGTGTGGGAGGGGCTGCGCGGCCAGCGCAAGGACGCGCCGCCGTCGGCCGGGGCGGTGCTGGTGGACGTGCCGGGCGGCGGTCCGGGGGCGGGCTCGGTGCGCGCCCGGCTGGTCCTGCTGCCCGTGCGCGGCCCGCTCGCGCCCGTGCACCGCATCGCCGCCGAACGCGCCGCCGGCATCCTGGCCGTCGTCCTGATGCAGGCCCGTCAGGAGGAGGAACTGGCGGCGCGCGGGCGCGGCGACTTCCTGACCGACCTCGCCGAGGGCCGCATCACCGCCGGGGACGCCCCGGCGCAGGCCCGGGTCCTCGGCTTCAAGCCCGGCGGCAGCCCGCTGCTGCCGGTGGTCATGCGGGTCGGCGACTCCCTGCCCCCCGGCGGCGGCTGGGCGGTGCTGGCCCGCGCGGTGGGTGAGGAACTGGCCGCCGTGGGCGTGCCCGTCCTGCTGGGCGTTCGGCCGGTCGAGGGCCGCGTCCCGCTCCTCCTGGGCCTGCGCTCGGAGACGGAGCGGGCGACGGTCGCGGACCGGGTCGCGGCGGCGCTCAGGGCAGGGGTGGAACGCGCCGGGATGCAACGCCCCGGGGCCGCTCCTCCGGTCGTGGTGGTCGGCGCGGCCGGCGGCTGGGCGGCGGCGTCGGCGGGCCTGCGGCACGCGGCCGAGACGGCGACCGCCGCCCAGGGCCTCTCCGACCGGCCCTGGTACGACGCCCGTCGCCTCGACATCGACCTTCTCCTGTGGCGGCTGCGCGACCACCCCGACCTGGCGGCGTTCGTCGACCGCGCGATCGGCCCGCTGCGCGACCACGACCACCGCTCCAAGCCGCCGCTGCTGCCGACCCTGGAGACCTACCTGGCGCACGCGGGCCGCAAGGCGGAGACGGCCCGTGAACTCCACCTCAACCGGCAGACCCTCTACAACCGCCTCGCCCGCATCGGGGAGTTGCTGGGAACGGACCTCGACGACCCGCAGGTGGTCATGGCGTTGAGCCTGGCGCTGCGGGCCCGCCGGCACGTCCCCTAGGGCCTCACGGCCTCACGGCAGCGGCCTGGGCTGCGTCAACTCGTCGTACACGCTGAGTACTTGGGCCACGGTCTCGTCCTCCGTGGGCCAGCTCGCCGCCTGCCGGGCGCCCCGCTCGCGCAGCTCCGCACAGCGCCCTGGGTCGTCGAGCAGGCGTACGACGGCGGCGGCGAGGGCCCGTGCGTCGCCGTACGCGACCAACTCGGCCGCGTCCCCCACCAGGTCGGGGACACCGCCGACGGCGGTCGCGACGAGCGGCACGCGCGCGTGCAGGGCCTCCTGGGCGAGGACGGAACGGGACTCCCAACTGCTGGGCAGCAGCGCCAGGTCGGCGGCGGCGAGCAGTTCGGTGACGTCGTCGCGGCGCCCGATCAGCCGTACGGGCAGCTCCTCGTCCTCGATCCGCCGTTGCAACGCCGGGCGCAGCGGCCCCTCGCCGGCGATGACGAGAAGCGGTACAGGATCGAGCCGGCACCAGGCACGCGCCGCGTCCAGCAGGACGTCGTAGCCGCGGTGCCGGTCGAGGGAGCCGACGGCGATGAGCAACGGCCGCCCCATGGCGCCGAGTTCGGCACGGACCTTGGGCCGCAGCAGCTCCGCCTCGTCCTGGTCCACGGGCCGCCGCAGGCCGGGCAGCGCCACGGCGGCGAGCCGGGCGTCCCGGGCGCCGGTACGGCGGGCCCGGTCCACCAGGTCGGAGGTGGTCCCGAGCACCACGGCGGCCGCCCGCACCACCCGCCGCTCCAGCATCCGCAGCAGATGCGCCCGGGCGCCCTCGGCCTGCGCCCGGTTGTGCCAGGTGACGACGAGCGGGGTGCTGCGGCCGCTCAGTGCCAACGCCGCGCGGAAGGAGGCGTGCAGGCCGTGGGCGTGCACCAGGTCGGCGTCCGCGCAGGCCGCGCGGAGCGCCGCCACCGAACCCGGGTCACTGCTGCGCGGCACGTGCACGTGGTCGGCGCCGACGCCCGAGAAGCCGTAGGCGCGATCGGCCTCGACGGGGGCGCACACCGTGACCCGCACGCCCCGCGCGACGAGGCCGGCGGTCAGCGAACGCACGTGCACACTGCTGCCGGCGTTGCCGCCGCCCAGCACCTGCACGGTGCGCAGCGGCGACTGACCGTGCGGTGCGTTGCTGCTCACGGGGCTCACGCGGCCGGGGCTCCTGGTTCGGCGGGGGCGGTCACGAGGGAACGTACAGAAGGTATCGGGGCCGAGGGCATCACCGCGCGCGCCTCCCCCGGACACCGCGTCTCCCTCAAGGATGCCAGCACACAGAGGTGTTCCGGGTATTCCGAGAAGGCACATACCGAGGCGGGCCGGGGCAATGCGCCGGACCGTATCACCCGGGAGGGTGACGGAAACGCCGCGGTGGAGGAGCGTTGTCAGTGCCGCCTGCCACGATGCGCTGTCCGTACTGTGACATCGCCGAGGGGGGGACCATGGCGAAGAAGCCGAGGCAACAGGCCCGCGGGACACGCGCCGGCAGGGCGAAGGGGGTGGCGATCCACCACGACATGAAGGTGTACGAGAACTTCGAACGAAGCGCCCAGCGGATCTTCGAGTGCGTCCAGGCGGCGCAGAAGCGGTCGCCGGGGGCTCCCAGGTATCTCTTCCTGGACATCCAGGGGCATCGCAACGAAGCCGGCGGCTTCGACCACGACGCGTACGAGCTGATGACGGAGTTCTGCCTGGGCTTTCTCGGGGATTACCTGACGGAGATCAGCAGCCCGCTGGTCCGCGCCCGGAACCCGAAAGCACAGCGCGACGACATCCCTGACCTCCTGCGTATCGGTTACCCGGACGACGGCAGCGACTACGGCTACGACGCCCGTACCCTCGCGGTGAAGCCCCGGGAGAAGCACCCGGCCGACCGCAGGTCACGGCCCACGGCCAAGGCCATCGCCGCCTATCTGGGCATGGACGAGCCGAGCTGCCTGGTGTGCTGGCGCACCCCGGTGGAACGGGCACACGTGGTGCCACGCCATCTCGGCGGATCCATGGACGTACGCAACTTCGCGCTGCTGTGTCCCGCCCACCATGCGGAGGCACCGGACGTGGCCGATGCCGAAAGCTTCTGGGCGTGGGTCGACTACGCCGAACTGCGGGACAGCCCGGACAAATGGCTCGACGCCTCCGACCGGCAGAAGGAATGGCTGCGGGAGCACGGCGTGCGCATCGGAGCGGGCGAGCGTGAGCCCCTCTCCTTCTTCGCCGCTGTCAAGCACGAACTGAAGTCGCTCTACGGCTGGACCGACGCCGACTTCGAGGTCAAGGACTGGCTCGCCTTCATGGACGAGGTGCACCAAGTCCTGAAAGAAGCCACGGGACGACACTTCGGCGTGGATCAGAAGGCGTCGACCCACGCCTGGGCCTATCACATGGCCCGGCAGCGGCGGGAGCGGCGGGGCGGGTGACGCCCCGCCGCCCGCCCCTCGGTCAGCGATGCGTCAACGGTCCGCGCGAGCCGTCTCCAGCAGCTCCTCCGCGTGCGCCCGCGCCGTCTCCGAGTCCTCCTGGCCGGCCAGCATGCGGGACAGCTCCCGTACCCGCTCCTCGCCCTCCAGGACCTTCACGCCGGACCGGGTGACCGAGCCGTCGTTGGTCTTCTCGACCAGCAACTGGCGGTCCGCGAAGGCGGCGACCTGGGGAAGGTGGGTGACGACGACCACCTGCGCGGACTTGGCGAGCTTGGCGAGCCGGCGCCCGATCTCCACCGCCGCCTTGCCGCCCACGCCGGCGTCGACCTCGTCGAAGAGGTACGTCGGGACCGGGTCGGTGCCCGCGAAGACGACCTCCACGGCGAGCATCACGCGGGACAGCTCACCGCCGGACGCGCCCTTGGCGATGGGGCGGGGCGGGGCGCCGGGGTGCGGGGCGAGGAGCAGCTCGACCTCGTCGGCGCCCGACGGGCCGTAGGCCACCGCCCGGCCGCCGACCTCCACGCCCTCCGGGTCCTCGGTCTGCCGGATGGCGAAGGACACGCGCGCGTGCGGCATCGCGAGCGAGGCCAGCTCGGCGGTGACGGCGGCCGCGAAGCGTTCGGCGGCCTCCGTGCGCGCGTCCGTCAATGCCTGGGCGAGACCGCCCAGTTCCGTCCGCAGGGCATCCCGCTCTGCGGTCAGCTCGTCGATCCGCTCGTCGTCGCCGTCGAGTTCGGTGAGCCGCGCGGCGCCCTGCTCGGCCCACGCCAGCACCGCGTCGATGCTCTCGCCGTACTTGCGGGTGAGCCCGGTGAGCGCGGCGCGCCGCTCCTCCACGGCCGCGAGCCGCAGCGGATCGGCGTCCAGGTCGTCGGCGTACCCGGCCAGCTCGCCCGCCACATCGCCCAGCAGGATCCCGATCTCGCCGATCCGGTCGGCGAGCGCGGCGAGCGCCGGGTCGTGCGACCGTACGGCCTCCAGGGCCCGGTGGGCGCCCGCGACGAGGGTGGCCGCGTCGATGCCCTCGGGGTCCTCGGGGTTACCCGCGAGCGCGGAGTGCCCGGCGGTCGCGGCGGACGACAGCGCCTCGGCGTGCCCGAGCCGCTCGGCCTCCTCGGAAAGCTCGACGTCCTCGCCGGCCCTCGGCTCCACACCCGCGATCTCGTCCAGCCCGTAGCGCAGCATGTCGGCCTCCTGGGCCCGCTCACGCGCGCGCGTGACGATCTCCTCCAGCTCGACCGCCACGGCCCGCAGCCGCCGGTAGGCCTCGCCGTACTTGGCCAGCGGCACGGCGACCCCGTCGCCCGCGTACCGGTCGAGGGCCTGCCGCTGCCGGGACAGCTTCAGCAGCCCCTGTTGGTCGGTCTGCCCGTGCACGGCCACCAGGTCGTCGGCGAGGTCGGCGAGCAGCCCCACGGGCACGCTCCGCCCGCCGAGGTGCGCCCGCGAGCGCCCCTCGGCGGAAACGGTACGGCTGATCAGCAGCGCCCCGTCGTCCAGCTCGGCGCCGGCCTCCTCGGCCCGTACGGCCGCCGAGGCTCCGGCGGGCACGGTGACCCGGCCCTCGACGACCGCCTTCTCGGACCCGATCCGCACGAGCGCGGGATCGGCCCGCCCGCCGAGCAGCAGCCCCAGGCTGGTGACCACCATGGTCTTGCCCGCACCGGTCTCACCGGTGACGGCGGTGAACCCCGGCGACAACTCGACGACGGCATCGTCGATGACCCCGAGTGACCGTATCCGCATTTCTTCCAGCACGGGGAAGACCTTACGAGGTCGAGATGGCGAAGTGCGAGGCCCCCTGTCACCCGGGCGAGTGGAGAAACCGCGAGGGCCGGTCGCCGGGGAGTGGAGGCGCCCCAAAGGAGCGCGGCCCGGACACCCCGGCGAGTGGGCCGACCAAGGGGCGCGGGGCTGTATCGATTTGCGGCTACCGCCGCGCGAGCGCGACCAGCCCCCACGCACCCGCACCCGCCGACGCACCGAAACCGGCCCCCACAAACCGCTACTGCGGCGCCCCCCGCCACCCGGACACCGGCAGCGCGAACTTCGCCACCAACCGGTCCGTGAACGACGCATGATGCAGCCGGGCGAGCCGCACCGGCACGGCCCCTCGCCGTACCTCGACCCGCGCCCCCGGCGGCAACTCGACAGTCCGCCGCCCGTCGCACCACAGCACCCCCGGCTGGATGTGCGGCAGCACCTCCACCGCGAGCACCGAGTCCGGCGAGGTCACCAGCGGCTTCGCGAACAGCGCGTGCGCGGAGATCGGCACCATCAGCAGCGCCTCCACCTCCGGCCACACCACCGGCCCACCGGCGGAGAACGCATAGGCGGTGGACCCGGTCGGCGTCGACAGCACGATCCCGTCGCACCCGAACCCGGTCACCGGCCGCCCGTCGATCTCCAGGACGACCTCCAGCAGCTTCTCGGCGCCCGCCTTCTGCACGGCCGCCTCGTTCAGCGCCCAGTCGGTGTGCACGATGTCCCCGTTGCGGTGCACGACGACGTCGACGGTCATCCGCTCCTCGACCTCGTACGCCTTGCTCACCACCCGGTCCACGACCTTGTCGAGGTCGTCCCGCTCGGCCTCCGCGAGGAACCCGACGCTGCCGAGGTTGACGCCGAGCATCGGCACCCCGGAGGCCCGCGCGAACTCGGCGCCGCGCAGCAGCGTCCCGTCACCGCCGAGCACGATCAGCAGCTCGCAGCCGTCGAGGCTGTGCGGCGAGGCCTCCTCGACGAGTTCGACCTCGTCGGGCAGCGGCAGGTCCCGGGCCTCGAAGTCCAGGACCCGTACGCCGACTCCGGCCGCCAGCAGCCCCTTCACCACAAGCTCGGCGCTGCGGATCGCCGCGGGCCGCCCGGTGTGGGCCAGCAGGAAAACAGTACGAGCTCGGTTCTGTGTCAACGCGGCCCCTCCGCCACTGCACGGTCAACGTCGGCCGGATCCAACTGGGGTGCGCCGGCCCGCAGCCACAGAAAGTACTCGACATTGCCGGACGGCCCGGGCAGCGGACTGGCGGTGACACCGTTCACCCCTAGCCCCAGCTCCCACGCCTTCTCGGCAACCCCCCGCACGGCCTCCGCCCGCAGCTGCGGACTCCGTACGACTCCCCCGCTGCCCAGCCTCTCCTTGCCCACCTCGAACTGCGGCTTGACCATCATCACCAGGTCGGCGTCCGGCTTCACGCACCGCGCCAGGGCCGGCAGCACCAGCCCGAGCGGGATGAAGGACAGATCACCCACGACAAGATCCACAGGCTCCCCATCGATCGCTTCAAGCGTCAACTCGCGTACGTTCGTACGGTCCTTGACGGTGACGCGTTCATCGCTCTGCAGAGACCACGCGAGTTGGCCGTATCCGACGTCGACGGCGACGACCTGCGCGGCCCCCGAGCGCAGCAGCACATCGGTGAAGCCCCCGGTCGACGCGCCGGCGTCCAGCGCCCGCCGCCCCTCGACCACCAGGCCCTGCGGGACGAACACCGCCAGCGCGCCGGCGAGCTTGTGGCCGCCCCGCGACACGTACTCGGGATCGCTGTCGTCGCTCTGGACGACGATGGCGGCGGCGGTCTCCACCTGGGTGGCCGGCTTGGTCGCGAGGGTCTTGCCGACGGTGACCCGCCCGGCGGCGATCAGCTGGCTGGCGTGCTCGCGCGAGCGCGCCAGCTTCCGGCGGACCAGCTCCGCGTCCAGACGGCGACGTGCGACTCCTGCCACGGTGGGTTCAGCTCCTGCTCTGGTGGTACGGACTAGAAGGTGTGGCCCGAAGGGCCTCGTTGAGGGGTGGTGGTCGGGTGACGGGCGGGCGCGGGCGTCCTGTCGCCGTGCGGCGGGGGCGCCGGGGGACCTGGAGGTCCCGGGGGTCCGGGGCGGGCGTCGAGCGCGGTCAGCGCGTCGCGCAGGCCCCGGTGTACATCCTCGTACACCTCCAGATGCCCGTCCGTGGCGAGGTGGTCGGCGTCGGCCAGCCGGTCGAGCTGTGCGTCGACCTCGGCGTTGCCGGTGGGGGTGCGGGGGACGTTCAGCGGGGCGGGCGCGGCGGGGTCGTACCCGGGTTCGACGGCGGCCGCTTCCCCGGCCTCCGTCACCGGGGCCGCCACCAGGCCTTCGGGCGCAGAGTCGGTCATGCCCCGACGCTACATCGAAGCGCTGGGGTACCGTCGATCGCGATGGCCACGATCGAGGAGTGCCGCGCCGCACTCGACAAGCTCTCGCACAGCATGGGCGGCGCCGAGGGCGACGTCCGCGCGGCCGCCGTCATGGACCGCACGGTGAGCTGCCACATCACCGACCTGGACGTCACCTTCGCCGGCCGGCTCACCGGCGGCCGGATCGAGGTCGAGGAGACGTTCCCCGGGCCGCCGCGGGAGAAGGCACAGATCAGACTCGCCATGGCCGGCGACGACCTGGTGGCTCTGGTCGACGGCGAGCTGAACTTCGCCGGCGCCTGGGGTTCGGGCCGGGTGCGGCTGGAGGCGAACCTGCTGGACCTGTTCCGGCTCAGGAAGCTGCTGTGAGCCGTGCCTTGCGGGCCGCCGGCACCACCAGCGGGGTCCCCGTCTCCGGGTCGTCGATGATCTGACAGCGCAGCCCGAACACCTCCTCCACCAGTTCGGCCGTGACGATGTCGTTCGGGGCGCCCTCGGCGACGACCCGGCCGCCCTTGAGCGCGATCAGGTGGGTGGCGTACCGGGCCGCGTGGTTGAGGTCGTGCAGCACGGCGACCAGCGTCCGCCCCTGCTCCTCGTGGAGTTCGGCACACAGGTCGAGGACGTCGATCTGGTGCTGGATGTCCAGGTAGGTGGTCGGCTCGTCGAGGAGCAGCAGCGGGGTCTGCTGGGCGAGCGCCATGGCGATCCAGACGCGCTGCCGCTGGCCGCCGGAGAGTTCGTCGACGTACCGGTCGGCGAGTTCGGCGACCCCGGTCTGCTCCATGGACTCCTGGACGACCCGCTCGTCCTCGGCGGACCACTGGCGCAGGATGCCCTGGTGCGGGTAGCGGCCGCGGCCGACCAGGTCACCGACGGTGATGCCGTCGGGCGCGATGGAGGACTGCGGGAGCAGGCCGAGCGTACGGGCGACCTTCTTCGCGGGCATCGACTGGATGACCTGGCCGTCGAGCAGCACCCGGCCCTGGCTGGGCCTGAGCATCCGGGAGAGCGCGCGCAGGAGCGTCGACTTGCCGCAGGCGTTGGGGCCGACGATCACCGTGAAGGAGTTGTCGGGGATCTCCACCGACAGCTGCTCGGCGATGACGCGCTGGTCGTAGGCGAGGGTGACGTTCTCGGCGGACAGGCGGTTCACGGTGCTCCTCTTGCTGTCTGGCTCGCTGTCTGGCTGGGGGGTCGCGCTCAGGTCCGAGCCGGCCTTCGGTGTCATATCCGGCCCGCCCTGCGCTCGGTGACGAGGAGCCAGAGCAGGTAGACCCCGCCGAGGACGCCGGTGACCACGCCCACGGGCAGCTGGTCGGCGCCGAAGGCGCGCTGGGAGGCCCAGTCGGCGGTGACCAGGAGGGTGGCGCCCATGCAGAGGGAGGGCACCAGGTTGGGGCCGGGCGAGCGGGTGAGGCGGCGGGCGAGCTGGGGGGCGGTGAGGGCCACGAAGCTGACGGGTCCGGCGGCGGCGGTGGCGGCCGCGGTCAGCAGGACGGCGGCCACCATCAGCAGCATGCGCACCCGCTCGACCCGTACCCCGAGGGCGTGCGAGACGTCGTCGCCCATCTCCATCATCCTGAGGCCCCGCGCGTTGGCGAGGACCAGCGGCACGAGGACCGCGCAGAGCGCGAGCAGCGGCCAGACCTGGCTCCAGTCACGGCCGTCGAGGGAGCCGGTCATCCAGACGACCGCGCGGGTCGCGTCGACCAGGTCGGCCTTGGTGAGCAGATAGCCGTTGACCGCGGTGACGACCGCGGAGACGCCGATGCCGACCAGGACCAGCCGGTAGCCGTGCACGCCCTGCTTCCAGGCCAGGAGGTAGATGGCGAGGCCGGTCACCAGACCGCCGAGCAGCGCGCCGACGGTGACCTGGGCGGCGGTCCCGGACAGCAGCACGATGACGACGAGCGCGCCGGAGGTGGCGCCCTGCGAGAGGCCGAGCACGTCCGGGCTGCCCAGCGGGTTGCGGGAGATCGACTGGAACAGCGCGCCGCCGAGCCCGAGCGAGGCACCGACCAGCAGACCGACCAGGACCCGCGGCAGCCGCAGCTCGTTGACGATGAAGTCCTGCCCGGCGGTGCCGTTCCCGGCCAGCGTCTTCAGTACGTCGCCGAAGGAGATCGGGAAGTCGCCCGTGCCGATCAGTACGACACTCGCGGCGCACGCGGCCAGCAGCAGCGCCACGACCACGACCAGCGCGCGCACGTCGGTCCGCAGGGAGAGGCCACCGGGGCCGCGCACAGTACGTGTGGTCTTCGCGGCGCTCTTCGCCGGGCTCTTCGCCGCGGTTTTCACAGCGGTCTTCACAGCTGGGCCGTCCTCCGCCGTCGTACGAGAAGAATGAAGACCGGACCGCCGATGATCGCGGTGACGATGCCGACCTGGAGCTCCGCGGGGCGGGCCACGACCCGGCCGACGACATCGGCGCCGAGCAGCAGCACGGGCGACAGGACCGTCGCGTACGGCAGGATCCAGCGCAGGTCGGGGCCGGTGAACGAGCGCACGACGTGCGGGACCATCAGGCCGACGAAGGCGATCGGGCCGCAGGCGGCGGTGGCCGCGCCGCACAGCACGGTGGCGGCGAGCATGGCGAGGGCCCGGGTGCGGCCCAGGTTGGCGCCGAGGGCGCGGGCGGTGTCGTCGCCCATCGCCACCGCGTTCAGCGGCCGGGCGAGACCGAGGGCGAGCAGGGTGCCGGCCGCGACGAACGGCAGCACCTGCAGGATCGTCGAGTTGCTCGCCGAGGCCAGCGAACCCACCGTCCAGAAGCGCAACTTGTTGAGCGCCGCGTCGTCCGTGATCATCACGGCCTGGAGGTAGCCGTAGAGCGCGGCGCTGATCGCCGTGCCGGCGAGTGCCAGCCGGACCGGGGTGGCGCCCCGGCTGCCGCCCAGGAACCACACCAGCGCGCCCACCACGGCCGCCCCGAGGAAGGCGAACCACACATAGCCGCCGAGGGTGCTGACGCCGAAGTAGGTGATGGCGGTGACCACCGCGGCCGACGCGCCCGCGTTGATGCCGAGCAGTCCGGGGTCGGCGAGCGGGTTGCGGGTGAGCGCCTGGAGCACCGCCCCGGACAGGCCGAGGGCGGCACCGGCCAGCAGGCCGAGGACGGTCCGCGACAGCCGCGCGTCGACGACAACGTCGCCGTACGTACCCGTGTCGTGGAACAGGCCGTGCCAGACCTGGTCCAGGGGCAGTTCTTTCGCCCCGATCGCGATGCTCGCCAGGGCGACGAGCAGCAGGATCACGACGGAGACGAGGAGCCCGAGGGCCCGGATCGCCCGACGGGTCGGGGGCGCGGGGGCAGTATCCGCGCGCTGTTCGGGGGGACTGTCGACCAACACGAGGTTAGGTTAGCCTACCCTCGCATCCCATCTCGATGCCGAGTCCCGGTGGGAGCTGGTGGCAGCGCGGACGAGTCCCCGTCCCGCACGGGTCTCAGAGGCCCAGCCGCGCCAGCGACTTACCCCCGTCCAGCTCGCAGGAGCCCTCCCCCGCCGCCGTCCAGGCCGCCGCGCACAACGCCCGCAGCCCGTCGAGCGCCTCGCCGTCGCCCTCCAGCTCCAGCCGGTCGGCACCCGCCGTCGCCGTCCAGCCGCCACAGCGGAAGCCGTCGCCGTCCGCCGTGACTTCCGGCTGCCCGGTGAGCAGCCCCCGAAGATCGGCGTCGACGTAGGTCGGCCGGTGCTGCGGCGGCGCGGCCAGCAGCTGACGCCCGTCGGTCACGCCGGTCAGCACGAGCAGCGAGTCGACCCCGCCGTTGAACGCGCCCTCGATGTCGGTGTCCAGCCGGTCCCCGACCACCAACGGCCGCTCCGCACCCGTCCGCAGGATCGTCTCCCGGTGCATCGGCGGCAGCGGCTTGCCCGCCACCTGCGGCTCGGCACCCGTCGCGATCCGGACCACCGCCACCGCCGCGCCGTTGCCCGGCGCGATCCCGCGCCCGCTCGGGATGGTCAGATCGGTGTTGGACGCGAACCACGGCACCCCGCGCGCGACGGCGTACGACGCCTCGGCGAACCGTCCCCAGGGCAGGTCGAGGCCGCCGTACCCCTGCGCCACGGCCGCGGGATCGTCGTCGGCGGACTCCACCGGCTCAAGACCCCGCTCGCGCAGCGCGACCCGCAGCCCCTCCCCGCCGATCACCAGCACCCGCGCCCCGGCCGGCACCTGCTCGCTGATCAGCCGCGCGACCGCCTGCGCCGAGGTGATGACCTCGGCGGCCCCCGTCGGGATCCCCAGCTCGGTGAGATGCTCGGCCACCGCGTCCGGCGTCCGCAGCGCGTTGTTGGTGACGTACGCCAGACGCATGCCGCCCGCGCGGGCGACGTCCAGCGACTCCACGGCGTACGCGATCGCGCTGCCGCCCGCGTACACCACCCCGTCCAGATCGAGCAGCGCCGTGTCATACGCCGTGCTCAGGGCCTGTCCGCTGCCCTCGGGACCAGTCCTGACGCCTTGGCTCATCCCCATCGCTCCTCGTCACTCCTCGTCACTCTTCGTTCGCCCGCCTTTCCCTATCGATCATCCCGCACGCCACTGACACACGTACGATGCCGGGATGAACACTGCAGGTCACTCGGAAGCAACGGAGCGCCGAGGCCTGGAACTCACCCCGTTCCGAGGCCTTCGCTACGACCCGGACCGGGTCGGCAGTTTGGCCGCCGTCACCTCCCCGCCGTACGACGTCGTCGTACGCCCCGACGGCGTGCACCATCTCCAGTCCGCCGACCCGCACAACATCGTCCGCCTCATCCTCCCCCAGGCCGGTACCCCCAGCGCCGGTACCGAACAGGCGGCCGACACCCTTCACCGCTGGCAGGCCGAGGGCATCCTCGCCACGGATCCCGTTCCGGGCTTGTACGTCTACGAACAGCACGACGGAAACGGCCTGCTGCAGCGCGGGGTGATCGGCGCCCTGCGGGTCTCCGAGCCGTCCGAGGGCGTGGTGCTGCCGCACGAGGAGGTCATGCCCCCGGTCGTCGCCGACCGCGCGGCCCTGATGCGCGCCACCTCGGCGAACCTCGAACCCCTCCTGCTCACCTATCGGGGCAACGGAGCGGCCGCCGAGGTCATCGACACGGTGGCCGACCGTCCCCCGCTCCTCGCCACCACCACGGAGGACGGTTTCCACCACCGCCTCTGGTCGATCACCGACCCCGCCGAGGTGGCCCTCGTCCAGTCCGACCTGGCCCACCGCCAGGCCCTGATCGCCGACGGCCACCATCGCTGGGCCACGTACTTGCGTCTACGCGCGGAGCATCCCTCTCCCAGCCCCTGGGACTACGGCCTGGTCCTCCTCGTCGACACCGCCCGCTACCCGCTGCGCGTCCGCGCCATCCACCGCCTGCTGCACGGCCTGCCGGTGGCGGAGGCGCTGGAGCACGTCAAGGGCCTGTTCCGGGTACGACGGCTCGACGTCCCCCTGCCCGCGGCCCAGGAGGCCCTGGCGGACGCGGCCTGCGCCGGCAACGCGTTCCTGCTGGCCGGCGACGGTACGTTCCATCTCATCGACCGCCCGGACCCGGAACTCCTGACCCGAACGATCCCCGACGGGCGCCCGGCCGCCTGGCGCACCCTGGACGCCACCGTCCTGCACGCCACGCTCCTCGACCACGTCTGGCGCATCCCCGAGGACTCGCCCGCGCACATCGCGTACATCCACGACACGGCGGCGACGGTCGCCAAGGCCGAACGCGACGGCGGTACGGCCGTCCTCCTGCACCCGGTCCGCGAGGAGGTCGTCCGCGACCTGGCCCGCCAGGGCGTGACGATGCCCCGCAAGTCGACGTCCTTCGGCCCGAAGCCGGCATCGGGGCTGGTACTGCGGGCTCTCGACGTCTGACGGAGAGAGGGCGGACCCCGGTCGGGCCTGCCCTCTGTCCGTCACTCCATCACTCGGTTCCCGAGCTCAGTCCTGCTCGGCGTCAGCCTCGGATTCGGGTTCACCGTCGGGCTCGGACTCGGGTTCGGCCGCGACCTCGGTCTCGGTCTCGGTCTCTTCGGGAGCCTCCTCGGACTCCTCCTCGTCCAGAGCGTCGACGAACTCGACCCCGTCCATCTCGGCCAGCCGGTCGGAGGCGTCCGTGCTGCCGTCCCGGTCGGCCTCGACGGCCTTGGCGAACCACTCGCGCGCCTCGTCAGCGCGCCCGGCGGCGAGCAGGGCGTCGGCGTAGGCGTACCGCAGCCGCGCGGTCCACGGCTGTACGGAGCTGGAGGCCAGCTCGGGGCTCTGCAGCGTGACGATCGCCGCGTCCAGCTGCCCCATGTCACGCCGGGCACCTGCGGCGACGAGCCGCATCTCGACCTGGCCTGCCTTGTCGAGCTTGTGCACCTCGGGGGCACCGGCCATGTCCAGCGCCTTCTCCGGACGCCCGAGCCCACGCTCGCAGTCGGCCATCACCGGCCACAGGTCGACGGTGCCGGTCATGCGCCTCGCGGCCCTGAACTCGGCGAGCGCCTCGGCGTACTTCTGGTTCGCGTACGCGGCGAACCCCGCCGCCTCCCGGACGGCGGCGACACGGGAGGCCAGCCGCAGGGCCACCCTGGAGTAGCCGTACGCACCCTCGGGGTCGTCGTCGATGAGCCGGGCGACCATCACCAGGTTCTTGGCGACGTCCTCCGCGAGCGTCTTGGGCAGGCTCTGGAGCTCCTGCCGCACGTCCTTGTCGATCTCGTCGCCGGTGACGTCCTCCGGGATGGGCAGCCGCTTGATCGGCTCACGGTCCCGGTCCCGGTCCCGCTCGTCACGGAAGCGGCCGCCGCCGCGCCGGTCGTCACGACGGTCGTCACGGCCGCGGTAACCCCCGCCGCGGTTGTCGTCACGCCGGCCGTAGCCGCCACCGCCACGGGTGTCGTCGCGACGGGGACCGCGATCACGGTCGTCACGACGGTCGTCCCGGCCTCGGAAGCCGCCGCGGGTGTCACGGTCACCGCCGCGGTTGTCGTCACGTCGCCCGTAGCCGCCGCCACCGCGGTTGTCGTCACGACGATCATCACGACGGAAGCCACCACGGTCGTCACGGTCGTCACGCCGGAAAGCAGGACGGTCACCACGGTCATCACGACGGTCGTCCCGGCGGTCGTCGCGCCGGTCGTCGCGCCGGAAAGCGGGACGATCCCCACGGTCATCACGACGGGGACCGCGATCACGGTCGTCACGACGCCCGTAACCACCCCGGTCGCCGCCACGATCGTCACGCTGGAACCCCGGACGAGAACCACGATTGTCATCACGACGGTCATCACGACGACCGAAACCGCCGCCACCACCGCCACGATTGTCTTCACGACGGTCGTCACGCCGGCCGTAGCCGCCGCCACCGCGGTTGTCGTCACGACGATCATCACGACGGAAGCCACCACGGTCGTCACGGTCGTCACGCCGGAAAGCAGGACGGTCACCACGGTCATCACGACGGTCGTCCCGGCGGTCGTCGCGCCGGTCGTCGCGCCGGAAAGCGGGACGATCCCCACGGTCATCACGACGGGGACCGCGATCACGGTCGTCACGACGCCCGTAACCACCCCGGTCGCCGCCACGATCGTCACGCTGGAACCCCGGACGAGAACCACGATTGTCGTCACGCCGGCCGTAGCCGCCGCCACCGCCGCGGTTGTCGTCACGACGGTCGTCACGCCGGTCATCACGACGACCGTAACCCCCGCCACCACCGCCACGGTTGTCATCACGACGGTCGTCACGCCGGCCGTAGCCGCCACCACCGCCACGGTTGTCATCACGACGGTCGTCACGCCGGCCGTAGCCGCCGCCGCCACCGCGGTTGTCGTCACGCCGGTCGTCACGCCGGTCATCACGACGACCGTAACCCCCGCCACCACCGCCACGGTTGTCATCACGACGGCTGTAACCGCCGCGATCCCCACGGTCGTTGCGGTCTCCGCCGCGCTCGCCGCGGTCACCGCGGTCACCACTGTCCCGTCGCCGCTGGTCGCGCTCCGGTCGGTCGTCGGGAGAGTTGGTGGACATGGTGACTCCTGTCTTCGGTACCGCAAGCATTGTAAAAACAAAAGGACCCCTGGTCCCAGCTGAACGCTGGGACCAGGGGTCCTCCAAAGATTGTTCGGCGGCGTCCTACTCTCCCACAGGGTCCCCCCTGCAGTACCATCGGCGCTGTAAGGCTTAGCTTCCGGGTTCGGAATGTAACCGGGCGTTTCCCTCACGCT
>NZ_JBEOYD010000062.1:0-43066 GCF_040296885.1 Streptomyces sp. NPDC001980 | reverse complement strand
CGCCGTCGTCGCCCCGAAGTGGTGGCTGAAGGCGCTCGGCCTGATCCACCCCCTCTTCACGGTCTCCGCGATCATCGGCACCGGCAACCACTGGGCCCCTGACGGGGCGCTGTCAGTGGGCGCTTCCTGCGACGGCCGGCGGCAACTCCACCTCCACGTCCGGGTCGCCCGCGTCCGCCGTGTAGTCCTGGGGGCTGGTCTCGTCGATGCCCTCGGGGGCCTTGAAGGCCTTCAGGGCGAAGGTCAGGACCACCGTCACCACCACGTTCATCACGAACGCCGTCAGGCCGATGTAGCCGATCTCGCCGAGGCCCGGGATCTCCTTGGACGAGCCGCCGAAGTGCGCCTGGGCCGGGGAGGCCACGCCGTAGGCGGCGACCGTGCCGTAGACCATGCCGACCGCCCAGCCCGCCAGCAGGGCCCAGCGGTGGAACCAGCGGGTGAACAGGCCGCCGACCAGGGCCGGGAAGGTCTGCAGGATCCAGATGCCGCCGAGCAGCTGGAAGTTGATGGCGACCGTCTTGTCCATCGTGAGGACGAAGATCAGCGCGCCCACCTTCACCAGCAGCGACACCAGCTTGGAGACCTGGGCCTCCTGCTTCGGCGTGGCGTCCGGCTTGATGAAGTCCCGGTAGATGTTGCGGGTGAAGAGGTTCGCGGCCGCGATGGACATGATGGCCGCGGGGACCAGGGCGCCGATCCCGATCGCCGCGAAGGCCACGCCCGCGAACCAGTCCGGGAACATGTTCTCGAACAGCTGGGGGATGGCCAGCTGGCCGTTGGTGACCTTGACGCCGGCCGCGATGGCCATGAAGCCCAGCAGGGCGAGCAGGCCCAGCATCAGGGAGTACAGCGGCAGGATCGTGGTGTTGCGGCGGATCACGTCACGGCTCCTGGAGGAGAGCGTCGCGGTGATCGAGTGCGGGTACATGAACAGGGCCAGCGCCGAGCCCAGCGCCAGGGTGGCGTACGTCCACTGGCCGGCCGCGGGCGGGACGAGGCCGCCCGCGCCCGCCGCCGTGAACTTGTCGCCCGCCTTGGCGAAGATGTCGTCGAAGCCGCCCAGCTTGATCGGGATGTAGATGATCGCCACCGCGATGACGATGTAGATCAGCGCGTCCTTCACGAACGCGATCAGGGCGGGGGCGCGCAGGCCGGAGGAGTAGGTGTAGGCCGCGAGCACGCCGAAGGCGATGAGGAGCGGGAGGTCCTTCACGAACCAGTTGGTGCCGTCGCTGCCGCCGATGCCCATCACGTCGAGCACCGCCTGGATGCCGACGAGCTGCAGCGCGATGTACGGCATCGTTGCCAGGATGCCGGTCAGCGCGACGGCCAGCGAGAGGCCCTTGGAGCCGAAGCGGCCGCGCACGAAGTCCGAGGTCGTCACATAGCCGTGCTTGTGCGAGACCGACCACAGGCGCGGCAGGAACGTGAAGATCAGCGGGTAGACCAGGATCGTGTACGGCACCGCGAAGAAGCCGGCCGCGCCCGCCGCGTAGATCGCCGCCGGTACGGCGACGAAGGTGTAGGCCGTGTACAGGTCGCCGCCGAGCAGGAACCAGGTGACCCAGGTCCCGAACGACCGGCCGCCGAGGCCCCATTCGTCGAGCGAGTGCTCGTTCTCGGCCTTGCGCCAGCGCGCGGCCAGGAAGCCCATGACCGTGACGGCCAGGAAGAAGAAGATGAAGACGCCGAGCGCGACGCCGTTCACGCCGTCCTTCACCGCTGCGCACCCCCGCTCGTGCTCTCGGCCTTGCGGGCGCGCTGGTCGCGCTGCCACAGCTGGTAGGCGGTCATCGTGAGCGCGGTGGAGAGCAGCACCCACAGCATCTGGTACCAGTAGAAGAACGGGATCCCGATGAACTCCGGGTCCGTCTTGGCGTACGAGCCCACCCACAGCATCGCCACGAAGGGCGCTATCAGGCAGAGGGCGATGGCGACGCGTATGGGCGTCACCACCGCCGCTTTGGTCACATCGGACGCATCTGACATCTCGCGGCTCCGTCCCCTCACTGACCGTCAGGCGATCACCGTTGTTCACCTGTGTAATGCGCAGGCAATCATGGCGAACGCGAAAGGTCAGCGGAAGACCTCATCCGCATATCGGTATGTCGATCTGGTGGAGAAGAGTGACGTGCCGTCAGGGCAGATGGGGTGTAAACGTGCTCAGTCCTGGGGCCGCTTGAGCCGGGCGACGAACTTGTAGCGGTCGCCGCGGTACACCGAGCGCACCCATTCCACCGGCTGGCCGTCGCGGTCCAGGGAGTGGCGGGAGAGCATCAGCATCGGCAGGCCCACGTCGGTGCCGAGCAGGCCGGCCTCGCGCGGGGTCGCCAGCGAGGTCTCGATGGTCTCCTCGGCCTCGGCGAGATGGACGTCGTACACCTCGGCGAGGGCGGTGTACAGGGACGTGTACTTGACAAGGGAGCGGCGCAGGGCCGGGAAGCGCTTCGCGCTCAGGTGCGTGGTCTCGATCGCCATCGGCTCGCCGTTGGCCATGCGCAGCCGCTCGATGCGCAGCACGCGCCCGCCTGCCGTTATGTCGAGCAGTCCGGCGAGCCGGTCGTCGGCGGTGATGTAGCCGATGTCCAGCAGCTGCGAGGTCGGCTCCAGGCCCTGGGCCCGCATGTCCTCCGTGTAGGAGGTGAGCTGGAGGGCCTGGGAGACCTTGGGCTTGGCGACGAAGGTGCCCTTGCCCTGGATGCGCTCGAGACGGCCCTCGACGACGAGTTCCTGGAGGGCCTGGCGGACGGTGGTGCGGGAGGTGTCGAACTCGGCGGCCAGGGTGCGCTCGGGCGGGACCGGGGTGCCGGGGGCCTGTGTCTCGGTCATTTCGAGCAGGTGCTTCTTCAGGCGGTAGTACTTGGGCACGCGCGCGGTACGGATGGCTGTCCCGCTCTCGTTCTCCGCACTGCTGACGTCGGTGCTCATGCTCCGCCTTCCCGGCTTATTGATGCGGCTCGCCTCGTGGCACGGCAGCGTACGGGATTCGCCCTGCACGCTGCGTGATCCCCTCTGTATACCGTCGCGGGCGCTGTTGGTCTAGTCCACCGAGCGAGTGGTCTACCGGAATTGTCTCGTCCGCGCCCCGGGTTTTCGAGGGTTTCTTACTTAAAGGTTCCTGCATATGTAGGTCGCATAACGGCTGGTCGGAGCCTATTCGGCCACCCTTGACAGGCCTGGTGGTCTGGGCCAAGCTTCCCGCACTGGTCTACACCATTGGTCCAGGTCCCGGCCCAACGCTCGTGCGGGGAGGCAGGGGGGTTTGTGGCATCCCTGAGGAGGGTGGCGTGAAGCGCAAGCTGATAGCCGCGATTGGTATCGCGGGCATGGTCTTCTCGGTCGCGGCGTGTGGCAGTGACAACAAGGACGACAACAAGTCCCAGGGCTCGGACGCCAAGGCGCTGACCGTCTGGCTCACGGTGGACGCGCAGAACAACTGGCCCGACCTGGTCAAGGCCGCCGACGCCGCCGTGCAGAAGAAGCACCCCGGCATCAAGATCAAGCACGAGTACTACGGCTGGCCGGACAAGAACACCAAGCTGGACGCCGTCCTCGCCACGGACAAGGCCCCCGACGTGGTCGAGATGGGCAACACCGAGATGCTCAGCTACATGGTGAAGGGCGCCTTCGCCCCCGTCGACGCCTCCCAGTTCACCAGCTCCGACCAGTGGCTCGACGGCCTCAAGGCCTCCGTCACCTACCAGGGCAAGACCTACGGGGTGCCGTACTACGCCGGTGGCCGCGTCGCCAACTGGCGCAAGGACATCGCCGCCTCGGCCGGCATCAAGACCACGCCGAAGACCTATACCGAGCTGACCGCCGACCTGGACAAGATCCAGAAGAAGGAAGGCGACAAGTTCAGCGCCTGGTACCAGCCCACCCGTGACTGGTACGCGGCCATGTCCTTCGTCTACGACGCCGGTGGCTCCATCGCCGTCGAGAACGGCGGCAAGTGGCAGGGCAACCTCTCCTCGGCCGAGTCCATCAAGGGCCTCACCGAGTTCAAGAGCGTCATCGACAAGTACATGCACGGTGACAAGACCAAGGACGAGTCCGACCGCTACATCGTCTACGGCCAGGGCAAGTCGGCCATGATCTTCGGTGCCGCCTGGGAGGGCGCGACCGCGGCCGACCCGAAGAACGACAAGACCGGCGGCAAGCTGAAGGACAACCTCGTCAACTTCGTGATGCCCGGCCCGTCCGGCAAGAACATGCCGGTCTTCCTGGGCGGCTCCGACCTCGCCATCCCGGTGAAGTCCAAGGCGCAGGCCGTCGCCGCCGAGTGGATCAACGCGTTCACCGGCCCCTCCGGCCAGAAGGGCCTGATGGCCAAGGGCAACCTGCCGAACAACAAGACCGACCTCGCCACGCTGAAGAACGACCCGGCGACGGCGGTGCCGGCCACCGCGGCCGAGTCCAACTGGTTCGTGCCGATGGCGCCGGGCTGGGGCCAGGTCGAGAAGGCCCAGGTGCTCCAGACGATGCTGCAGAACATCGGCACCGGCAAGGAGAGCGTCGAGGCGGCGGCCAAGGAGGCCGACGCGGCGATCGACAAGGTCATCAACACCCCGTAACGGCCTGCGGCCGGGCCTGGCCGACGGGGGGCCAGGTCCGGCCGGTGAGTGATGTCAGAAGGTGCCGCGACGGGTTGGTGGGTTGGTGCCGGTTCGTCGTGGCTGGTCGCGCACACGCGGCGGTAGTCGCCTATCGATACCGCCCCGCGCCCCTGAAGGGGCGCGTCGCCGCCGACCTCTCTCGATCTGTTTGAGGAGCGCACGATGAGTGCCGTTGATACGACCACACCCGCCAAGGTGCCGGCACCTCCACCGGACTCCCCGCAAAGACCACGTGCGAACCGGCGCTCGGGCGGCCCCGCCGTCCCCTGGCTGCTGCTCGCCCCCTGCCTGCTGATCCTGGCGCTCGTCCTCGGCTACCCCCTCTACCGGCTGGTCACCCTCTCCTTCCAGCAGTTCGGGCAGACCCAGCTGTGGGGGTTCAAGCCGGCCGAGTGGGTCGGGTTCGGGAACTTCTCCAAGGTGCTGGGGGACAGCGAGTTCTGGCAGGTCGTGCTGCGCACGATCTTCTTCGCGGCCGGCTGCGTCATCTTCACCATGGTCGTCGGCATGCTCGTCGCCCTGCTGCTGCAACGCGTCTCCGGCTGGGTGAAGACGCTGGTCAACATCGCGCTGGTGGCCAGCTGGGGCATGCCGGTCATCGTCGCCACCACGGTCTTCAAGTGGCTCTTCGACTCCGACTACGGCATCCTCAACGCCCTGCTCAGCAAGCTCCCCGGGGTCGAGATGGTCGGCCACAACTGGTTCGCCAGCGGACCCGAGGGGCTCGCGGTGATCATGCTCCTGGTGGTCTGGGGAGCGATCCCCTTCGTGGTCATCACGCTCAGCGCCGGACTCACCCAGGTCCCCAAGGAACTGGAGGAGGCCGCCCGCCTCGACGGCGCCGGCCCCTGGGGCGTCTTCCGCTACGTCACGCTGCCCATCCTCAAGCCGGTCATCGTGATGCTCACGACCCTCTCGGTCATCTGGGACATGGGCGTCTTCCCGCAGGTCTTCGTGATGCGCGGCGGCCACCCCGAGGCCGAGTTCCAGCTGCTGACCACCTGGTCCTACGACCGCGCCTTCGTCGTCAACGACTACGGGCAGGGCTCCGCGATCGCCCTGCTCACCGTGATCCTCCTGCTCGGCGTCGTCGCCGTGTACATGCGCCAGATGCTGAAGATCGGAGAGGTCGAATGAGCACCGTCGCCACCCCCGGCCGCTGGAAGGCGAAGACCGGCTGGAACCTCCTCGGCCTCCTCGTCTTCGTCATCTCGGGCTTCCCCGTCTACTGGATGCTGAACACGGCGTTCAAGCCGGCGAAGGACGCCATCGACCCGGACCCGAGCCTGCTGCCCACCGGCATCACCCTGTCCAACTTCAGCCGCGCGCTGGACATCGCCGACTTCTGGGGCCCGGTCGGCCGCAGCCTCATCGTGTCCCTCTCCGTCGTGGTGATCGGCATGGTCGTCGGACTGCTGGCCGCCCTGGCCATCTCCCGGTTCGCCTTCCGCGGCCGCAAGATCGTGATCGTCGGCATCCTCGCGGTCCAGATGATCCCGCTGGTCGCCATGATCATCCCGGTCTTCCTGCTCCTCAACGACCTGGACCAGTACGACAAGCTCAGCGGCCTGATCATCACCTACCTGACGTTCATCCTGCCGTTCACGGTGTGGACCCTGCGCGGCTTCATCGTCAACATCCCGAAGGAGCTGGAGGAGGCCGCCATGGTCGACGGCTGCTCCCGCACCGGCGCCTTCGTCCGCGTGGTCTTCCCGCTGCTCGCCCCCGGCCTGGTCGCCACCTCGGTCTACGGCTTCATCCAGGCCTGGAACGAGTACCTCTACGCCCTGATGCTGCTCAGCCAGGACCACCAGACGGCGACCGTCTGGCTGGCCAACTTCACCACGCAGCACGGCACCGAATACGCCCCGATGATGGCCGGCGCCACCATGCTCGCCGTGCCGATCGTCGTCCTGTTCCTCCTGGTCCAGCGCAAGATGGCCGCGGGTCTCACCGCGGGCGCCGTGAAGGGATAACCCCATCCGATGACGACATTCGCCAGCGGTACGGACACACTCACGCGCGACGCGCTGACGGTCCTCCAGCCGGGCTTCACCGGCACCACCGCCCCCGACTGGCTGCTGCGCCGGCTCGGCGAGGGCCTCGCCTCCGTGGGCGTGTTCGGCCGCAACATCATCTCGGCCGAGCAGCTCTCGGCCCTCACCGCCCAGCTGCGCGCCGAGCGGGACGACGTCCTGGTGGCGATCGACGAGGAGGGCGGTGACGTCACCCGCCTGGAGGTGCGCACCGGTTCCTCCTTCCCCGGCAACCACGCCCTCGGCGCCGTCGACGACCCGGAGCTGACCCGGCAGGTCGCCCTCGAACTGGGCCGCCGACTCGCCGCGTGCGGGGTCAACTTCAGCTGGGCCCCGGTCGCCGACGTGAACTCCAACTCCGCCAACCCGGTCATCGGAGTCCGCTCCTTCGGCGCCGACCAGGACCTGGTCGCCCGCCACACTGCGGCCTACGTCACCGGCCTCCAGGCGGCCGGGGTGGCGGCCTGCACCAAGCACTTCCCGGGCCACGGCGACACCGCCGTCGACTCCCACCTCGCCATGCCCCGCATCGACGCGACCGCCGAGGTCCTGCACGCCCGCGAACTGGCGCCCTTCCGTGCCGCCATCGCCGCCGGCACCCGCGCGGTGATGAGCGCACACATCCTGGTCCCGGCCCTGGACCGGACCCGGCCCGGGACACTGTCCCACCGCGTGCTCACCGAGCTCCTGCGCGGCGAACTCGGCTACGACGGCCTGATCGTCACCGACGGCATCGAGATGCAGGCCATCGCCGGGACGTACGGCATCGAACACGGCACCGTCCTGGCGCTCGCCGCCGGAGCCGACGCGATCTGCGTGGGCGGCGGCCTCTCGGACGACGAGACGGTACGACGGCTGCGCGACGCCCTGGTCGCCGCGGTCCGCTCCGGCGAACTCCCCGAGGAGCGGCTGGCGGACGCGGCGCAGCGGGTGCGGGCACTGGCGACCTGGACGGCCACGACGGAAGTGACCCAGCCGGACCCGACCCTCACGGACATCGGCCTCGTCGCCGCCCGTCGCGCGCTTCATGTGACGCGCGTCGACCCGTACACGCCCCCGGCCGAACCGCTCTTCGTCGCCTCCCTCACGCCCGAGACCAACATCGCCGTGGGCACGGAGACCCCGTGGGGCGTGTCCGCCGAACTGACCCGGCTCCTGCCCGGCACCGAGACCGGCAGCTTCGCGGGCGAGGACGCGGGCCACGCGGCGATCGTGGCGGCGGGGGAGCGGCGTATCGTCGCGGTGGTCCGGGACGAACACCGTCACCCCTGGATGACCGGGGCCCTGGACACCCTGCTCAAGGCCCGCCCCGACACGATCGTGGTGGAGATGGGCGTACCGCAGTCCGCGCCCCGGGGCGCCCTGTACATCGCGACGCACGGTGCGGCGCGGGTCTGCGGAGTGGCGGCGGCGGAGGTCATCGCGGGCGTCACCGCGTAGCGCACCCCACCCGGTGTCCCCGGCCCGGCAGCGTCACCGGGCCGGGGACCAGACCCCGAACCACTGCTCGGCGCCCCACTCCTCGAACCGCTCCACCTCGGTGAACCCGAGCTTCGCCGCGAGGCGCATCGAGCGGAGGTTGGCCGTCTGGGTGTAGAGCACCACCGGCTCACCGGGAAGCACGCCGGAGAACCAGTCGAGTACCGCCGCGCACGCCTCGCCGGCGTACCCGTGTCCCCACGCCTCCGGCAGGAACAGGTAGCCGAGGTGGGTCTCCCCGGCCGCCAGGCGGTCGGCCGGACACTCGGGGCCCTGCGGGTCGAGCTCGACCGTGCCGATCGTCGTTCCGTCGAGCTCGACCACGAAGAAGCCGGGGCGCCGCCCGGGCACCTCGGGCACCATGCGTTCGAGCTCGGCACGCGGCCGAGGGCCACCGACGTAGGTGCCCACCTCCGGCGAGGCGTTCAGCTCGATGACCGCCGTGCGGTCCCGCGCCTCGGACTCACGGAGCACGAGCCGCTCGGTCTTGATCGGGGCAGGCGGCCAGAGGTCGGGGCTTAATACAGTCATGGCTGGCAATCTATCCCCGGGCGCATCGCGCCCCCGAAGGGGCGCGGGCCTGTATCAATGTGCGGCTCCGCCGCGTGGGCGCGAGCAACCCACCACCCGGGATCAGTCCGAATCGAACCGATCCCGGCAGACGGATCCGCTAAATCCCCTGCCACCCCGGCTTGTTGGTGAAGGTGTACCGAAAGTAGTCCGCGAACTTCAGCTTGGACGCGGCGGCCTCGTCGACGACCACCGTGGCGTGCCGGTGCAACTGCAGCGCCGACGCCGGGCACACCGCGGCGACCGGCCCCTCCACCGTCGCCGCGACCGCGTCGGCCTTCCCCTCACCCGTGGCCAGCAGCACCAGGTGCCGTGCCTCCAGGATCGTCCCGATCCCCTGGGTGATGACGTGGTGCGGCACCTGCGTGATGTCCCCGTCGAAGAACCGCGCGTTGTCGACCCGGGTCTGCTCGGTCAGCGTCTTGATCCGGGTCCGCGAGGCCAGGGACGAGCACGGCTCGTTGAACCCGATGTGCCCGTCGGTCCCGATCCCGAGCAGCTGCAGGTCCACGCCGCCCGCCATCGCCAGCTCCGCGTCGTACGCCTCGCAGGCGGCCTGCACGTCCTCGGCCGCGCCGTCCGGGCCGAGGAACGCGTCCATCCCGATCCCGAGCGGCTCCAGCACCTCGCGCCGCAGCACCGAACGGTACGACTCCGGGTGATCGGCCGGCAGCCCCACGTACTCGTCGAGCTGGGCTATGCGCGCCCGCGAGGCGTCCACCGCACCGGCGCGGACCTTGGCGGTGAGCGCCTGGTAGATGGGGAGCGGGGTCGAGCCCGTGGCCACCCCGAGCAGCGCGGCCGGCTTGTGCCGGAGCAGCTGAGCCATGGCCTCGGCGATCAGCTCGCCACCCGCGGCGGCGTCCGGAACGATGACAACTTCCACGCTGGGCCTGCCGTTCTCAAGAGGGCTGGAGGGTCTGGAAGGTCTATGTGGTTTAGACCAATCTGATGGGACCAATCTAACAGAACCGACCCCTGTCGCCGGAGGTCGGGCGCAGAGAAAGGGGACAAGTGCGAGGTTACGTGAATACGTCAGATGGGGTGAATTGAGGAAAATTTCCACGAAGGGGGGCCGCGCCTCGCCCGGGCCGCCGAAAATTGCCCCGGACATCCGGCCCCACGGCCGCCCCCGGCGGGCTACGCTGCGATCGCATCAACTGTGAACAGTCTCCAACGCATAGACACACACCGTGGTCTAGTCCACAATTGCGTACGAGGGCTGAACGAGTACGGCATCAGCCGTACGGCACAGTCACACTCTTCCGTCTTCCCCGCACAGGAAGGCGGACCGAGGAACCGGAGCTCTCTGCCCTGACTGCCCCGGCTCCTCACCTTCGGCCGACCGGGACCGCACACCCCGCGGCCGTTGCTGCTCCGGGCTGCGGTGCCGGGAGGGTTGAGGGTCCCTCTCAGGCGCCGCGGCCCGCGGGTGTTTCCGGGCCCGCCCTTCTCTGCGTACTCGCCGATTTTCGGCCATCCACATACCGCCAGGTACGCTCACAGACGTGCCCTCCATGAACGAACTGGTCCGCCAGCACACCGCCCTCGACGACTCCGACCTCGAGTGGCTCCATCTGCTGGTCTCGGAGTGGCAGCTGCTCTCCGACCTCTCCTTCGCCGACCTGGTCCTGTGGGTCCCCACCCGGGACGGCACCCGGTACGTCTCGGTGGCGCAGATGCGCCCCAACACCGGCCCCACCTCCTACCAGGACGACATGGTCGGCCACCTGGTCCCGCGCGGCCGCCGGCCCATGCTGGACATCGCCCATGACGAGGGCCGGATCGTCCGCGAGGGCGACCCGGAGTGGCGCGAAGAGGTCCCCGTACGGGTCGAGTCCATCCCGGTGCGGCGCGAGGGCCGGGTCCTCGGGGTCATCGCCCGCAACACCAACCTGCTGACCGTGCGCACCCCGAGCCGCCTGGAACTCACCTACCTCCAGAGCGCTTCCGACCTCGCGCAGATGATCGCTGCCGGATCGTTTCCCTTCCCGAACCAGCAGGTCGACATGGACGCCTCGCCGCGGGTCGGCGACGGCCTGATCCGGGTGGACGGCGACGGCATCGTCCAGTACGCCTCCCCGAACGCCCTCTCCGCCTACCACCGCCTCGGTCTCGCCGCCGACCTGCTCGGCCACCACCTCGGCCAGACCACGGCCGAACTCGCCCCGACCAAGGGGCCGGTGGACGAGGCGCTCGCCAAGCTCGCCAGCGGCTGGGCACCGCGCGAGTTCGAGATCGAGTCCGACGACGGCGTCATCCAGTTCCGGGCGATCCCGCTCAAGCCCAAGGGCACCCGCATCGGTTCCCTGGTACTGCTCCGGGACGTCACCGAACTGCGGCGCCGCGAGCGGGAGTTGATCACCAAGGACGCGACCATCCGGGAGATCCACCACCGGGTGAAGAACAACCTCCAGACAGTCGCCGCGCTGCTGCGCCTGCAGGCCCGGCGCATCGATTCGGAACGCGGCCGGGAGGCCCTGGAGGAGGCCGTACGGCGGGTCGGCTCGATCGCGATCGTGCATGAGACGCTGTCTCAGAACCTGGACGAGCGCGTCGAGTTCGACGAGATCGCGGACCGGGTCCTTGCCATGGTCGCGGAGATCTCGCCCGGGAAGGTGACCGGCCGGCGCACCGGCCGCTTCGGGATACTCGACGCCGAGGTGGCCACCCCGCTGTCGATGGTGCTCACCGAAATCCTGCAGAACGCCCTGGAACACGGCTTCCGCGAGGGTGACACCGGCACCGTCGAGGTCACGGCGGTCCGCGGCGGCACCGCCAAGGAGTCCCGGCTGCTCGTCACCGTCCAGGACGACGGCGTCGGCCTGCCCGAGGGCTTCGACCCGCACCGCTCCGGCAACCTCGGCCTGCAGATCGTACGGACGTTGGTGGAGGGCGAGTTGGGCGGCACGTTCGACATGGTGCCGGCGCCGGAGCGGGGCACCCGGGTGATTCTCGACCTGCCGGTGCGCCCGCAGAAGTAGGCCGCGCCGACGGGGAGTTCGGGTGCGGCGCGGCATGGTCGGGTGCGGCGCGGGCTGTTCGGGCACAGCAAAGAGCCCCGGACCTGGTGGGTCCGGGGCTGCTCGCTCGTTGCTGCTCTTACTGCTAAGCGCATCGGGGGTACTGCGCGCTGCGGCTCGGGGGCGGGAGATGCGTACTCGCTGTACGCGCCGCCAAGCTCAGGCTGTCACCAGGGGTGGGACTGTCAGGCGGTGGCCTGACGGGCCCGGTTGCGGGCGGCACGGCGCTTCATCGCGCGACGCTCGTCCTCGCTGAGACCACCCCAGACGCCGGAGTCCTGGCCGGACTCGAGCGCCCACTGCAGACACTGATCCATAACGGGGCAGCGCCGGCAAACGGCCTTGGCTTCCTCGATCTGCAGCAGCGCAGGACCAGTGTTGCCGATGGGGAAGAAGAGCTCGGGGTCTTCCTCGCGGCAAACGGCGTTGTGACGCCAGTCCATGGCTGCTACCTCTCCTTGGTATTACATGCACGTTGCTTGTGAATGTGAACGCTTTCACGAATCCCTCAACAAGTGAAGGGCCGACCGCCAGGTTCCCTGGCAGGGGTCCTGTGAGTTGAAGGGGGATTCCGGTGATCAGTGGACGCCGGTGTTGCGGGCTGTCCCGACCGCCACGTAGAGCCTCGCAAACCTCAGCGACGGATACAACCCCTTCCGGAAAGTTTTTTTTGATTCCTCGGTGTCGACTGGGTCACAGCCGTACTTCCATGGGGTGGATCCTGGCCTAAACGTTCGAGTGAAAGGACTTTGGCCCGTTCCGCTCACACAATCACACGCAGTGCGCGGCGTACGCCTGTGAACGTCACGCTCGTACGCAGTCCTAGGTGGTCGCCGTCCATCTGAAGGGGGAGGGGCGCCTTCGAATGCAAGGTGAACTGGTCCAGATCGTGCAGGGACACCGCGTGCTTGCCGTGGGGTCCCTTCTCGGGGGACGAAGTGAGCAACTGCGTGCCATACCGGGCAGCCGCGGCCGTCGACAGGCGGCTGAGACCGAGTACGTCGATGCCCTTATCGAACGAGGCCTTAGGTGACGTGTACATCGGGCGATTGCCGAGATACGTCCAGGGCGAGGTGTTGCAGACTATCGCCACGACAAGATCAGTGATCGGGTCGGCGCCGGCCCGCTCCAGCGTGATCGTTCCGTGCCGGCGGTGCTGTTCGCCGAGGAATTGCCGGACGACCTGACGAACGTACAGCGCGTGCGTGGATTTCTTACCGAGTTCGCGCTGCTGCTCGACCCGGCCGACCACACCCGCGTCGAAGCCGAGCCCCGCGTTGAAGGTGAACCAGCGGGCCGGGACCGCCTCGTCCTCGGTGCCGGGCGTGCCGGCGGTCAGGCCGAGGCCGACGAGGCGCTCGCGTTTCTCGCGCAGTGCGTCCAGCAGGGCGCCGGTGGCCTCGACCGGGTCGTTGGGCAGACCGAGGGCGCGGGCGAAGACGTTGGTGGAGCCGCCGGGGACCACGGCGAGGCCGGGCAGCCGGTCCGGGTCGGGGCCGTTGTGGAGCAGCCCGTTGACCACCTCGTTGACCGTGCCGTCGCCACCGAGTGCCACGACGAGGTCGATGTCGTCGCTCTCCGCCGCGAGTCGCGCCAGGTCGCGGGCGTGGCCGCGGTACTCGGTGGTGACCGCCTCCAGCTTCACTTCGCTCGCGAGCGCGTGGATGAGGACGTCGCGCCTACGTGCGCTTGTGGTGGTTGCCGCCGGATTGACCACGAGAAGTGCACGCATGGATTGCAGCGTACCTACTGGAAAGTACCGATCCCAGACCGAGTTAGGGATCCGGTAAGAGATAGGGGCGTGAGCCTCAACACTTACGTGTGTCAGCCGAGGGCTACCCTTCTGGGGTGAGTGAAGCGCCTACGGCTGAGAAGACCGACGGAATCGAGGAGTCCCGTCCGCGGCGGCTGACGTACGCTGCCGCGCTGGTCGGGCTGGAAGGGCTCGCCCTGCTGGCCGGCGGGGTGTGGCTCGCCGTGCTCGGGATCACCGGGGATCCGGACGACCGGGGACAGGCGATCACCGGGGGCGTCACCGTGGTCGTGCTGGCGCTGCTGCCGCTGCTCGCCGCGCGCGGGCTGCTGCTGCGGAAGAGCTGGAGCCGGGGGCCGGCGGTGATCACGCAGATCATGGCGTTGCCGGTGGCGTACAACCTGCTGCAGGCCGACAGCGTGGCGATTCCGGTGGGGATTGCTCTTGCCGTGGTGGCGGTGGCTTCGCTGGTGTTGCTGGTGAACTCTGCTACTACCCAGGCCCTGGGGATCAAGGGGCCCGGGCGCAGTAGCTGATCTGCGGGGCGGTGGGGGCTGGTCGCGCCCACGCGGCGGAGCCGCATATTGCTACAGCCCCGCGCCCCTTTGGGGGCGTTCCCCCTCGGGGTGCTGAGAACTACTCCTCCACCAGCAGCTTCTCCCGCAGCTGAGCCAGAGTCCTCGCCAGCAGCCGGGAGACGTGCATCTGGCTGATGCCGACCTCCTGGGCGATCTGGGACTGGGTCATGTTGCCGAAGAAGCGGAGGAGAAGGATCCGCTTCTCGCGGGGCGGGAGGTCTTCCAGGAGGGGCTTGAGGGACTCGCGGTACTCGACGCCCTCCAGGGCCTCGTCCTCCGCGCCGAGGGTGTCGGCGACCGCGGGCGACTCGTCGTCGGTGTCGGGGACGTCCAGGGACAGCGTGGAGTAGGCGTTGGCCGACTCCAGGCCTTCCAGGACCTCCTCCTCCGAGATCGCGAGCTTCTCGGCCAGCTCGTGCACCGTGGGGGAGCGGCCGTGCTGCTGGGACAGCTCCGCCGTGGCGGTGGTGAGCGCGAGGCGCAGCTCCTGGAGGCGGCGCGGGACGCGGACGGCCCAGCCCTTGTCGCGGAAGTGGCGCTTGATCTCGCCGACCACGGTCGGGGTGGCGTACGTCGAGAACTCCACGCCCCGGTCCGGGTCGAACCGGTCGACCGACTTGATCAGGCCGATGGTGGCGACCTGGGTGAGGTCGTCCAGCGGCTCGCCGCGGTTGCGGAACCGGCGCGCGAGGTGCTCCACGAGCGGCAGGTGCATCCGGACCAGCCGATTGCGCAGCTCCGCGTACTCGGCGCTGCCCTCCTTGAGCCCGCGCAGCTCGACGAACAGGGCGCGCGCGCCGCTACGGTCCTGAGGTTCGCTGCGCTCCTGAGGTGCGTGCTGGGTCGCCTGCACCACCTCCGCGGCCAGCGCCTGGTCCTCGGCGTATCGCTCGTGCTCGCTCATCGTCCCGCCCGTCGCCCTTCCGCGAGCCTTCGCCCCGGCTCGGTGCGGGGCCGCGACCCCGTTCCGCCCTTCCGGGGGCGCGCTCTGCACGGCACCCTCCAGACCGGCCTGCGCGGAGGGGTCCTCCGGGTGCGGCCTGGCCTGTTCCGGGATGCCGTCGATGCCGTCAGCCATGCGGCGGGAGCCGGCCCCGGGGCCTTCGCCCCCGGTCGGCAGCTCCCGTGTGCCGCGCTCTTCGTCCCGCACCGGCCCGTCCCCGTTCCTCACGCCGGCCCGGGTCCCGCGCCGCGCTGTTTGTAGAGGCTGATCGACACGGTCTTGTCCTCGTCGACGGCCGACGAGACCTTGCCCGCCAGGGCCGAGAGCACGGTCCAGGCGAAAGTGTCGCGCGAGGGGGCGTGGCCGTCCGTGGTCGGAGCGGAGACCGTGACCTCCAGCGAGTCGTCGACGAGGCGGAAGACACAGCTGAGCACCGAGCCGGGAACGGCCTGCTGGAGCAGGATCGCGCACGCCTCGTCGACTGCGATGCGCAGATCCTCGATCTCGTCCAGGGTGAAGTCCAAGCGGGCGGCGAGACCGGCCGTGGCCGTGCGCAGCACCGACAGGTAGGCACCCGCAGCCGGCAGCCGGACTTCCACGAAGTCCTGGGTCGCGGGCTCGCCTGCGATCTGGGACACCCTCACCTCCATGGTGGTACAAGCTTTTCGGGGCCGAGGGTCGCCCCCCGGGGTAACGCACTACGTGGTTCAGCGGTGACGCTACCGCGCTCCGAACTTTTCTGTCCTGGGACCCCAACCCCCTGACGTCACTCACAGTAAACCTGTGGATACGCTCCGTGTCTAGAGGTCTGCCTTGCCCAATTGGGAAGAGCGCGCGCCGGGTTGACGTACCCCGGCGTCGAACCGTCGAACCGTCGGTGCTGTGGTCTTCAGCAGCCGTAGTGCAGTGTCACACGAGGACGTGGTCGACGAAGCACCAGCGCCAGTCCTCGCCTGGCTCGAACGTCCGCATTATCGGGTGACCGGACGTTTCGTGGTGGCCCGTCGCGTGTCTTCCGGGCGACGAGTCGCAGCAGGCGACGTGGCCACAGGTCAGACAGAGCCGCAGCTGCACCGGGTGCCAGCCCTTGGCGAGACACTCCGGGCAGGTCTCGTTCTGTGGCTCGGGTTCCGGGTGCGGCAGCGCGTCCCGGTGCGTGCACTGTTTCATGATTGCCAGATTACGACGGGTGTGCGGGTGGCCGCGCGAAAAACGAGGGCGGGCGAGGACGATGGACGTGATGCCACTGCTGTTGCTGGTGGCGGGGAGCGCCGCGATCGCGGGTGCGGCCCGGCGCACTCCCGTGCCGGCGCCGCTGCTGCTGGTCGCGGTGGGCCTGATGGTGTCGTACGTGCCCGGGGTCCCCGACTACACCCTCGACCCGGAGATCGTGCTGCCGCTGGTGCTGCCCCCGCTGCTGTACAAGGAGGGCACCGAGAGCTCGTATCTCGACCTGCGGGCGAACATCCGGCCGGTGGCACTGCTCTCGGTGGGGTACGTGCTCTTCGCGACCTTCGTCGTCGGCTGGGCCGCCTACCTGATCGTGCCCGGGCTGCCGCTGCCCGCGGCGCTCGCGCTGGGCGCGGTCGTGGCTCCCACGGACGCGGTCGCGGCCGCCGCGATCGCCCGCCGGGTCGGGCTGCCGTCCCGGCTCACCACGATCCTGCAGGGCGAGTCCCTGCTGAACGACGCCACGGCGATCACCGCCTACCGCGTGGCCGTCGCCGCCGCCGTCGGCGAGGGCGCCTCCTGGGCCCACGGAATCGAGGAGTTCCTCCTGGCCGCGATCGGCGGCGTGGTCGTCGGCGTGGTGCTGATGGTGCCGATCCACTGGCTGCGCACGCATCTGAAGGAGCCGCTGCTCCAGAACACGTTGTCGCTGCTCATCCCGTTCGTCGCGTACAGCGTCGCCGAACAGTTCCATGCCTCCGGCGTGCTGGCGGTCGTCGTGGTCGCCCTCTACCTCGGCCACCGTGCCTGGGAGGTCGACTTCGCCACCCGCCTCCAGGAGGAGGCCGTATGGCGCATGGTGGCGTTCGTGCTGGAGTCGGCGGTCTTCGCGCTGATCGGACTGCAGCTGCCGGTCGTCCTCAAGGGCCTCGGCGCGTACGAGGGCATCGACGCCGCCTGGTACGCGTTCGCCCTCTTCCTGGTCGTGGTGGCGGCCCGGTTCGTCTGGATATACCCGGCGGCCTTCCTGCCGCGGATTCTGTCCCGGCGGATCCGCGAGCGGGAGGACAACCCCACCTGGAGAAGCCCGGCGGTCACCGCCTGGGCGGCCATGCGAGGCGTGGTCTCGCTGGCCATCGCCTTCTCGATCCCGCTCACCGTGCACGGCGGCGGCCCCTTCCCGCAGCGCAACCTGATCCTGTTCCTGACTTTCACCACGGTCATCGGCACCCTGGTGGTGCAGGGCTTCAGCCTGGCCCCGGTGATCCGCCTGATGAAGTTCCCGGCGCGGGACGCCCAGGCCGAGACCCTCGCCGAGGCGAACGCCCAGGCCCAGGCCTCCCGCGCGGCCGAGGCCCGCCTCGACGAACTCCTCTCGGACGACCGCAACGACCTTCCCCCGCCGCTCGCCGACCGCCTCCGCACGGTCCTGGAGCGCCGCCGCAACGCCGTCTGGGAGCGCCTGGGCCAGACCAACCCGGTCACCGGCGAGTCGGTCGACGACACCTACCGCCGTCTCTCCCGCGAGATGATCAGCGCCGAGCGCACGGTCTTCGTCCGGCTCCGCGACCACCGCTACATCGACGACGAGATGCTGCGCACCCTGCTGCGCCGGCTGGACCTGGAGGAGGCGGCCGCGTACCGGGAGGCCGAGTGACATCCGGAACGCGGTCCGCGGTCCGCACGCCGGTCAGGCCGTGAGCACCGCCGCCACGGCCACGTCCCGCCCCAGGCCGCCCTCCCGCGCCAGCTCGACAAGTCCGTACAGCAACTTGGCGACATACAGCCGCTCCACCCGCACCCCGTGCCGCTCCTCGAAGTCCTCCGCGAAGGCGTCGAGTTCGGGTGTCGTACGCCCGTACCCGCCGAAGTGGAACCGCTCGTCGAGCGACCAGTGCCCGCGCCGCCCCCCGAACGCCTCCGCCTGCAACCGCCGTATCTCGCCCTCCAGGAACCCGCCCCTCAGCACCGGTACCCCCAACGCCCGCTGCTCCGCCCCCAGTCCGGCGGCCAGTCCGGCCAGTGTGCCCCCGGTCCCGCAGGCGATCGCCACCACGTCGGCCCGCCCCCGCAGCTCCGTGCCGAGAGCGCGGCAGCCGCGTACCGCGGCCGCGTTGCTGCCGCCCTCCGGCACCACGTAGGCGTCCTCGGCCCCCGCCGCCCGCAGCAGACCGGCCAGTACCTCCGGCTCGGCCTTGCGCCGATACGTCGACCTGTCGACGAAGTGCAGCCGCATCCCGTCGGCGGCGCACCGCGCCAGCGACGGATTCAGCGGCCGGGCGGCCAGTTCCTCGCCCCGCACCACCCCCACCGTGCGGAAGCCCAGGAGACGGCCCGCGGCGGCCGTCGCGCGCAGGTGGTTGGAGTACGCCCCGCCGAAGGTGAGGACCGGCCGGCCGGCCGCCGCCTCGATGTTCGGGACCAGCTTGCGCCACTTGTTGCCGATCAGCTCCGGGTGGATCAGGTCGTCCCGCTTGAGGAGGAGACGGACGCCGTGCCGGGCGAAGCGGTCGTCGGTCACTTCCTGCAGAGGGGAGGGGAGCCGGGGGGTGAGTATGTCGGCGCTGGTCACGTCGTCATTGTCGCCCGGGGCACCGGCGCGGGCTCACTTCAGCCGGTCGCCGACGCGTTCGCGCAGCCAGGTCATCGAGAAGCCGCGCGGGTCCACCTTTCCCGGCTGCCACTCCAGGTGCCCGATCACCGACCGCGCCGACCAGCCGTGCCGCCGGCACACCGCCGCGGCCACCTTCTCGATCGCGTCCAGCTGGGCCTCGGGCCAGGGGTCCTCGCCGTCGCCCAGGTTCTCGCACTCGAAGCCGTAGAAGTGCCGGTTGCCGTCGGTGTTCGCCTCGTTGTCCGGGGGCAGCGCCTTCTCGGCGATCACCGCGCGCAGCACGTCGTCGTCGCCCAGGCCCGCGTGGTTGGCGCGGCCGTAGCCGACGAGGTGGACCGTGCCGTCCTTGGCGATGACACCGTGGCACAGCGGGCCGGGGAGGTCGGGGCGGCCGTCGTGGCAGATGCGGACCGTGGCTTCGGTGCCGTGGGTCACCGTGTGGTGGATCATCACGCCGTGGACGGGGCCCCAGGGGCCCTTGTGGTTCCGGTTGTGGTCCCTCCAGTCGCCGACCTCGACGACCGTGACGCCCTCGTCCCGCAGCGCGTCGAGGAAAGCGCCCGCGGACATGGGTGGGGCCATGACCGCCTCCTTCGCATCCGAACTGGCTGAACTATCTGGACCTTCCAGATCTTCTGGGCTTTCTACAGAAGTCGGGCTTTCCGGGCCAGCCCTGTTCGAGCTTGTTTGGATCTTGTGCGACTCGATCCGGACAAGTCGGCATATTGAGGGGTGGTGGATGAGGTGATTTGTCGGCATGCCCAGTAGTGCGATGATCTATTCCCGCTCTTTCGGGTAATGGTCCCGGCACGTTCCGTGATGACAGGGTGGCCCGTGAGACCGATGCGTGGGCAGTTCGGCGCCCGCGCAGGTATGGGAGGGCATTTCCTTATGTCGGTAGGCGAAGAGGTCCGCACGGATCAGGGCAAGCCGCAGCAGTCTCTGGACACGGCGGCAGCGCGGAACCTGGCCACCACGACCAAGTCCGCGCCCCAGATGCAGGAGATCAGCTCCCGCTGGCTGCTGCGGACGCTGCCCTGGGTCGATGTCCAGGGCGGCACGTACCGGGTGAACCGACGGCTCACCTACACCGTCGGCGACGGCCGTATCACGTTCCTGAAGACCGGCGACCGTGTCGAGGTCATCCCCGCGGAGCTGGGCGAGCTGCCCGTCCTGCGGTCGTACGACGACGAGGAGGTGCTGGCAGAGCTGGCCCAGCGCTGCCGGCAGCGCGACTTCGCCGCGGGCGAGGTCATCGCCTCGTTCGGCAACGGGGCGGACGAGGTCCACCTGCTCGCCCACGGGCGCGTCGAGAAGATCGGCACCGGCCCCTACGGCGACGACGCGGTGCTCGGTGTCCTCGCCGACGGCGCGTACTTCGGCGAGCAGGGCCTGATCGACCCGGACGCCATCTGGGAGTACACCGCCCGCGCGGACACGGCCTGCACCGTCCTGACCCTGTCCCGGCAGGACTTCGAGCAGGTCGCCGAGCGGGCCGACTCACTGCGCGAGCACCTCCAGCAGTTGCGCGCGATCCCCGAGCAGCGCACCAACAAGTACGGCGAGAAGGAGGTCGCCCTCGCGGCCGGCCACAGCGGCGAGCCCGACATCCCGCACACCTTCGTCGACTACGAGGCCCGGCCGCGTGAGTACGAGCTGAGCATCGCCCAGACCGTGCTGCGCATCCACACCCGCGTGGCCGACCTTTACAACCAGCCGATGAACCAGACCGAGCACCAGTTGCGGCTCACCGTCGAGGCGTTGAAGGAGCGTCAGGAGCACGAGCTCATCAACAACCGGGAGTTCGGACTGCTCAGCAACTGCCAGTACGACCAGCGGCTGCAGCCGCACGACGGCGTGCCCAGCCCGGACGACATGGACGAGCTGCTCAGCCGCCGGCGCGGCACCAAGCTCTTCCTCGCCCACCCGCGCGCGATCGCCGCCTTCGGGCGTGAGCTCAACAAGCGCGGACTGGTCCCGGAGACCGTCGAGATCGGCGGCAACCGTATCCCGACCTGGCGCGGAGTCCCGATCTACCCCTGCAACAAGATCCCGGTCACCGAGGCCCGGACCACGTCGATCATCGCCATGCGTACCGGCGAGGACAACCAGGGCGTCGTCGGACTGCGGCAGTCCGGTCTGCCCGACGAGATCGAGCCGAGCCTCTCGGTCCGCTTCATGGGCATCAACGAGCAGGCCATCATCAGTTACCTGGTCACGGCCTACTACTCGGCCGCCGTGCTGGTCCCGGACGCCCTCGGTGTGCTGGAGAACGTCGAGATCGGCCGCTGGAGGTGACGTTTCCGCACTTGGTGGCCGTGTCCCCGCCCTCCGGGGCGGGTACACCCTCGGGGTACGTGCCGAGGCGGGGCGGAGACGCCACCGTACGCGCACTCCGCGAGGGGGAGGCCATGGCCGAGTTCGTGACGGAGCGGCAGCAGCGTGCCACGCAGCTGCCGCCGGGGAGGTCGGAGTCGCTCGACGGAGCGGAGGCCGCCGCCATACTGGAGCGCGTCCGGGCGTCCGTCGACCCCGAACTGCGCACCGCCGTGGCGTCGTTGCCCGGTCCGATGCGGCGGGTCGCGCGCTACCACTTCGGCTGGGAGCACGCGGACGGCACCCCGGCGGACGGCAACGCGGGCAAGGCCATCCGGCCCGCGCTGGTCCTCGCCGCCGCCGACGCGCTCGGCGGACCGGCGGCCCGCGCGGCCGCCGTACGGGCCGCGGCCGCCGTGGAGCTGGTGCACAACTTCACCCTGCTGCACGACGACGTCATGGACCGCGACACCTCCCGCAGGCACCGGCCCACCGCGTGGACCGTGTTCGGCGACGCGGACGCGATCCTCGCCGGGGACGCCCTCCAGGCGCTCGCCCTCAGGCTGCTCGCCGAGGACCCGCACCCGGCGTCCGCGGCGGCCGCCGCCAGGCTCGCGGACTGCGTCCTCGAACTGTGCGCGGGACAACACGCGGACACGGCCATGGAGGTCCGGGCACCCGACGAGGTCACCCTCGACGAGGTGCTCGCCATGGCCGAGGCCAAGACCGGGGCGCTGCTCGGCTGCGCCTGCGCCTTGGGCGCGCTGTACGCGGGGGCGGGAGCGGCGGAGGTGGCGGCGCTCGACGGCTTCGGCCGCCAGGCCGGGCTGGCCTTCCAGCTGATCGACGACGTCATCGGGATATGGGGTGACCCCCGGCGCACCGGCAAGCCGGCCGGTGCGGACCTGGCCGCCCGCAAGAAGTCCCTGCCGGTCGTCGCGGCCCTCACCTCCGGTACCCCGGCCGCCGCCGACCTCGCCGAACTGTATGCCAAGCCGCATCTGCGGGCCGACGCCGACGAGATCGCGCGGACCGCACTGGCCGTGGAGCGGGCGGGCGGCCGGGACTGGGCGCAGTCCGAGGCGGCCGACCGGATGGGCCGGGCGATGCAGGAGCTCGCCCGTGCCGTGCCCGGCCCGGAGGCGGCCGACGGCCTGCTCGCGCTCGCCGAGTTCGTGACCCGGCGCAGCAGGTGAAGACCCCGGAGCCCCCGGGACCGCGCGGCTCCTGACCCCGCGCGGTTCCCCGGGGGCTCCGGCCCGACGGGTCCCGCACATCCCCACGGTGTGCGGGGCTCGCCGATTCCCGCCGTGGCGTTTCCTGCTGGGCGACGGGCGACGGGCGACGGGCGACGGGCGACGGGCGACGGGCGACGGGCGACGGGCGACGGGCGACGGGCGCGGCTGCCGGGCCCGGCCTACGCTGGGGGCATGGACAGCCAGGACCAGGTCTGTCCGGTCTGCGGACAGCCCGTCGAACGTGTGGTGCGGCGGCACAAGACGCTGGGTGCCTGGGTTCCGGTCTGGGGACCCGGTCCCTGCCGTAACCCCCACTGCGGCGAGCACACCGGGCCGCCGGGCCCGCAGGAGGCGTCATCACCCGGGCCCCCGCCGCCCGGGCCCGCCGAGCGGGGACCATAGCGTGAGGCCATGACCGCACTCCCGAACATCCTGCACATCACCGAACGCACCCTCTGGGAGGAGGCCCGCGCGCGAGGCGGCTACGAGATGTCCACCCGCGGCCGCACCCTCCAGGAGGAGGGCTTCATCCACTGCTCCACCCGCGACCAGCTCCCGCGGGTGGCGGCCTTCCTGTACGGCGCCTACGACGGCCCGGACGAACTGGTGGTGCTGGTCGTGGACCCGGCCCGGGTCGGCGTCCCGGTGAAGTGGGAGGCACCGGAGCCGGGCGGTGAGGAGTTCCCGCACGTGTACGGACCGATACCGGTCACGGCCGTGGTGGACGTGGAGCCCTGGGCTCAACACCCGGCCGGCTAGCCCCTAGCCCCGGCTCGGGAGGCCGCCGGTCTCGGGGTCGCGGCCGGTGAGGCAGTAGACGCCGCCCGCCGGGTCGCGCATCACCGTCCAGTGGCGGCCGTCGGCCACGTGCACGGCGCCGAGTTCCTCGTGCCGGGCGCGGGTCGCCGGGATGTCCGCGCACGCCAGGTCGAGGTGGGCGCCTGCGGGCTGTTCGTCGTCCAGCCGCTGGAGCAGGATCCGCACGGGCAGGCCGCCCGGCTGCCTGAGCACCCGGAACTCCGGCAGCGCGCCGGTCAGCAGCTCCCAGCCGGTCAGCTGCGCCCAGAACGCGGTCTCCGCCTCGTACGCGGACGGCGGGATGTCGAGGCTGACCTGGTCGAGCCGGCTGCCCGCCACGACCGGCGGCCGTACCGACTCCCCGTGCCAGGACACGGCGCACCACAACTGCCCGGCCGGCGACCGCAGGACGGTCCACCCGTCGTGCTCGGCGACCGTCTCGGCGCCGAGTTCCCGCCCCCGCTTCACCAGGCCCGGCACGTCCTCGACGCAGAGGTCCAGGTGGGCTCCGCCGTGGCCCGACTCGACGCCCTGGAGCTTGACGCAGGCGTCGACGCCGGAGGCCGGCAGCAGCGTCACGAACTCGTCGTTCTCGCCACGCGGTGCGGAGAGGAAGGTGCCGGTGACAGCGGTCCAGAACGCCTGGGCGGCGGCGAGGTGCGCCGCGGGGCGGTCGGCGAAGGCGTACGTCCAGCGGATGCTCATAACGTGATCGTAAGTGTGCTAACCGGCCGCCCGGCGCTCCGTGAAGCGCAGCAGGTTCCCCGCCGGGTCCCGGAACGCGCAGTCCCGCACGCCCCAGTGCTGGTCCATGGGCTCCTGGATCACGTCTCCGCCGTGCTCCCGCACCCGCTCGTACAGCGCGTCGCAGTCGGTGGTGGAGAAGATCACCCCGCGCAGCATGCCCTTGGCGAGCAGTTCGGCCATGGCCTGCCGGTCGGCGGGGGAGGCGTCCGGGTTGGCGCCCGGCGGCTCCAGCACGATCTCCACGCCCGGCTGCTGCGGCGACCCGACGGTCACCCACCGCATCCCCTCGAACTCCACGTCGTTGTGGACCTCCAGGCCGAGAACGTCACGGTAGAAGGCCAGCGCCTTGTCGTGGTCGTCGACGGCGATGAAACACTGCGCGAGTTTTACGTCCATGGGGTCAGGCTAGGAGGAAACGTCCGGGGGCGCGTGCGGTCGGTCTCGTGCAGCCGGGCTTTTGCGGTCGGGCTTTTGCGGTCGGTCTCGTGCGGTCAGTACGGCCGGCGGCGCGGCCGGGTGAACGTACGGGCCACGCAGGACGGGATGACCGTGCTCTCCTCGTGGTCCCGCGCCCGGTACGCGCTCGGCGTCTCCCCGACCAGTTCGGTGAACCGCGAGCTGAAGGACCCCAGCGACGTACAGCCGACCGCCATGCACACCTCGGTCACCGTGAGGTCGCCGCGGCGCAGCAGCGCCTTGGCCCGCTCGACCCGCCGGGTCATGAGATAGCTGTACGGCGTCTCCCCGAAGGCCTTGCGGAAGCTGCGCTGGAAGTGGCCGGGCGACATGAGGGCGGTCCGGGCGAGCTCGGCCATGTCGAGCGGCTCCGCGTACTCGCGGTCCATGCGGTCACGCGCCCGGCGCAGTCGCCTCAGGTCCTCCAGGAGGGGGGTCACCCGCCCAGCATGGCATGCACATCGCACACACGACGGGGGGTTGTTTTTGGACGTGCGTTTGCCTCTGGTTCTCGCGTAATTGGCCCGTGCTTGTTTGCATAAAGGAATGGACCACATCACGTTCCTCGTGGCGGTCGTGATCGTCACTGCACTTGCGTTCGACTTCACCAACGGGTTTCACGACACGGCGAACGCGATGGCCACGTCCATCGCGACCGGCGCGCTCAAACCGAAGACAGCGGTTCTGATCAGCGGCGTACTGAATCTGGTCGGAGCCTTCCTCTCCACGGAGGTCGCCAAGACGATCTCCGGCGGCATTGTGAACGACGCCAAGGTGACCCCCGCGATGATCTTCGCGGGCCTCGTAGGGGCGATCCTGTGGAATCTGATGACCTGGCTGGTCGGGCTGCCGTCCAGTTCCTCGCACGCCTTGTTCGGCGGGCTGATCGGAGCCGTGTGGGTCGGCGCGGGCTCCGGCGCGGTCAACTTCGACAAGGTTGTCGAGAAGATCATCATCCCGGCGTTCGCCTCGCCGGTGGTGGCCGGCGTCGCGGCGCTGATCGCGACGTACTGCGCCTACAAGCTCACCGCCCGCGGCCGCGAGGGCTCCGTGACCAAGGGCTTCCGGCTCGGGCAGATCGGCTCGGCCTCGCTGGTCTCGCTCGCGCACGGCACCAACGACGCCCAGAAGACCATGGGCATCATCACCCTGACCCTGATCTCCGTCGGCGCCCTCCCGGGCGACGCCGGCCCACCGGTCTGGGTGATCTTCAGCGCCGGTCTCGCCATCGCCCTCGGCACCTACATCGGCGGCTGGCGGATCATCCGCACCATGGGCAAGGGCCTGACCGAGATCCAGTCCCCGCAGGGCTTCGCGGCGGAGACCGCCTCCACGGCCGTCATCCTGACCTCCGCCCACATGGGCTTCGCGCTGTCCACCACGCAGGTCGCCTCCGGTTCCATCCTCGGCGCGGGCGTCGGCCGCCGGCTTGCGGAGGTCCGCTGGGGCGTCGCCGGCCGTATGGTGGCCGCCTGGGTGATCACGCTGCCCTGCGCCGCGCTGGTCGGCGGCATCTCCGCGTACGCGGTCAAGCACGGCGGCAACTTCGGCACGGTCGTGGTCGCGCTGGTCGGCGCCGCGCTCGCGGCCGGCATCGTCGTGCTGTCGCGGCGCAACCCGATCGACGCGAAGAACGTCAACGACGGCCACGAGGTCGCCATCCGCACCACACCCCCGTCCAACGTCGGCACCGCCGCCTGAGTGAGGGAGTTCCCATGACCATCGACTGGACCGCACTCGGCGAGGTCACCGCGGTGAGCATTGGCGTTACATTCGCAGTGGTGGTTGTCTTCGCCTTCGGCGTCCTCGGGCTCGCCCGCTACGAGGGGGCCAAGGAGGAGGGCGGCACCAGCGCCGTCGGCGCCGCCCAGGCAGGGCTGTGCCTCCTCGCCTGCGTGGCGGTGGTGGCGTACGGCATCTACCTGATCGTGCCGCAGTTCCACTGAACCGCAGACACCCACAAGCCGCTGAGGAGGACTGGATGACGACGCCGGACCTGCTGTCCGACCTGGCCGACCTGAAGGTCGACTACAGCGACCCGGACGACCCCGTACTGATCCGCCCGGACGGATCCCCGATCGACACCTGGCGGGAGAACTACCCGTACGCGTCCCGCATGGAGCGCAAGGAGTACGAGTGGCACAAGCGGCTCCAGCAGATCGAACTGCTGAAGCTGCAGACCTGGATCAAGGAGACGGGACGCCGGATCGTCATCGTCTTCGAGGGCCGGGACGCGGCCGGCAAGGGCGGCACCATCAAGCGCTTCACGGAGCACCTGAACCCCCGTGGCGCGCGGGTGGTGGCCCTGGAGAAGCCCACGGAGCGCGAGAGCGGTCAGTGGTACTTCCAGCGCTACGTCGAACACCTGCCGACCGCCGGTGAGATCGTGATGTTCGACCGCTCCTGGTACAACCGGGCCGGCGTCGAGCGGGTCATGGGCTTCTGCTCGGACGACGAGTACCGGCGCTTCATGCGCCAGGCCCCGCTGTTCGAGCGGATGCTGGTGGACGACGGGGTGGACCTGGTGAAGTTCTGGTTCTCGGTCTCGCAGGGCGAGCAGCGGACCCGCTTCACCATCCGCCAGGTCGACCCGGTACGGCAGTGGAAGCTCAGCCCGATGGATCTGGCCTCGCTGGATCTCTGGGACAACTACACGGCCGCGAAGGTCGCGATGTTCCGCGAGACGGACACCGAGTACGCGCCCTGGACCGTGGTGAAGAGCAACGACAAGAAGCGGGCCCGGGTCGAGGCCATGCGCAGCGTGCTGGCCCGCTTCGACTACGCCAACAAGGACGAGGAGGTCGTCGGCAGCCCGGACCCGCGGATCGTGGGTGCGGCGGCCGGCCTGCTGGAGGCGGGCGAGGACGACCACGGCGGGCACTGAGCGCTCCGCCGGGGGTGCCGCGATGTGCCGTCTGCGGCGCCGTCGTGGCTGGTCGCGCAGTTCCTCCCCCAGCCTTCGGCCGGGGGTACCCCCAGCGCCCCTTACGGGGCGCGGCCGAACCGTGGCGGACTTCGCCGGACCCGCTCAGAGCCCGTCACCCGACAGGGGCCGGCCGGACCTCCGGCCGGCCCTTCCTCGTGCCCCGCCCCGCAACCCCTGCGCGCGCCCCCCGACTTGGCGGAAAGCCGGCCCGTCGGAGCCGGCCGGCTCACCTGTGGCGGAGTTCATGACCAGGATTGCGGTCGTGAACGGATGGACATGGTTCGGCCCGGTGACCCATGATCCCTTGCATGATCCGCGCCGCCACCGAGAACGACGTCCCCGAGATCCGCGCCATGATCCGCGAACTCGCCGCATACGAACGGGCCGTGGAGCAGGCCCGGGCCACCGAGGAGCAGCTCCGCGAGGCGCTGTTCGGCACCCGTCCCGCGGCCTACGCGCTGGTCGCCGAGGACGAGTCCACGGGCGGACTCGTGGGCTACGCGCTGTGGTTCCCGACCTTCTCGACGTGGACCGGAACCCGGGGCATGCACCTGGAGGACCTCTACGTGCGCCCCGACGCCCGCGGCGGCGGCCACGGCCGGGCCCTGCTCGCCGCCCTCGCCGCGCTCTGCCTGCACGAGGGCTTCGAGCGCTTCGAGTGGTGGGTGCTGGCCTGGAACGAGCCGGCGGTCGGCTTCTACCGGTCGCTCGGCGCGGAGTTCCTGGACGAGTGGCGGATCTGCCGGCTGGCCGGCGAGCCGCTCAAGGAACTGGCCGCCGCCTCATAGGCCGTCGTCAGCCAAAAAAGACCGCACCCGAACCCTCCGGAACACCGTGAACGGCGGTCCGTCGGGCCGGGTGCGGTCTGTTGAGGCCTTGGCAACCGTGAGGGTGCGGGTCAGGCCTTCTTGGTCTCCCAGAAGATCGTGTCGATCTCGGCGATGAGCTCCAGGGCCTTCTCGCCGGTCTTCGGGTCCGTGGACGCCTTGGCGGCGGACAGGGCCTTCAGGGTGTCGTTGACCAACTGGTGCAGCTGGGGGTACTTCTCGAAGTGCGGGGGCTTGAAGTAGTCGCTCCAGAGCACCGAGACGTGGTGCTTGGCGAGCTCGGCACGCTGCTCCTTGATGACGGTGGCGCGCGCCTGGAAGTGCGGGTCGTCGTTGGCGGCCATCTTCTCCTGCACGGCCTTCACCGACTCCGCCTCGATGCGGGCCTGGGCCGGGTCGTACACACCGCAGGGCAGGTCGCAGTGCGCGCTGACCTTGACCTTGGGGGCAAACAGGCGGGAAAGCATGGAGCATTCCTTCCTCGTGATCGTCTTCTCAGGTGGGACATTACTCCCTGGGAAGCCTGATTTCGCGAGTGCCCCCATGGGCTTAGGACAAAAGTCCAGGGTCAGACTGAGACTGGTGGAGGAACGGACCGGGGAGGTGCCGGGGATGCCGGAGCTGTCGCAGGAGACCGAGCGGGGGAGGGGCGCCGTGCTCTTCGGACTGGCCGAGGTGACCGGCCCGTCCATGGTGCCCACGCTGTACCAGGGGGATCAGCTCCTGGTGCGGTACGGCGCCCGGGTACGGGCCGGGGACGTCGTCGTCCTGCGTCATCCCTTCCAGCAGGACCTCCTGGTCGTCAAGCGGGCCGTGGAGCTGCGCGAGGGCGGCTGGTGGGTGCTCGGGGACAACGCGTACGCGGGCGGGGACAGCACGGACTACGGGACCGTGCCGGAGGAGTTGATCCTCGGCCGGGCCCTGTTCCGCTGGCGGCCGCGCAAGGGTCAGCGTTCGCCGCTGGCGCTGGTGCGCTGGGCGGTCTCGGCCGCCAGGCCGGTGCTGGCCGACCGCGCGGGCCGGTCGGGGCGTTCCGCCTCCAGGCGTTTGCGGGCCCGGTAGGCGGCCACGTTGGCGCGGGTCGCGCAGCGGTCCGAGCAGTAGCGCCGGGAACGGTTGGTCGAGGTGTCGAGGTAGGCGTTGCGGCACGGCGCCGCCTCGCACAGGCCGAGCCGGTCGACGCCGTACTCGGTGAGGTGGAAGGCCAGGCCCATCGCCGCGATCGCCGTGTAGCCGGCGGTGGCGTTGGAGGGGTGGTCCGCCAGGTGCATGTGCCACAGCGGGCGGCCGTCCTCGTCCCGGAAGTCGTGCCCGGAGATCTGCGGGCTGACCGGGAACTCCAGCAGGAGTGAGTTCAGCAGGTCGACCGCGAGGGTCTCCTCGCCCTTGTCGGCCGCCTCGAAGACCGCGCGCAGCCGGGCCCGGACCGAGCGGAAACGGGTCAGGTCGGCCTCGGTGGCGCGCCGGGCGGCCTGCTGGTTGCCGCCGAACAGATCGCGGACGGCCTCGACCGAGGTCAGGGAGTCCTTGCCCCGGGCCGGTTCCTCGCTGTTGACGAGCCGGACGGCGTAATCCGAGTAATAGGCCAGTTCCACTTGTAGTCCTTACGCGGGCACTCTATGGTCGGTCGTGCGGTCGGGTAACAGACGGTCGTGCTTCCAGGGTATTACGGGACTTGTGCGGTGGAGGGTTGCCATGACGGACGCGCCGACGACCACGACCACGACCACGACCGGGGCCGACTGGGGTGCCTGGCAGGAGAGCTGGGACCGGCAGCAGGAGTGGTACATGCCGGACCGCGAGGAACGGTTCCGGATCATGCTCGACATGGTGGAGGCGCTCGTCGGTACGGCACCCCGGGTCCTCGACCTCGCGTGCGGCACCGGCAGCATCACCGCCCGGCTGCTCGCCCGCTTCCCGGACGCGGTGAGCACCGGAATCGACCTCGACCCGGCCCTCCTCGCCATCGCCGAGGGCACCTTCGCGGGCGACGACCGGGTCACGCTCGTCACCGCCGACCTCAAGGACCCGGAGTGGACCGCGCGGCTGCCGTACGACTCGTACGACGCCGTCCTCACCGCCACGGCCCTGCACTGGCTGCACAGCGAACCCCTCGCGGCCCTCTACGGTCAGGTCGCGGAGCTTGTCCGCGACGGCGGTGTCTTCATGAACGCGGACCACATGATCGACGACAGCACGCCGCGGATCAACGCCGCGGAACGGGCGCGGCGGCATCGGGGTATGGATCAGGCCAAGGCGGCGGGGGCGCTGGACTGGGCCGAGTGGTGGCAGCTCGCGGCGCAGGACCCGGTGCTCGCCGGGCCGACCGCCCGGCGGTTCGAGATCTACGGGGAGCACGCGGACGGCGACATGCCCTCGGCCGCCTGGCACGCGCGCGTGCTGCGCGAGAAGGGGTTCGGCGAGGCGCGGGCGGTGTGGTGCTCGCCGTCGGACACGCTGCTGCTCGCCCTCAAGTAGACCGAAGGGCAGACCCCGGGCAGACCGGAGGGGCGGTACGAGGATGCTCGTACCGCCCCTTTCGCGCCGTAACGCTCCTCGGGTCTACAGGACCTTGGAGAGGAACGACTTCGTCCGGTCGTGCTGGGGGTTGGTCAGGACGTCGCGCGGGTGGCCGGACTCGACCACCACGCCGTCGTCCATGAAGACCAGGCTGTCGCCGACCTCGCGGGCGAAGCCCATTTCGTGCGTGACGACGATCATCGTCATGCCGTCCTCGGCCAGGTCCCGCATCACGTCCAGGACCTCGCCGACCAGCTCCGGGTCGAGCGCGGAGGTCGGCTCGTCGAAGAGCATCAGCTTCGGCTGCATGGCGAGCGCGCGGGCGATCGCGACGCGCTGCTGCTGGCCGCCGGAGAGCTGCGCCGGGTAGTGGCCGGTACGGTCGCCGAGGCCGACCCGGTCAAGCAGGCGCTGCGCCCGCTCCCGGGCCGACGCCTTCGACTCGCGCTTGACCTGGACCGGCGCCTCCATGACGTTCTCCAGCGCCGTCATGTGCGGGAAGAGGTTGAAGCGCTGGAACACCATGCCGATGTCCCGCCGCTGCGCCGCGACCTCCTTCTCCTTCAGCTCGTAGAGCTTGTCGCTGTGCTGGCGGTAGCCGACCAGGTGGCCGTCGACGTACAGCCGGCCGGCGCTGATCTTCTCCAGATGGTTGATGCACCGCAGGAACGTGGACTTGCCGGAACCGGACGGGCCGATCAGGCAGAACACCTCGCGCGGCAGCACCTCCAGATCGATGCCCTTGAGGATGTGCGACAGCCCGAACGACTTGTGCACGCCCTCGGCCTTGACCATCGGGGCGCCGCTGCTCGGCGGGGTGATGTCCTTGGCGAGAGAGCTCATCGGGCCACCTCCGGGCGACGGAACGAACCCCACTGGGCCAGATTCTTCCGCAGCCGTTGCAGCGGGGTGGGCGGGAGGTTGCGCGAGGAGCCGCGGGCGTAACGGCGTTCGATGTAGTACTGGACGATGCTGAAGATCGTGGTCAGGAACAGGTACCAGATGCAGGCGACGAAGTACATCTCGACGACCGCCAGCGAGGTGCTGGAGATGTCCGTGGCCTTCTTGATCAGCTCGGGGAGCTGGACCGCGTAGGCCAGCGACGAGGTCTTCAGCATGTTGATGAACTCGTTGCCGGTCGGCGGGATGATGACCCGCATGGCCTGCGGGAGGATCACCCGGCGCAGCGTCTGGCCCTGGGTCATGCCGAGCGCGTGCGAGGCCTCGGTCTGCCCCTCGTCGACCGACTGGATGCCGGCGCGGACGATCTCCGACATGTACGCGGCCTCGTTCAGGCCGAGCCCCAGCAGCGCGGTGAGGACCGGCGTCATCACCTGGTTCATCTCGTCCTTGTAGAAGCCCAGGTTGAGGATCGGGAAGACGAGCGCGATGTTGTACCAGAGCAGCAGCTGGACCAGGACCGGGGTGCCGCGGAAGAACCAGATGTAGAACCAGGACACCGTGCTGGTGACCGGGTTCGACGACAGCCGCATCACGGCCAGGACCACGCCGAGCGCGACGCCGAGCACCATGGCCAGCACCGAGATGTAGAGCGTGGTCCAGGCGCCGGAGACGATGCCCTGGTCGAAGAGGTAGTCGGGGATGACGCTGTAGTTGATCTTCGCGTTGGAGAAGGCGATCCCGATCAGCACCAGGAGGGCGACGACCACGACGCCGGACACCCAGCGTCCGTAGTGGCGCACCGGGATGGCCTTGATCTGCTCCGGCGGCACGGACGGCGCCGGAGTCTTGTCGACCGTGTCAGTCACAGTGACGGCCCTTCAGTCGTGCCGGGGCGCTCAGGAGCCGCCGTTGATCTTCGACTCGGTCACCGCGCCCTGCGTGACGTTCCACTTCTCCAGGATCTTCTGGTAGTCGCCGTTCTTGATGATGGCGGCCATGGCGGCCTGGAGCGCGTCGCGCAGCTGGGTGTTCTCCTTGCTGACCGCGATGCCGTACGGGCCGGCCTCGATCTGCTCGCCGACGACCTCGAAGTCCTTGCCGCTGCCCGACGTCTTGGCGTTGTAGGCGGCCACCGGGAAGTCGTTCAGGTCGGCGACGGAGGCGCCCTGCTTCAGGCGGAGCAGCGCCTCCGGGTCGGTGTCGAAGGTCTGGAGGTCGATGGCCTTGTTGCCGCCCTTCGTACACTTCTCGCTCTGCGCCTTGGCGATGCCCTCGGACGTGGTGCCCTTCTGCAGGGCCACGACCTTGCCGCACAGGTCGTCCAGGGACTTGATGCCCTTCGGGTTGCCTTTCTGGACCAGGATCGAGGTGCCGGCGGTGAAGTAGTCGACGAAGTCGACGCCGCTGCCGACCTTCTTGCCGGTGTCGGAGTCGATGCCGTCCTGGCGGTCCTTGGTGTCGTTCATCGCCGACATGATCACGTTGAAGCGGTTGGCCTGCAGACCCACGATCAGGTTGTCGAACTTGCCGTTCTGGAACTCGAACTTCACGCCCAGCTGCTTGCCCAGCGCGTCCGCGATGTCCGGGTCGACACCGACGGCCTTGCCGTTCTCCATGTACTCCACCGGCGGGTAGGCGATGTCCGAGCCCACCTTGATCACGCCGGCCTTGCGGATGTCGTCCGGCAGCTTGCTCGCCAGCGGGGCCGAGGACGACGAGGAGGAGCCGTTGTCGCTGCCCTTGTCCGTCTGGTCACCGCAGCCGGTGAGGATCAGGGCGCCTGCGACCGCGATCGCACCGAACGCGGCAATCTGGGAGCGCGAGGCGGTGGTACGACGGGTGGACCTTGCGGTCATGGTGGGTTCCTCCGGCAGTGGGTAGGACAAGCCGATATACCGATGTGTCTGATATGCCGATATGCCGATGGGTCGACGGAAACACACACCTTCGGGTGTCGCGACCTCGTGGGTTTACGGCATCCTGCCATTGGGATTGCTCCAAGCAGACGTGTCACCATGTCAAAATCGGATAACGGGTGACCCCCGTGACGCGTCAGGCCGGTTCCTCCTCGACCCGCCGCCCCGCACATCTGCGGGAATCCGACCTTCTGGCCGGAAGATCTTCGGTTCACCGCCGGTTCACCTCGGGCCGTGGCCCATGATCTTCTGCCGGTCACTCAGCCGCTCATCTGTCGGCTGTCTACGACATCCGTGATGTGACCTTGCGCCTATTCGACTCGTCGTGAGCGCTGTCCGTCCGGTAAGAAGGTTCTTTACACCCCTCATCCGGGGCTCAGGGCGCGTGTGCGGCGCGCCCGTCGCGCAGGTGCTCGTACGTGCCACTCGTACGTATCAGTGATCGGGCCCTGCGCGGTGCCCGCCCGCTCCCTCACCGGGAGCGGCCGACCCTCAAACCATGCATACCTAAGGGGTAAGACAAGTGGCAGCGGAGATCGTCAATCCTCGCAGCGACAGCGCGTCGGGCAATACGGACCAGGACGGCGGGGCCGAGCCCCTCGATTCCTTCGATCCGGCGTTCGCGCTGCACCGCGGCGGCAAGATGGCCGTGCAGGCCACCGTGCCGCTCCGTGACAAGGACGACCTTTCCCTCGCGTACACGCCCGGAGTCGCGCGCGTGTGCACCGCGATCGCGGAACAGCCCGAGCTGGTCAACGACTACACATGGAAGTCGTCCGTCGTGGCCGTCGTCACCGACGGTACGGCCGTGCTCGGCCTCGGGGACATCGGTCCCGAGGCCTCCCTCCCCGTGATGGAGGGCAAGGCGATCCTCTTCAAGCAGTTCGGCGGCGTGGACGCGGTCCCCATCGCCCTCGCCTGCACCGACGTCGACGAGATCGTGGAGACCGTCGTCCGGCTCGCCCCGTCCTTCGGCGGGATCAACCTGGAGGACATCTCGGCGCCGCGGTGCTTCGAGATCGAGCGCAAGCTCCAGGAGCGGGTCGACATCCCGGTCTTCCACGACGACCAGCACGGTACGGCCGTCGTGACGCTCGCGGCCCTGCGGAACGCCGCGCGGCTCAGCCGGCGGGAGATCGGGCAGCTCCGGGCGGTCATCTCGGGCGCCGGCGCGGCCGGGGTCGCCATCGCGAAGATGCTGGTCGAGGCCGGCATCGGAGACGTCGCCCTCGCCGACCGCAAGGGCATCATCTCGGCCGACCGCGACGACCTCACCGACGTCAAGCGCCAGGTCGCCGGGTTCACCAACAAGGCCGGGCTCAAGGGCACCCTGGAGGACGCGCTGGCCGGCGCCGACGTCTTCATCGGCGTCTCCGGCGGTACGGTCCCGGAGGAGGCCGTCGCCTCGATGGCCGAAGGTGCGTTCGTGTTCGCCATGGCCAACCCGAACCCCGAGGTGCACCCCGACGTCGCCCACAAGTACGCGGCGGTCGTGGCGACCGGTCGGTCGGACTTCCCGAACCAGATCAACAACGTGCTGGCGTTCCCCGGCATCTTCGCGGGGGCGCTCCAGGTGCGGGCCTCCCGGATCACCGAGGGGATGAAGATCGCGGCGGCGGAGGCGCTGGCGGCGGTCGTCGGCGACGATCTCGCGGCCGACTATGTCATTCCGTCTCCCTTCGATGAGCGGGTCGCGCCTGCGGTGACCGCGGCGGTGGCTGCGGCGGCGCGGGCCGAGGGGGTTGCCCGGCGGTGAGCTCGAGTGGCCTCGCTCCTTTTGGGCGGGGCCACTTTTTTTGTCCACCCTCCCACCCGTTCGGGTGCTTACGAGGTGACCGTTGTGCTGGGGGCTGCCGCCCCCGGGCCCCCGCATGGGGGGGTGGGTAGAGCTGCCGTCGGGTGCCGGTGGGTGGGGGCTGGGCGCGCAGTTCCTCCCCCAGCCTTCGGCCGGGGGTACCCCCAGCGCCTCTTTGGGGCGCTTGTGCGAGGCGCCGGGCGCAAGAGGGGATGTGTCACAGCGGCGTCCGGTTTCGCGCCCGGCGCCGGGACCCTATCGTCGGCTTCATGTTCGCCGTCTACGCCGCCCGAATCGACCGCGACCAGCCGCTCTCCGGCCTTGAGTTGGGGGAGCGCCCCGCCCCCGTGGCCCGGCCCGGCTGGAGTACCGTCGATGTTCGGGCCGCCTCCCTCAACCATCACGACCTCTGGTCCCTGCGCGGCGTCGGTCTCCCCGAGGACCGGCTGCCGATGATCCTCGGCTGTGACGCCGCCGGCGTCGACGAGGACGGCAACGAGGTCGTCCTGCACTCCGTGATCGGGCAGAGCGGGCACGGGGTCGGACCGGACGAGCCCCGGTCCATCCTCACCGAGCGCTACCAGGGCACCTTCGCCGAGCAGGTCGCCGTGCCCACCTGGAACATCCTGCCCAAGCCCAAGGAACTGTCGTTCGCCGAGGCCGCCTGCCTGCCGACCGCCTGGCTGACGGCCTATCGGATGCTCTTCACCAACGCGGGGGTACGGCCCGGCGACTCGGTCCTCGTGCAGGGCGCGGGCGGTGGTGTCGCCACGGCCGCGATCGTGCTCGGCAAGGCCGCGGGGCTGCGGGTCTTCGCCACCAGCCGCGACGAGGCCAAGCGGAAGCGGGCCCTGGAACTCGGTGCCGTCGAGGCGGTGGAGCCGGGGGCCCGGCTGCCGCAGCGCGTGGACGCCGTCATCGAGACCGTCGGCGCCGCCACCTGGTCCCACTCGGTGAAGTCGCTGCGGCCCGGCGGCACCATCGTCATCTCCGGCGCCACCAGCGGCGACCGCCCCTCGCACGCCGAGCTGACCCGGATCTTCTTCCTAGAGCTGAAGGTCGTGGGCTCGACCATGGGCACCAAGGACGAACTGGAGGACCTGCTCGCCTTCTGCGCCGCCACCGGTGTCCGTCCCGTCATCGACGAGCTGCTCCCGCTCGACCGCGCCCGCGAGGGCTTCGAACGGCTGGAGTCCGGCGACCAGTTCGGGAAGATCGTGCTGACCAACTCCTGAGGGGGCCCGGACCCCGTTCGGACCCCGTACGGCCGGTCCTCAGGGCTTCGGGGTGCGCAGCAGCGCTCCTATGTGGGCCGCCGCCGTCGAGAGGTGGCGGCGGGCCTCGCGGAGCTGGTCCGTGGTGACTCCGTGGTCGCGGGCCGCGTCGCGGATGTCGTCGCGGAAACGGTCCAGGAGCCGGTCGAGGTCGCGGGCCGCGTCGCCGGTGTCGGTCTCGTCGCCGTGCGCCCACGCCGGGACGTACTGCGCCGGGAAGTCCTCCGGGGTCTGCGAGTACTCCGGGGCCGGTGCGGATGACGATGCCGGTGCCGGCTTGCGCAGGTTCGGGCCGGTGCCGGTGCCGGTGCCGGGGTCCGGCTCGGTGCGGGCGCCGAAATTCTTGCCGAACTCCTTGCCGTAGTCCTTTCCGAAATCGCCGAACTCCTTGGCGAGTTCGGTGAGGCCCTCGCGGACTCCGGTCGGCCAGTCGCCGCGCGCGAAGTGGTCCTGGACGTGCTCCTGCACCCGGCGGGCGATGCGCTGCATCTCCTCCTGTGCCTGGGCCTGTGCCCGGGTCTGGGCCTCCTGGGCCTGCCGGCGGGCCCGCTGGGCCTCGTCACGGGCCCGGCGGCTCTCGTCCTTGGCGCGGCGGGCCTGCTCCTTCCACTCCTGCTTGACCCGGCGCATCTCCTCCTTGGCGGCCCGCCACGACTCCTTGTCACCGAGGTCGCCGTACTCCCCGGCCCCCGTGCCCGCGCCGTGCCGGGCCTCGGAGGCGGCCTCGCGCACCTCGCGGCGCAGGTCACCGGCCGCGCCGCGCACGTCCGCCCTTATCTCGGCGGCCAGTTCCGCCACCGACTCCCGGATCTCCAGCTCCAGGTCGGCCAACTCGCCACTGCGGTCCGCCAGTTCGGCGCGGCCGGCGTCCGTGATGGCGTAGACCTTGCGGCCGCCCTCGGTGGTGTGCGTGACCAGGCCCTCGGCCTCCAGCTTGGCGAGGCGGGGGTAGACGGTGCCCGCCGACGGGGCGTAGAGGCCCTGGAAGCGCTCTTCCAGCAGCCTGATCACCTCGTAGCCGTGGCGCGGGGCCTCGTCCAGCAGCTTGAGGAGGTAGAGGCGGAGACGGCCGTGGGCGAAGACGGGAGGCATGTCAGAGCACCTTCTTGTCGGTCGTGCCGTCGGTCGGGGCGTCGGTCGTGCCGTCGGCCGGTTCTGCCGGGCCCGTGGGGGGCTCGGCCGTCCAGGCGGCCCGCTCGTCGTCGTCCTCCTTGGGCGGGCGGCGCAGCAGGGCGATGGAGCCGGAGACCGTGGTGGCGCGGAGCTTGCCGGTGCCCGCGCCGAGGCGGCCGGTGATCTTGTGGGCGCCCCACTGGCCGTGCACCCGCAGTCCGTCGAAGGCGTTGGAGATCGTGCCGCTCGCGGTGTTGGCCTCGACCTCGGCGTCGGCCGGGTGCGGCAGCCGGATGGCGATCTCGCCGGAGACGCTGGTCAGCCGGACGTCGGTCGGGCCGTCCGGGTCCAGGTCGATGATCATGGAACCGCTGACCGAGTCGGCGCGCACGGCGGAGCCCGAGCCCTCGACGACGGTCAGGTCGCCGGAGACGGAGTTGAACCGCAGGTTGCCGGTGACGGCCTGGGCCTCCAGGTTCCCGGACACCGTGTCCGCGCGGACCTCGCCGGAGAGTCCGACCAGGGTGGTGTCGCCGGTGACGCCCTTGACCACCGAGGTGCCGGTGATCCCGGAGACGACGGCCGCGGCGCCCACCACGCCCACCTCCACGCGGGTGTCCGCCGGGACGGCCAGGGAGACCACCGCGCTGCGCCGCCAGCCCTTGCGGTCGAGCCACTTGAGGAAGCCCTTCCAGGGCAGGTCCTCGTAGGCCACCGTGAGGGTGCCGCCCTCGTGCGTGACGACCAGCGGCGGACCCTCGATCTGGGAGATCTCCAGGCGGGTGGAACCCTCGTCGGTGCCCACGACGTTGACTGTTCCGTTGACGATGCGGACGTGCAGGTCGCTGACGGGGGTGTCGAAGTCGAGCTTCTCGGGCTCGGCGACGGACCACTCGGACTTGGGCATGGTGCGGACCTCCTCGGGCCGGACGCGACGGCTGGACGCGGCGGATGGGCGCCGACGCGATGGCGCGGCTCGCGCCATATCGCGTCTTCCATGAAACACGATATATCGCGGGCATGGGAAGTCAAGACACCCGCGGGTGTGGTTGGTTGGGTGCGGCGTTGACCTCGACAAGCCCCGAGTGGGTCGTATATCGGGCGGCAAGCGGATGAATTGCTTACCGTGAGTCCATGTCGACGGATGAATCCAGAGCCGTCTCCCGGCCGTCGGGGGCACAGAGCGCGGAATGCGTGCCGAGGGCCCATCGGCTGGCCCTGGCCGAGGTGGCGGTGGGCCTGCCGGCCGCCGCGTGGGGGATGCGGCGGCGCAGCGTGGGGTGGGCCGTCGTGGGGGCGGTGCTGATGGTGCACGGGGTGCTGGAGCTGTCGTACGAGACGGTGTTTCCGCGGGACTGACCGACGACCGGGCCTACTGCGGTTGCGGGCCGGTGGGGGCTGGTCGCGCTCACGCGGCGGAGCCGCACATCGGATACAGCCCCGCGCCCCTGACGGGGCGCCCCAAGGGCTCCTTACTCCTCGTCCTCGTCGTCCAGCCGGGCCAGCCACGTCGCCAGGCGCTCCACCGGGACCTCGAAGTCGGGGTTCAGGTCAACGAAGGTGCGGAGCTGTTCCGCGAGCCACTCGAAGGTGACCTCTTCCTCGCCGCGCCGCTTCTCCAGTTCCTCGATGCCTCGGTCGGTGAAGTACATGGGTTGCTCTCCTGCTGCCTGCATGTGTGGATGCCCGGTGGTGGGCGTCTACCAGCCTAGGCGGACGGCGGAGGGCCCGGTGCGGGTCCGGGAACGAACGCCGTAGGGCCCGGCCCCCGCGACGGGGACCGGGCCCTACGGCCTGTCGGTGAGGCGGCGAGGCCTACGCCTCGAACACCTCGCGCACCAGCTGCTCCTGCTCCGCCTGGTGGCGCTTGGCCGAACCCACCGCCGGGGACGAGGAGTGCGGGCGGGAGATGCGGCGCAGGCGCTCGCCGGCCGGGACGTCCGCGCCGACCGCCAGGTCCAGGTGGTCGATCAGGTTGAGCGCGATGAACGGCCAGGCACCCTGGTTCGCCGGCTCCTCCTGGGTCCACAGGTACTTCTCGGCGTTCGGGTACTTGTTGACCTCGGCCTGGAGCTCCGCACCCGGCAGCGGGTACAGGCGCTCGAGGCGGATGATCGCGGTGTCCGTGACGCCGCGCTTCTGCCGCTCGGCCTCCAGGTCGTAGTAGACCTTGCCGGTGCAGAAGACGACCTTGCGGACCGCGGCCGGGTCGACCGAGGCGTCGCCGATGACGGGGCGGAACTGCCCGCTCGTGAACTCCTCCGCCTTCGAGGCCGCCGCCTTGAGGCGCAGCATCGACTTCGGGGTGAAGACGACCAGCGGCTTGTGGTGCGGGTTGTGCACCTGCCACCGCAGGAGGTGGAAGTAGTTCGACGGGAGGGTGGGCATGGCCACCGTCATGTTGTTCTGGGCGCAGAGCTGCAGGAAGCGCTCGATGCGGGCCGAGGAGTGGTCCGGGCCCTGGCCCTCGTAGCCGTGCGGGAGGAGGAGGGTGACGCCACTGGTCTGGCCCCACTTCTGCTCCGCCGCCGAGATGTACTCGTCGATGACCGACTGGGCGCCGTTGGTGAAGTCACCGAACTGCGCCTCCCACATCACCAGCGCGTCCGGACGGGCGAGCGAGTAGCCGTACTCGAAGCCCATCACCGCGTACTCGGAGAGCAGCGAGTTGTAGACGTTGTAGCGGGCCTGGTCCTCGGACAGGTAGAGGAGCGGGGTGTAGTCCGCGCCCGTCTCCCTGTCGATGAGGACCGCGTGCCGCTGGCCGAAGGTGCCGCGCTGGGAGTCCTGGCCGGACAGGCGCACCGGGGTGCCCTCCATCAGCAGCGAGCCGATGGCCAGGGTCTCGCCCATGCCCCAGTCGATCGTGCCGTCCTCGATCATCGCCGCCCGGCGCTGCAGCTGCGGCAGCAGACGCGGGTGGACGGTGAAGTAGTCCGGGATGTTGACCTGGGACTCGGCGATGCGCTTGACGGCCTCCGTGGAGATCGCGGTCGGCACGGCGACCGGGAAGCCGTCCTGCGGCTCCTGGGCGGGTGCGGCGGCCGGCTGCGCGGTGGCCTCGCGGACCTCCGTGAAGACCTTCTCCAGCTGGCCCTGGTAGTCCTGCAGGGCCTGCTCGGCCTCTTCCAGGGTGATGTCGCCGCGACCGATCAGGGACTCGGTGTAGAGCTTGCGCACCGAGCGCTTCTTGTCGATCAGGTCGTACATCAGCGGCTGGGTGAAGGCCGGGTTGTCCGACTCGTTGTGACCACGGCGGCGGTAGCAGATGAGGTCGATCACCACGTCCTTGTTGAACGCCTGGCGGAACTCGAAGGCCAGGCGCGCGACGCGCACGACCGCCTCCGGGTCGTCGCCGTTCACGTGGAAGATCGGGGCCTCGATCATGCGGGCCACGTCGGTGGCGTACATCGAGGAGCGCGAGGACTCCGGGGCGGCGGTGAAGCCGACCTGGTTGTTGATGACGATGTGGACCGTGCCGCCGGTGCGGTAGCCGCGCAGCTGCGACATGTTCAGGGTCTCGGCCACCACGCCCTGGCCCGCGAAGGCCGCGTCGCCGTGCAGCGCGACCGGCAGGACCGTGAAGTCCGTGCCGCCCTTGTTGATGATGTCCTGCTTGGCGCGGGCGATGCCCTCGATGACCGGGTCGACCGTCTCCAGGTGGGACGGGTTGGCGGCCAGCGAGACCTTGATCTGCTCGCCGTCCAGGCCGGTGAAGGTGCCCTCGGCGCCCAGGTGGTACTTCACGTCGCCGGAGCCGTGCATCGACTTCGGGTCGAGGTTGCCCTCGAACTCGCGGAAGATCTGGGCGTACGACTTGCCGACGATGTTGGCGAGGATGTTCAGGCGGCCGCGGTGGGCCATGCCGATGATGACCTCGTCCAGGCGGGACTCGGCCGCGGAGTCGATCACCGCGTCGAGCAGCGGGATGACGGACTCGCCGCCCTCCAGGGAGAAGCGCTTCTGGCCGACGTACTTCGTCTGCAGGAAGGTCTCGAAGGCCTCCGCCGCGTTCAGGCGGCGCAGGATCCGCAGCTGCTCCTCGCGCTCCATCTTGGAGTGCGGGCGCTCCACGCGGTCCTGGATCCACTTGCGCTGCTTGGGGTCCTGGATGTGCATGAACTCGATGCCGGTGGTGCGGCAGTACGAGTCGCGCAGCACGCCGAGGATGTCGCGCAGCTTCATCATCGCCTTGCCGGCGAAGCCGCCGACCGCGAACTCGCGCTCCAGGTCCCACAGGGTGAGGCCGTGCTCGGTGATGTCCAGGTCGGGGTGCTTGCGCTGCTTGTACTCCAGCGGGTCGGTGTCGGCCATGACGTGGCCGCGGACCCGGTAGGAGTGGATCAGTTCGAAGACACGGGCGGCCTTGGTGACGTCGTCGTCGTGCGAGGCGTCGATGTCCCGGAGCCAGCGGACCGGCTCGTACGGGATGCGCAGCGACTCGAAGACGTCGTCGTAGAAGCCGTTCTCGCCGAGCAGGAGGTTCGCGACGCCGCGCAGGAACTCGCCGGAGGCGGCGCCCTGGATGACGCGGTGGTCGTAGGTCGACGTGAGCGTCATGACCTTCGAGATGCCGAGCTTGTTCAGAGTGTCCTGGCTGGTGCCCTGGAACTCCGCCGGGTAGTCCATCGAGCCGACGCCCATGATGACCGACTGGCCGGGCATCAGACGCGGGACCGAGTGGACGGTGCCGAGGCCGCCGGGGTTGGTCAGGGAGACCGTGACGCCGGTGAAGTCGTCCATCGTCAGCTTGTTGTCGCGGGCGCGACGGACGATGTCCTCGTAGGCCTGCCAGAACTCGAAGAAGTTCAGCGTCTCGGCCTTCTTGATGGCCGCGACGACCAGCTGGCGGTCGCCGTTGGGCTTCACCAGGTCGATGGCGAGGCCCAGGTTGACGTGGGCCGGCTTGACCAGGGTCGGCTTGCCGTCCTTCTCGCCGAACGAGTGGTTCATCGACGGCATGGCCTTGATGGCCTGGACCATCGCGAAGCCGATCAGGTGCGTGAAGGAGATCTTCCCGCCCCGGGCGCGCTTCAGATGGTTGTTGATGACGATCCGGTTGTCGAAGAGCAGCTTCACCGGGACCGCGCGGACCGAGGTGGCCGTCGGCAGCTCCAGCGAGGCGTTCATGTTCTTCGCGACGGCCGCGGCGGGGCCACGCAGCGTGACCAGCTCGGGACCCTCCGGGGCCTCGGCGGCGGGCGCGGCGGCCTTGGCGGCGACGGCCGGCTTCGCGGCGGCCGGGGCCGGGGCGGCAGCGGGCTTCGCGGGCGCCGGGGCGGGCGCTGCGGCCTTCGGAGCGACGGGCGCGGCCGGGGCGGCCGGCGCGGGCGCGGCGGGCGCCTGGGCGGCGGGAGCGGGCACGGGTCGTCGGCCTCCTCACTGGGCGCGGTGAATGATCCGCCACCAGGCTGACGCGCGGGGTGCATGAAGAGAAGTCAGCACACTGCCG